>JAITQN010000145.1 GCA_031288865.1 Prevotellaceae bacterium
GTGAGGACAAGGCAGGGGGTGAGGACTGTCCCCTGCTGGCGGTTAACGGGGAAGGTGAGCGGTAAATGGTAAAATGCGGCCGTTCTCCGTTGGCCGTTAATTGTGCATTGTTCATAAAATAATTTCTTAATAATTTCATAATAATATAAAAATTATTCACTAACTTTATAATGTGTTTAATTATTGGATTGAAAGTTTAACCATCTTAAATTATTGTTATGAGACATTTTGGAAGGAAAATACAGGCATTTTCATGGCTATTGCTGTGGTCGATGATTTCTTATGCGCAAACGCCCGTCACCGGAACGGTGGTCGACGCGAACGGCGAAACAATTATCGGCGCCAACGTGACCGAAAAAGGCACGCGCAACAGCACCGTAACCGACGTAAACGGCCGCTTCACGCTCACCGTAGCGAAAGGCGCCGTGCTGCAAGTATCCTTTCTGGGATACACCACACGGGACGTGGCGGCTTCGCCCAACATGACCGTGCTACTGACGGACGACGCCAAAGCCCTCGACGAAGTGGTGGTGATTGGCTACGGCACCATGCAGAAACGACAGGTGACGAGCTCCATCACCTCTATTTCGGCACGCGACCTGCCGGTGGGCGTGGGCGGCTCGTCTATCGCCACGGCGCTCAAGGGGAAGGTGAGCGGTCTGGTGATGTCGGGCACTACCAGCCCGAACTCGGGCAACACTTTCCAATTGCGCGGTATGGCCTCCATCAACACCTCGCGCGCCCCGCTGATCGTAATCGACGGAATGCCCGGCGGCGATATCCGCTCGGTGGTGCAGGAAGACATTCAGTCGATCGATGTGCTGAAGGACGCCTCGGCCGGCGCCATCTACGGTACGCGCGCCACCGGCGGCGTGATCCTGATTACCACCAGACAGGCCAGGTCGAACGAATTAAAGATGAGCTATACCGGCGAACTCACCTTCAAGCAGTCCTTCGGGCAACCCGATATGCTCAACGCAGCCGACTATGTGGCCACCTACGGCGGCGCCAAAAACAACTACGGCCACGATACCGGCTGGTGGAGCGAGGCGCTGAACGATAACCCCACCTCCAACCGCCACGTGCTGACCATTCAGGGCGGCGCCGACAATGCACGCCTCTACGCTACCATGATGTATGACGACGACCGCGGCGTCCTGAAGGGCGATACGCGGAAGGATTACGCCGGGCGCATCAACTCCGACTTCAAGCTCCTCGAGGGATGGCTCGACATCAGCTCGCACATCAACTACCGCCAAGCGAAGCGCAACCGGAACACGCCTTCTATCGAAGGCATCATGCGCGCCAATCCTACGCAGGCCATATACGACCCCGGCAGCCAAACGGGCTACAACATCTGGACCGACGGCGACAACACGGAAATGAACGAAATCGGCGAAGCGGCGCTGAGAACCGACGAGGGGCTCGACAAGTGGTTCCGTCCCGATGTGACGCTTAAACTGAACATCCTGCCCGCCGGAGGGCTCTCCTACCACCACACGGTGGCCTACGAGAACCGCCAGTGGGAGCGCCACTACTACCGCTCGATGTTTACCCGCGAAGAACTTAAAGCCGGGCGCAAGGGCTGGGCGGAAATGGAATTCAGCAAAACCGCACTGCTGAACACCGACGGCTACCTGTCGTTCGTCAGGACATTCGGCGATCACGACATTAACGCCACCGCCGGCTACAGCTACTACGAACACAACAGCGAGGAATTTAGGGCCAAGAACGGTGACTTCACCAACGACCTCCTCAAGTTCTGGAACCTCGGCGAAGGCTCATGGCTGAAAGACGGCAAGGCCGATATGGGCTCGTCGAAGGGCATTACGCAGCGCCTGCTGGCCTACTTCGCCCGCGCCAACTATTCCTGCAGGGATACCTACATGGCTACCGCCTCCATACGTCGCGAGGGCTCAAGCAAGTTTGCCGCCAAGAACCGCTGGGGCACCTTCTGGGCTGTGTCGGCCGGATGGCGCCTCTCGAAGGAGTGGTTCCTGAAAGACGCCGGCTGGGTGAACGACCTCAAGCTCCGCGTGGCCTACGGCGTAACCGGTAACGAAGGTTTTCCGGCCGACTATGCCGCCAAAATGTATGGCTCGGACACGCGCTGGCTCCTGCCCGACGGCACTTGGGCCTACTCCTACGGTGTGACGAAGAACATCAACGACGTGCTCGGCTGGGAAGAAAAACACGAGTGGAACGTCGGGCTCGACTATTCGCTCTTCAACAACCGCCTCTATGGCAAGTTCGACCTCTACCGCCGCGCCATCGAAGGACTAATCTACAACGTGAAAGTTCCGCAACCGCCCAACACGGAATCGGAAATGTACAAGAACATCGGCACGATGGAGAACCGCGGATGGGAACTCGAAATCGGCGGCGACGTGGTGAACGCGAAAGACTGGAACTACACCACCTCGCTCAACCTGACGCACAACAAAACCCTCATCGGATCGCTGTGGGGCAACCAGACGTTCTACAACGGCAGCTACGTGAACAACTGGGTGCAATATGCCCACCGCATTGAAGAAGGAACGGAGGTAGGGAGCTTCTTCCTCTACCCCTATGCCGGCGTAAGCGACGACGGACACATCCAAATACGCAACAAGGAGGGCGAAATAATTAATGGTGACGAGGGCAAGGTAGACGACCGCATTTATCAGGGCAACTTCATGCCCACGGTCATCGCCGGATGGACACACGACCTGCGCTGGAAGAACTGGTCGCTCACCCTCACCCTCACGAGCTGGATCGACTACGACATCTACAACGGCGTGGAAATCCTCTACGGGCTGAAAACCGTGGCGCAGGGCAACATGCTCTACGACGCCATCAGGAAAAACAACCACATCACCGGCCGGCCGCAGCCCTGCGACTATTTCCTCTACGACGGCACGTTCCTCAAGATACAAAACTTCACGCTAGCCTACACGCTGCCGGTGCGGAAATACACAAACCTCGTGGAAAGCGTCAAGGTATACCTGACGGGTAACGACGTGTACACGTTTACCGGATATCCGGGGCTGAATCCCGAAGTGGACATCACCGGCTGGGACGGAGGCATCGAAAAGGGAGGCGCCATTTACCCCCAGACGCGCACGTTTACCCTCGGACTGCAATTGAATTTTTAACCGCTAAAACATTTATGGTATGAAAAAGTATACATTATATATTATAGTCATCGCACTGATGGCAATTGCTGCAACCTATCAGGCTTGCAGCGTGGAGCCGGAGTACTATTCGCAATCCACTCCGGAGCTGTTCTTCGACACCCAATCGAAGATTTACCAGCGCATGGGGCGTGCGTTCACTCACTGGGCGTGGGCTATGGCCGACCAGCAGTCATCCTCGAACCTGCTTGTTCTGCAAGAGTTCACCACCGACGAGATGCTGACGCCCGCCCGCTATAACGACTGGTATGACGGCGGAATGTACCTGCGCCTGTATCACCACAACTTTACGCCGACAACACCCTACCTCAGCGACGCATGGCGCGCCTTCTCGATGGGTCTGGCGCAAACGTGGAGCGCCAAAGACGACATCGACGAGTATGTTGACTTCAACGCGCCCGGCTTCGAGCCCGGCAGCCGCGACGCCATACTGATGCAGCTCCAGACCCTGGCGGCCTTCTTCTATCTGCACGGGCTGGACCTCTTCGGCGGCGTACCGCTCTACACCAGCAACAAGGGGGAAGCACTGCCCCGCTCGAGCGACGAAGAAACGTTCGCCTTTGTCGAAAACCTGTTGAAGGAAGCCCTCCCCAAGCTGCCGAAGAAAACGCAGTTGGGCGCACAGGAAACCGGCAGCATCAATCAGGCTACGGCAGCGTTACTGCTGGCGCGCCTCTATTTTAACGCAGAGCCGTACATCCGTCAGAATAAATTCGCCGAGTGCGCTGCCCTCTGCGAGGGTATTATCGGGGGCAACTATGGCTCGTATGCACTGGAGCCCGACTGGACGAATGTCTTCGGCTTCGGCAACGACCGCTCGACCGAAATCATCTGGTCGGTGCCGAGCCATAATACCCAGAGCGAGCGCAGCGTGGGCGTCCACACCTATCACTACGGCATGCGTGAATACTGGGACAACGGGGAGATAGGCAACCTCAATAACGGCTACTGCCTCGTGCCGTCGCTCGATGTAGAGGGCAAGTCATACATGGATGGCAGCAGCAATCCGAGTGCGAAGGGAACTTTCCGGCTGGGCAGTCCGTTTGCCAAATTTCACGAAAAGGACGTGCGCAAGCAGCTCCGCGCCTATGAAGGCGGAGGCAAATGGCGGGGCATGTTTTATGCCGGCAAGATGGTGAATCCCGTCACCGGCAGTGTGTGCCACGGCGGAAACCGCCAAGTCAAGCCAACAGACACGCTGGTAATTGTCGACCAAATTGCGCGCATCATTCCGCAGGAAGGCGCCGAAGCCGACCATGGCAAGGAGGGCGCCCGCTGGGCCGAAGAAAACTCAGGTGTCCGCTTAGCCAAGTTCTCGCCCATCCCGTGGGCTTCCGAAAAAACGTTTAAGGGCAACCCCGACATCCCCGTGCTGCGTTTGGCGGAGGCCTACTACACGCTTGCCGAGTGCAAACTGCGCGCAGGTGACAAGACCGAAGCCGCCGAGCTTATCAATAAGGTACGCAGCCGCTACTTCACCAGCGCCGACCCCGACCCGGTAACGGCCTCCAACCTCGACGAATGGCGCATGCTCGACGAATGGATGCGCGAGTTCATCGGCGAAGGCCGCCGCCGCACCGACCTGGTGCGCTGGAACAAGTTCACCACCGAGGCGTGGTGGGACAAGCCGGCCGACAACAAACCGCACTACAACCGCTACCCCATCCCCGAAGATGCAATGAACGGTAATAACCTGATAGAACAAAATCCCGGCTATTGATTAATCGTGCCCTCCATTGTTTACTTTAGGGTTAATAACTTTTGACGGGGATAATGTTAATTTTTTTGTTTTCTTAATTATTATGTTTACATTTGCCAATGTTTTACTTCTTTTTATAAACCAAAAATATAAAATACTTATGGCTTCAAACATTTCAAGGAGAAAATTTCTTCAAACAGGGGCTACTGCCGCTATCGGATTAGCCGTTGCACCCACAATTGTGCCCAATACCGTGTTGGGTAAAAGTCACGGACACCTCGCGCCAAGCGACAAGCTGAACATCCTGGGCGTCGGCATCGGCGGACGCGGATCCGGCGTACTGAGAGCTATCGACAGCCAAAACATCATCGGGCTTTGCGACGTGGACTGGAAGTACAGCGCACCGGTATTCAAGCGCTATCCGAATGCGAAGAAATATTACGACTTCCGGAAGATGTTCGACGAACTCGGCAAGGAAGCCGACGCAGTGATGGTAGCCACCGCCGACCACACCCACGCCATTATTGCCTCTACGGCGATAACGATGGGCAAACACGTGTATGTGGAAAAACCGCTGACACACTCGGTATATGAGTCGCGGCTGCTGACCAAGCTGGCTGCCAAGTATAAAGTGGCCACTCAAATGGGTAACCAAGGCTCGTCGGGAGCAGGCGTGCGCCAAACCTGTGCGTGGATCTGGAACGGCGAAATCGGCGAAGTGAAGAAGGTGGAAGCGTTTACCGACCGCCCCATTTGGCCGCAAGGGCTCAACACCCCTGCACAAGGCATGTGGGTGCCCGATACGCTGAACTGGGATCTCTTCACTGGTCCTGCCAAGTTGCGCCCCTACAATGAAATATTCCACCCGTGGAACTGGCGCGGATGGTGGGATTACGGAACCGGCGCGCTGGGCGATATGGCCTGCCACATCATGCACCCCATATTTAAGGCACTGCAATTGGGATATCCCACCAAAGTACAGGGAAGCTCCACGCTGCTGCTCACCGATTGCGCACCCACGGCACAAACCGTACGTTACACGTTCCCCGCACGCACGGTGTCTAACGTGAAGAAAATAAAATTCCCCGAAGTGGAAGTATACTGGTACGACGGCGGCCTACAGCCGATGCGTCCCCAAGGCGTGCCGGCAGGCAAAGACCTGAACGACGCCGGCGGCGCCGTAATTTTCCATGGAACGAAAGATACGCTGATTTGCGGCTGCTACGGGAAAGACCCATGGCTGGTATCCGGCCGCACGCCCAAGTCTTCGGAAGTGCTGCGCGAAGTGAAGGACGGCCATGAAATGGACTGGGTGCGCGCCTGCAAGGAAGATGCCTCTAACCGCGTGGAAACGGCCTCTCCGTTCAGCGAAGCCGGCCCGTTCAACGAAATGGTAGTCATGGGCGTAATGGCTATACGTCTGCAAGCGCTCAATCAAGAATTGCAGTGGGACGGCGCCAACATGCGCTTTACCAACATCCCGGCCGACGCCACGATTAAAACCGTGATCAATGACGGCTTCAAAATTACCGACGGGCACCCGACGTTCGATAAAACCTACACCGATCCGCAAAATGCAGTGGCGTTCGCTAATGAGTTAATTAAGCACACCTACCGCGGCGGATGGAAGTTGCCGGAAATGCCGAATTAATTAACAATTAAAATTAACAATTAATAATTAAAATACAATATGAAAAAAATTATTTTAGTATTCAGTTGCATAGTTGCTGCGGGCGCATTTGTGGCCTGTGGCGGTGGTGCAACGTCGCCGGCTTATACCATATTGGACAAACCGGCAGTTGACCTCTCTACATTTTCCGTAGATGAACAAGGTTACATTGTGCTCTTCGACGGGCAAACATTCAACGGATGGCGCGGCTACGGCAGAGATGACGTGCCCGGCAAGTGGACGATTGAAGATGGCTGCATCAAATTTAACGGCGGCGGCGGCGGCGAAGCGCAAGAAGCCGATGGCGGAGACATCATCTTTAACCATAAGTTTAAAAACTTCGAACTGTTGCTGGAATGGAAAATCTCTAAAGGCGGAAACTCCGGCATCCTCTATCTGGCGCAGGAAGTAGAAACGAAAGACAAGGACGGCAATGCCCGGTTAGAACCGATCTACATCTCGTCGCCCGAATTTCAGCTGCTCGACAACGAAAACCATCCCGATGCCAAACTGGGCAAAGACAACAACCGGCAAGCCGCTTCACTGTATGACATGATCCCGGCCGTACCGCAAAATGCAAAGCCTTTCGACGAATGGAACGAAGCCAAAGTAATGGTATACCAAGGCACGGTGATACACGGGCAAAACGGTGAAAATGTAGTGGAATACCACCTTTGGACGCCCCAGTGGACGGATATGTTGCAAGCCAGTAAATTCAGCGAAGCAAAATGGCCATTGGCCTTTGAGTTGCTGAACAACTGCGGTGGCAAAGATCATGAAGGATTCTTTGGCCTGCAAGATCACGGCAACGACATTTGGTTCCGTAATATTCGTATTAAACTGTTAGACTAAAAGGTGGAGCAGAAGGGAAAACTTAAAATTGGAATTATCGGATTTGGGCGTATGGGGCAACTATATGGCAAGGAGCTTCTGAAAAACCCGCTGTGGGAAGTGGCTTATGTGTGCGACACGGGTGTCGCTGCCAAAAAAGCCGCTGCCGAAATGCTGCCCGGCGCCACAATTATCGATGAAGAAGATAGAATATTTGCAGACCCGGCGATTGATGTCGCCGGGTTATTTGCATTAGCCGATTCGCGTCCCGCGCAATTATACAAGGCGCTCAGCGCCGGCAAGCATGTGATACTGGAAAAACCTGTTGCCGACGACATCCAAACGGAATGGGACGTGGCAGTCGCTGTGGAGAAATCAAACAGGATGGTGGCCGTCAACATGTTTAACCGCAACGCCTGGTACCATAAAATGATGATCGACTTTATCCGGTCGGGGGAAATAGGCGAACTGGCCATCATCCGGATTGCCCACATGACGCCCGGCCACATGCCGCAGGAAGGTCACGGGCCGGAAGGGCCGTGCTTCCACGATTGCGGCATGCACTACGTCGACGTCGCCCGGTGGTATGCTGCCAGTGAGTACGACACCTACCATGCGCAGGGCGTCAGGATGTGGAGCTACACCGACCCGTGGTGGGTGCAGGCGCATGGTACCTTCCGCAACGGCGTGGTGTTCGATATCACGCAGGGATTTGTGTATGGCCACATGGCGCAGGTGCAGACGCATAACTGTTACGTGGATGTGATTGGAACAAAAGGCATCGCCCGCCTGAAACACGATTTCAAAACGGCTACGGTGGAACTGCACGGCATGCATCACACCATTACAAAAACCGATGACTTCAACGATAAGAAAATCGATATCCTGGTAGACGTGTTCGCAAAGTCGGTGCTGGCCGGGAAAAACATGGGCTATCCCACCGTGAAGGACAGCGTGATCGCTTCCGACATGGCCTGGAAAATGTTTGACGACGCCGTTAAAAACGGCGCGCCCTGCATCGGAAAACCTGAGGAAATGGACGATATTATTGCCCGCCGCAGGACCATGAAACAAGGCTATGGGCTCCCGCTGTGGCATATTATTGATGAAGCCGGAAAGACTAATTTCAAAAACCAAAAATAACAATGAAAAAAATACTTTTACTCTCGCTTGCCCTTCCGCTGTTGGCTATGTGCGCCACTAATGCGGAAACACAACTACCCAAAAAAGACATCGCCCTGCAACTGTATTCGCTGCGCGATGATTTCAACATCAATTTTGACGCTACCATCAAAGTAGTGGGCGAGGCGGGCTATACCGCAATT
>JAITQN010000160.1 GCA_031288865.1 Prevotellaceae bacterium
CGGGAAGTAGGCAATCAGGTTGTCGGCGGCAATGGCAGAGGGGTCGGTTTTGCCGTCGCCGGAGTTGTTGCCGGAGTTGTCGTCGTCTTTGCTGCATGCAACCATGGCGCTCATGCCTGCGCCGGCTATTATCACAAATAGCCACATACTGATTTTTTTCATGTTTGTTTTCATAATAATTTTTTTATTTTATAAAATGTTTTTTAAAATTAGTAGCCTGTGTTTTGATTTAAGTTCAAGTTGAGCTGCCGCTGCGCCGAGGGGATCGGGAATACTTCGTGCTTGCCGGGCTGAAACCCTTTTGCGGCGAGCTCGGCGGCGGCGCGGCCGGTGCGTACCAAATCGAAGAAGCGGTCTTCTTCCAGCGCCAGTTCGGCGCGGCGCTCGTCGAGCACGTTGTCTGTAGTGAGTGGAACCGGCGCCAATCCCACTCGTTCGCGCACTTTGTTGAGCGCGTCGGTGCCCGTCATCGTTACGCCGGCGGGCTGTGCGCTGCCGCGCACCAGGGCTTCGGCATACATCAGCAACACGTCGGCATAACGCAGGATGCGCACATTGTGGTTGAACCCGTATCCGTTGTAGCTCCATTTGTTTTCGCCGGAAGGCGTATACACCTTTCCGTTGTACACGGGGTTGGAGCACCGGCTGCTGATGCTGTCGCCTTCGGCTGTTTTGGTGCCGCGGCGGAGCAGGGTCACGGCGGCGCGCGTGTTGTCGCCGCGGGCGGCGAAGAAGTTGATCAACTTTTGGCTGGGCACGCAGAAGCCCCATCCCTGCATGTTGCCCGGCTGGTTGCCGCGCGGCCCCTGGATGTAGGCGTAGGTGATGTAGGGCGCCTCGCCGGCGGTGAGCCCGAGCGTGGTGCTTTGTATTTCGAACAGCGACTCGCGGCTGTTCTCGCCTTCGGCGCGGAACACGGTTTTGAAGTCGGGCAGCAGGTCGTAGCGCGCCGAGGCGATAATCCGTCCGGCGCAGGCGGCCACCGAGTCGTATTCGGCCTGATAGAGGTGCACCTTGGCTTTAATGCCGAGCGCCGTGTAGCTGGTGATGCGCCCCGCCCATTCTTTGGAATACGACGGGGGCAGCGCCGGAATGGCTTCTTCCAGGTCTTTTTCGATGAACTCGTATAGCTGAGCGGTGGTGGCCTGCGGCAGCGCCGCGAGTTCGGCGGCGGTGCAGGTTTTGTTGGCAATATACACGCGGCCGAACATGCGCGTGAGGTTAAAGTAGGCGTATGCGCGAATCACTTTGGCCTCGGCAGCGCACTGGCGGGCGTAGTTTTTGTTTGTTGCGTCCTGTTGCGCGGCCTCGAACAGCGGCATCTGCTCGATGGCGTAGTTGGCGGCGCTCACGATGTCGTAAAACCCGCCCCATATCTCGTTGAGGATAGCGGTGGCGGGGGTGTGCTTAAACTCGTCGATGTCTTTTTGGTTTGGGCCGTCGGTGGCTTCGCTGCCCTTGTCGGCGTCGTCGCTCGATATTTCGAACACGCTGATGTAGGGGAACGAGTGCGCCGCATAGTTGCGCAGCGAGGCGTAGGCGGCGCTCACCGGGAGGAACATGTTCTCGGATTTGCTGTAGTCGGTTCCCTGCGCTTCGGTGGTTCCTTCCGGGCGGATGTCGAGGAATTCGCTGCACGAGAGGGCGGCCAGTAGCATTGCGATAATCGGTATTATTTTTTTCATGACTGTGTAGCTATAGGATTAGAAATTCATTTTTAGTCCCACGGAATAGATGGCCTGCATGGGATACACGTTGTTGTCGATGCCCGTGGCGATGGGCGAGCCGCTCACTTCGGGCGTGAAGCCGTTGTAGCCGAATATCGTGAGCGGGCGCTGCGCCGACAGGTATATCCGCAGGCTTGGTATCCGTTTTATGTTTTTGAGCGTGTAGCCCAGCTGAAGGTTCTGGATGCGGAAGTAGGAGCCGTCTTCCACGAAGAACGAGCTGGTTTGTTGCACGGCGCTCGAGTTGTAGGCTGCCGGCGAGGGGTAGGTGTTCGAGCTGCCTTCGCCGTTCCAGGCGTTTTCGTAGAAATCGGCGTCGTAGTTGCCGTCGGAGAAGGTGCCCCGGTTCATGCGTTTTGCGTTGAGGATTTTGTTGCCGAGTTGCCCGTAGAAGGTGATGCCGAAGTCCCATGCGCCGTAGTTGAGCCCCATGTCCACTCCGCCGATGAGCCAGGGCGTGGGGCTGCCCAGATACATCTTGTCGTCGTCCGTGATTTTGCCATCGTGGTTGGCATCTTCATATTTGAAGTAGCCCGGCTCGCCGGTTAGCGGCTGAACGCCATAGAGCGTTTCGTTGATTACGTCTTTTTTCGACTGCAACACGCCCGTCACCCTGTATCCGTAGAACGCGCCGATGGGGTGCCCCACGGCGGTGCGGGTGGCGAAGTTGCTGTTCACCGCGCCGCCGGGGATAAATTCACGGCCGTTGAGTTCCAGCACCTCGTTGTGTATGGTGGTGGCGTTGAGGCTTACGTGGTAGGAGAGTTTCCGGGTGATGTTGTCGTTCCATCCGAGGGTGAGTTCCACGCCAGCGTTGCGCACCTTTCCGTTGTTGGCGAGGAGTTCGGTGGTTCCGCCGCCGCTGGCGATAGGCGCGTAGAACACCACATTGTCGGTGGTTCTGTGGTAAAAGTCGGCTTCGGCCGAGAGCCGGTTACCGAGCGCCGACAGATCGAAGCCGATGTTAAATTCACTGACCACTTCCCATTTCAGGTAGTTCTGCAATACGGTTTGCGCGCCCACGCCGTCTACGAGCGCGTCGTTAAACACGGTCGAGGTCGCCACGCTGCGCTGGCCGAGCGTTACGGCGGAGTTGGCCGGCACGTTGTCGTTGCCCAGCATCCCCCAGCTGGCGCGCAGTTTGAGGTAGTCTACGGCCTTCAGGCTTTTCATAAAATGTTCTTCGCTCAGCGCCCATCCCAGCCCTATGGAGGGGAAGTAGCCCCATTTCTCCTGATATTTGGAGCTGGCGTCGGCGCGGAAGGTGAGCGACAGCAGATACCTGTTGTTGTAGTTGTAGGTGCCTCGCAGGAAGGCCGACAGGCCGTTGTAGGCGTAGCCGTCGTCGTCGGTATTGCGGTTTTTGTAGCTGCCTGTTTTGAGATAAATCGACTGGTCGTCGATGCCGGGCACGTCTACTGCCGAGCCCCACAGGCTGCTCATCCGTTCCATGCGGGCTGATTGCCCCACGAGCAGCGTGTAGTTGTGCAGCCCTTTCCGGTCGGTGTAGGTAAGGATATTGTCGATAATCTGCATAGACCGGTGCTCGAACGTTTCCGTCAAGTTCGACTGCTTGGTGCCCTGCGACCCGCCCACAAAGCTTTCGGGCTGGTAGTTCTTGCGCTGAAGCGAGGTGTAGTCCTGGTTGTATGACGTTTTAAACGTGAGCTTGCCGTCGATAATATTAAATTCGGCAAAGAGCGAATAGATTAGTTTTTTCCCTTTCTCCTTGTTGTTCCTGTAGTAGGCCGCTGCCACCGGGTTGCCGTAGGAGTTGCTGTAGCCATAGCGTTGTGGCGCGTCGAACGGCTCGGGGTAGGCGGCCGTGTTCGCCTCGTTGTACACCGGATACAGGGGCGGATTGAGGTAGGCCTGGTTCCATGCGGTTTCATTGGCTATTTGTTTATTGTAGTCGGATACGATAGAAGTGGCGCCTATCTTCAGCCATTGTGCCACTTCCTGCTCGAAGCGCGCCCGCAGGTTGTAGCGCACATAGCGGTTGTCGACGTCCATGATGCCGTCTTGTTCAAAGTAGTTCAAGCCTGCGGAGTAGTTGGCTGTTTCCGTAGCGCCCGACACGTCGAGGCTATGGCTTTGCATGAGCGCACTGCGCACCAGCTCGCGATACCAGTCGGTGTCGGCGGCATAATCGCCGGCCTTGCGCGGGGTATAGCCGGTAGTGGTTTCGTTTGCGCGGTTGAGCAGTTCGATGTATTGCTCTTTGTTGGCCAGCGGCACGATATTCACCGGTATTTGCACGCCGGCATAGCCATCATAGCTGATAGAGGGCTTTCCGGTAAATCCTTTCTTCGTGGTGATAATAATCACGCCGTTTGCGGCGCGCACGCCGTATATGGCCGATGCCGAGGCGTCTTTCAGGATGGAGGTGGTTTCGATATCGGTCGAGCTCAGGAAGTCGATATTTTCCACGAAGGTTCCGTCTACAATATACAGCGGTTTGGCGTAGTCGCTGATAGAGCCCACGCCGCGTATTTTGACGGTTGCACCTGCGCCCGGCGCCCCGCCGTTAATAACCTGCACGCCGGCCACTTTTCCCTGTAGGGCTTGTGCGGCGTTGGTGGTGCTTTGCTTGCTGAGTTCTGCACCTTTTATCACCACGATAGGCGCGGTGAGGTCTTTTGCCTTTTGTGTGCCGTAGCCCACCACAACCGCCTCTTCCAGCAGCACCGCATTGTCTTCCATCACCACGTCGATCCGGCCGGATGCCCCCACCGTGACCTGTTGCGGCTTCATGCCGATAAACGAGAATTCCAGCACGTCGGTTGGCTGTGCCGTGATGGTGTATATGCCGTCGATGTCGGTAACCGCAGCAACAGTAGTGCCCTTCACGTGTACACTTACACCGGTCAAAGGTTCGCCGGTTGCGTCGGTAACGCTCCCGGTGACAGTGCCGGTTTGCGCATTGATGCTGGTCAGGCTCGCCAGCGCACCGCAAAACAGCAGCAGGAGCTTTCTCACGAGCGAACAATGTTTTTTGTTTTTGTCACATTTCTTCTTCATTTCCATGGCTTTATTTTTGTTCTTCTTGATTTGTTCTATCCAGTCAAATCGAGAACTTGATTCCACATTATTTAATATCTCCGTAAACTCTTCTTTTCGTTTTTGTTCGTATCCTTTTTTACTCCTTTATATATTCTGTCTATCCTGATTATTTTCCCCTTTTTCTTACCCTGCGCACTTATTTGCATTTTCAATATTCTAAAAATCAGCGTTCTACAATCTCGATTTGACTGGATAGAACAAATCAGATTAAATCGAAGCCTTGATAAAGTTTTATAAAATTAAACCAATATAAAATCAAAAACAAATTTATGTTAATATTTGCGGTTGTTCCAAAAAAGCATATTCATATTATTACGTCATGCCGAGATAACGGCTACAATTCTTATACGTCATTTTACCTGTTTCAAAGATACAAGATGTTATTTTCCAGTTAAGTTATAAATGTTTTACAGGAACTGCACAAAATTGTAAGATATATATATATTACACAAACAGAGTGAGTTTTTTTAGAATATTTTTATATTTGTGTAACAAATAATATGCCGAATGAGAAACTTCAGATATATCTATTCCGTTGCATGTGCGTTATATATGCATTTGCTTGTAGTAGTAATTGCTTATGCTGCCGAGCGCTATCAAAGCAATCCGGGCATCACGAATTACAGGTCGTTCGACTATCATGCCGCACGGCAAAACTGGGCGCTGACGCAAGACCGGCAGGGGCTTATGTATTTTGCCAACGGAAGCGGCATGCTGGTGTTCGACGGCATACGGTGGCAATTGCATACCTTGCCGGGCAACCGGGGTGTGCGAACAGTGGCCTTTGACACACTCTCACAACGTGTTTACTGCGGCACGTTCGAGGAATTCGGGTACTGGGAGCGTGATGCATTCAAGGAGTTAAAATATTATTCGGTGAGCGATAGCCTCCGCTCCTACACCCTGCACAATGACGAAATTTGGTCGATAGATTTTATGGGTGATACGGTTATTTTTCGTTCGTTTGCCACTTGTTTTTTATACTGCGGAGGGAAAATCCGGGCGGTGACGTTTCCGGCAGTATGTTTATCCATGGGCAAAATACATAATGACGTCTACGCGGCCACCATTGACGGATTATATGTGTTGAAAAACGGAAAATTCGAATTGCTTCGTGGAGGAAGGCAGTTCACCGGCGACAAACAAATCAGCTCCTTGCTGCCTTTTGATGATAAAAACGTGCTTATCGCCACCCAGAGCGACGGACTGTACCTGTATAACGGGGTGTCGTTCCGGCGCTGGGCTACTGACGCCGGCGCATTACTGGTCAACAGTCAGCTTAATCGCGCTTTGAACGTACGGGACTCGTTGTTCCTGTTCGGCACTATTATGAACGGCGTTGTTGCGATTGACCGGCAGGGCCGGCAGTTATGGCATCTGCATCAGGCCAACGGCTTGCAAAATAATACCGTGCTGGGCGTGTTTGAAGACCGCGAGGGCAACATCTGGCTGGGACTGGACAACGGCATTGATTGCATAGCGGCCGCTTCGCCGTTCTGCTTTTACCGCGGAAATTACGATAATATAGAAGCGGTATATGCAATTATGGAGCATGGCGGCGCCTTGTATCTGGCGACAAACAAAGGCCTTTTCCGCAAAACGGAGGGACAAACGCATTTTGCTATGGTGCCCGGAACGCAAGGGCAGGTGTGGGACCTCGCAGTATGGGACGGGCAATTGCTTTGCGGGCACAATGCGGGCACGTTCCGTATAGAGGGCGACAGGGCTATACCCCTCTCAACCGTCACGGGCGGCTATTGCCTGCGCCCCTTCCCGGCAGGCGACGGCAGCGTGCTGCTGCAAAGCACCTACACCCAATTGGTGGTATACAGGCGAAAAGCTCGCGGGCTTTGGCAATTCAGCCACGTAATCCCCGATTTTATCGAGCCGGTGCGCTATCTGGAAATCGACCACCTGGGGAATATCTGGGCGGGGCATACGGATAAAGGCGTTTTCCGGATACGCCTGAACAGCCGGCTCACGGAAATTGACGAACGCCGGCACTATCCTGCCATCGGCAGCTGCAACGCCGGCCGTGGAGGTGTGTTCAAAGTGAACGGGCGTATTGTGTTTACCACCGGCCACGAATTGTTTACATACGACGACATGCACGATTCCATTGTGCCTTACCACAAGCTCAACGAAACACTCGGCGAGTTTGCCGCGGCACATAAAATTATGGCCGCCGGCAATCATAATTACTGGTTTGCCTGCAACGACAAACTGGCCTGTATCGCATTCGACAATGCCGGTAACGGCCGGCTGCTTCTGCAAATTCCGCATGGTGCGCTGAAAAACCAGGTGATGATAAATAACGAATGGGTCTATACCAACCATCAGCAGGTTTCATTTATCGGACTGGGTAACGGGTTCGCCATGCTCGACGGGCAACAGAACCCGCTGCCTGCCGCTCCTGCCGCTGTCTTGCTGCGCAGTATTGAGGCCTACACGAAGAAGCAACAGCGGCGCTTGTTAGCGCCGGATGCGCAACAGACGCAATTGCCGCCGTCTTACCGCACGGTTAAATTTACTTTCGCCTACCCTTCCTTTTCTCCCAACGGCGCAAAGCTGTGGTATAAGCTCAACGGGTTGGAAACGGAATGGCTGCCTGTTGCCGGTAATTACGAGAAAGAATATTCGCGACTGCCGGCAGGAAAATATGTGTTTGCTGTTAAGGCAACCGACTTAGGCAACAGCATACTCGCACAGACGCAATATGCGTTCACTATCCGGCCGTCGTGGTATGCCAGCAAGATGGCTCTCGGCTGCTACGGCATAGCGGGGCTGTTGCTGCTGTTCTTCTCCTACAAAATAGGGTACAGGCAGCTACAGCGTCAACACCAAAAATTATTGCGCAAAGAAGAGGAGAAAAAACAGGAGGAATTAGCCCGGCAGGAACAAAAAATCATTCGACTCAAGAACGAGAAATTAGAGGCGGAGGTGCTGTTTAAAGCGAAAGAACTTGCCGTGAGCGCTATGGCCATCACGCAAAAAAACAATGTGCTGCTCACCTTGAGACAGGAATTGCAAAAAGAAGACAGCGCGAAAAATATTAAAAACATCGTTAAACTAATCAATAAAAACCTTTCTTCGGAGAAGGACTGGGAGGTGTTCGAGGCGAACTTCGACCTTATCCACAACCGCTTTTTCCGCAACCTGAAAGAACGTTCGGCGCAACTCACGCCACGCGACCTGAAACTCTGCGCCTACCTGCGGCTCAATCTTACGACCAAAGAAATTGCGCAACTCACCGGCAATTCGGTGCGCGGCGTGGAGGTCGCCCGTTTCCGGCTGCGTAAAAAATTGCAGCTCGACCCGGAGCAAAATCTCAACGAATTTATGCTCGAATTTAAAGGCTAACATATAATTTTTTCTGATATTGGGAAAAATATTATCTTTGCCTCATGATTACTTTCATAATTGCGATAATATTTATGGTGGGCATGTACTTCCTTTATGGAAGATACGTGGACAGGGTTTTTAAACCTGCGAAAGACGCCGCC
>JAITQN010000126.1 GCA_031288865.1 Prevotellaceae bacterium
CGCGTGGGACTCCGAACACTGCAGTGTTTGTTCTCTCACGACGCGTGGGACTCCGAACACTGCAGTGTTTGTTCTCTCACGACGCGTGGGACTCCGAACAACTACTCGTTTCAGTCTAACATCTAATCTCTAATATCTAACTATCAATTAATCTTTAAAAGCAAATAATTATGAAAACAAAAATCCTGAAGGGAGGCCGCCCGGCATGTAATGATTTTTTTTTTACCTTTGTATTATTAATTATGAATTATGCCTCAGATTTTGGTGTTTGACTGGTTGGATATTCATAAACAAGAATTATTTAAAATAATCTGTATGTTTTTAGAAGTAACGAACGCAACATATTTGGAAGGTTACCGCATTGAGTGGCCCAATGGCGCTGATTATGCGCCGGAATACTTGTACAACATGGAGGCGTAACAATGGCCTCGAACGTCTACTTTACCGATTTACACACCACGCCATCATTAAATTTGTGCGGCAAGCTGGAGCACTTGGTGCGCAAGGCCGGTATCGAAACGTTAGATTGCAAAGATAAATTCACCGCCATCAAAATCCATTTCGGCGAGCCGGGCAACATGGCCTACATCCGCCATAACTACGCCGCCTGCGTAGCTAACCTTTTACAATCGTTGGGCGCCAAGTCGTTTCTTACCGATTCGGCTACGCTCTATTCGGGTCGGCGTTCCAACGCCATCGACCACCTGCAAAGCGCATGGGAGAACGGCTTTAATCCCATCGCGGTGAAAGCGCCGGTGATTATTGCCGACGGGCTGAAAGGCACGTCGTGTCGTGATTTGCCGGTGACGGGCGGCGCGTATTGCAAAACGGCGAAAATCGGTGCGGCCGTGGCCGACGCCGACGTGATTGTGTCGATGACCCACTTCAAGGGGCACGAGCAGGCGGGTTTCGGCGGTGCGCTGAAAAATATCGGCATGGGCGCGGCCAGCGTGGGCGGCAAGTTAGACCTTCACTCCTCGTCGAAACCGCAAATCGAAACCGGGAACTGCACCGGCTGCCGCCAATGTACGAAAGACTGCAACTACGGCGCAATCACATTGAACGACCGGCGCAAGGCCGTTATCAACTACAACAAATGTGTGGGCTGCGGACAGTGCGTAGCCGTGTGCCGCTTCGACGCCGCACAACCGGTGTGGGACAACTCGTCGGACATCATGAACAAAAAAATTGCGGAATACGTGCAGGCTATTTTACACGGCAAGCCGCATTTCCACATCAGTTTTATTATCGACGTGTCGCCCAACTGCGACTGCTGGGGCAGCAACGACGTGCCGCTGGTGCCCGATATCGGCTTCGCCGCCTCGTTCGACCCGGTGGCGCTCGACAAGGCCTGCGCCGACCTCGTACAGGCCGCGCCGGCCACCGCGGGCTCGGCGATCAACAAAGACGGCCAACATCCGTTAACAGGCGAAGATAAATTCCGCCACATGCACCCGAACACCGATTGGCGCGTGGGTTTGGAGCATGCTGAAAAATTAAGAATCGGAACAATGGACTATGATTTAATAATCGTATGAAACACATAGCAACAACAGGCTTTTTTGACGGCGTACATAAGGGACATCGTGCGGTGTTGGAAAAGGTAATGCAGGAGGCGCAAGCGCAGGGAAAGGAGAGCATGGTGATTACCTTCTGGCCGCATCCCCGCACGGTGCTCGGGCAGGACGCCGAAAAACTCAGGTTGCTCAATTCGGTGGAAGAAAAAAAGCGGCTGCTGCTCGGACTGGGCATCCAGCACATCGAGATTATCCCTTTCAGCCACGAGCTGGCGGCCATGACTACCGGCGAATTTTTCGACCGCTACCTGAAGCAGCAATTGAATGTAGACCATCTGGTGATCGGGCACGACCACCGGCTGGGCAATCGCGCAATCGACGATTTCGAGGCGATGAAAAAACTGAGCGAGCCGCTGGGCATTACCGTAGAAAGGGTGAGCGCCATATCCTACGCCTCCTTTTTCGGGCCGGACACTTCTGTTTTTGTGCCGAAGAACAACACGGTAAGCTCTACCAAAATACGCGAAGCGCTTAAGGGCGGCGATGTGAAATCCGCGAACGAATGTCTGGGCTACTGCTACGGACTGTATGGCGTAGTGGTGGAAGGCAGCAAAATAGGACGAACCCTCGGTTTTCCCACAGCCAACATGCAGCTCTACGAGCCGCTGAAGCAGCTTCCGGCCGACGGCGTGTATGCCGCGCTCGTCACCGTGGCGCGGCGCGAATACCGCGGCGTGATGAATGTGGGCGTACGCCCCACGCTGAGAAGCGCGGCCGGCCGCGTGATTGAAACGCACATCTTCGACTTCAACGAGGACATCTACGGCCAGCCCATTGAAGTGCGCCTCGTGCACCGCATCCGCGAGGAACGGCGCTTCAACTCCTTAGAGGAGCTGAAACAGCAAATAGCAAAAGATAAAGACGACAGTCTCCTTCATTTTGAAAAATTAAACGCCGTGAACCGGACTTCCAATGACTGACAAAGCGCTCGTACAACTGTTCCACGAAGGCAGTAATCCGAATTACGCCTTCAACCTTATTGTACAGAAATATCGTGAGCGGTTGTACTGGCACGTGCGCAAAATCGTTATCTCGCACGCCGACGCCGACGATGTGCTGCAAAACACGTTTATTAAGGTGTGGTCGTCGCTTTCCGATTTCAGGGGCGACTCGCAGCTTTTCACGTGGCTGTATCGCATCGCCACCAACGAAGCGCTGTCGTTCCTGAAAAGTAAACGGGTAAAATTCTTCCTGCCGCTGGGCGACGTGGAAGGCCAGCTGAAAAATAAACTCGAAGACGACCCCTATTTCAACGGGAATGAATTGCAAAAAAAGCTACAGCAGGCCGTATTAAAACTCCCCAAGAAGCAGCGCCTCGTATTTAACATGCGCTATTTCGACGAAATGAAGTATGAAGACATTTCGGACGTACTCGGCACATCGGTAGGTGCGCTCAAGGCGTCCTATCATCATGCGGTAAAAAAGATTGAAGAGCTCATGGATTGATAAATTTAAACCTTTGTTAAAAAAAAATGTCAAATAGAAGAAAAATATGGCAGTGAAAAAAGAGTTTATACTAACCGACGATCTTAAAAAGAACGTCTTTAATGTGCCGGAAAGGTATTTTGAATCCTTACAGGACCGGATTGCCGAACGGATGTCGGCCGGCGAGCCGCAGCCACAGCTCTCGTGGATTCAAGCCTTGCGGCCGCAGTTGGCCTTTGCCGCCTCTTTCGTGGCATTGGCAGTAGCCGGCTATGGCGGCGTGGTGTTGCTCAACAACCTCAATGCCGGCGAGGACGCCACCACCGTCTCCACTTCGCTGGACGATTTTTATACATCGACGCTCGAAACCTACCGTCTCGACGAACAGTCCGTGTTGCGCGTGATTGATGAGGAAAAGGTAGACCCCTCGGTGAACACGGAAGATATTATTGACTACCTGTCTTCGACCCATGTGAGCTTGGCCGACATTGCCTCCTTAGAATAAATACGACTATGAGATTGCTAAAACTTGCATTCGCGGCTTCATCGCTAATGACCGCAGCGCCGCTTTCGGCGCAAATGGGGAATTTCCGCATAGATACTGCCCGCACGGTTATCCGCGACAACAGCGGGAACGTGGTGGGCGAAGGTTTTGAAGTCCGCATGGAGGGCTCGTTCGAATCGCGCCACGACAAATTGAAAAGCCAGAAGGTGGCGTATTTTTCTAACAACATCGACCTGACCCCGCGCGAGGCGGAGAGATTCTGGCCGGTGTACAACGAATACAACAACCGGCGCGAGACCATCTCGCAAGAACGTAATAAAATATTACGCCGGCTCTCCAACGTGGAAAACATGGAAAACGACAAAGACATAAAGGCCGTGCTCGACAACTACACCGCCAGTTTTGAGAAGGAAACGGAATTATTCCGGCAATATTACCAAAAGTTTTCGGAGATATTGCCGCCTAAGAAAGTCGTACGCCTGTATATTACCGAGGAACAATTTAAACAGATGCTACTCCGCAGCATTCGCTATCAGTAGGCTCTTGCAGCGTCTCGTCGCTGTCGATGCCGAATTTCAGGTAGGTGATGGGCAATCCCTTTTTGAGAAACAGTTGTTCGTAGTGTGTCTTAATCGACAACAATTCGCCGGCAAACCCGGAGCCGTAAATGTCGGCATTGCTTTCCCATATCTTCAAATGATTGTGCGCGGCCAGCGCCCTGGTGTAGTCGTGCAGCAGGCGGCTGTCGGTTTTCAGGTGAATGCATCCGCCGGGGTTTAGAAACTTGCGGTAGCGGGTCAGGAAGAGCGGCGACGTGAGGCGCTTCCTCGCCGCTTTCGGCTGAGGGTCGGGAAAGGTAATCCAAATCTCATCGACCTCGCGGGACGCAAAAAACGATTCGATAAAATCAATGCGCGTGCGGATGAATGCCACGTTTTGCAATTGCTTTTCGGTGGCCGTCTTGGCGCCGCGCCACAAGCGCGCACCCTTGATGTCGACGCCGATAAAATTCTTCTCCGGAAACCGCCCGGCAAGCGTCACGGTATACTCCCCCTTGCCGCAGCCCAGCTCCAGTACAACGGGATTGCTGTTGTGAAATACCTGCTCGCGCCATGCGCCCTTATAGCGGAAATCACGACGAAATATTTCCTCAAATGCCGGCTGGTAGAGCAAGGTGAAGGTTTCGTTTTCCCGGAATCGTAAATGTTTATTTTTGCCCACCTTCGATATCAAGTAATTCGAGACGAAGGCCTACGGCGCCTATGCCGTGCAGCGTGTCGGCGCGCATGCCGTGCCGGAGGCCGAACACATAATTCCCGGTATCGGTGAACATCACCACCGGGCGGTAAAGCAGCCGGTGGTCAACCCAATAGTTGCCCTGCTTGCCGAGCCACTTTCCCTGCGCATCCGCCAGTTCATACTCCACCGTATCGCACGCAGACACGCCGCCGGGCGACGTCACATCAACGAAAAAATGAATATTGCGGAACGGATAATCATTGTTGTTGCGCAGGCCGATGATGATGGCGTAGGCGCCCAGCGTATCGGTTACCGGCAAGGTGAAACTTACGGTGTTGTTTTTCATCCACCGGTCGCCGCCGAGCTTGACATTCTCCTCGAATGTCGCGGGCGCTGTGCAGGCCGCGAATAAACACCCTGCCACACACAGTGAATAAGGAACAGAGAAGCTATTGCTGCCTTTCATTTTTAGTAGGATTATTTTTGTTGGACGACGGACGTTTCCGGCGCTTGTGCCGTCTTTCGTTATTTTTTGCCGGCGGTGCAGGCTGGTTCTGCCGTTGAGCCTGCGCCTGCTGCCCTGCCGCCTGCTGTGGCGGCTTCTGCTGTTCTTCTCTCGGGCGTCCCTTTCCGCTGCGATGGCGTTGATTGTTCCGTTTCTTCGACTGGTCGAAACGGGTGATGCTGTCTTCTCCCGCCGAGCTTATAAAGTCGGGCAGGGCCGAAGGCACATGCGTGTTTTCCACAAGATACTCGGCCTTCTCTCCCTTCCTGTTCAGTTCGAGGATCTGCTTTACGCGCGCCACCGGCACGGCAAACTGGGTGATGGGGTTCCGCGGATCGAACGTAAACCACATGATTCCTTTCAGCACATCGTTCTTTAGCAGGTAGGCGGGGCCTTCTATCGTTTCCAGCGGATTTTTCACCTGCGGAAAATCTTTTTGCGCTTCGGCATACGTGGCCACCTCGTAGTTCAGGCAACATTTCAGCTTGCCGCACTGACCGGCCAATTTTTGCGGGTTCAGGGAAAGCTCCTGCGTCCGCGCCGACGACGTGTTCACCGAGATGAAATCCGACATCCACTGCGCGCAACACAGCGCCCGGCCGCACATGCCAATGCCGCCGATATGCCCGGCCTCCTGCCGCGCACCGATTTGTTTCATCTCTATCCGTATGTGAAACTCCTCGGCCAGCACCTTGATGAGTTCGCGAAAATCCACGCGGTCATCGGCAATGTAATAGAAAATCGCCTTGGTGCCGTCGCCCTGAAATTCCACATCGCCCACTTTCATGTTGAGTCTGAACTGCGCGGCAATCTGGCGGGTTTTGATCATCACCCGGTGCTCGCGCGAAATGGCGTCTTGCCATTTCTCAATATCGGACGTCCGCGCCTTGCGGTAAATTTTCCGCAATTCGTTCACGTTGGGTTTCACGTTATGGCGCCTCATTTGCAACAGCACGATAGGCCCCGCGGCGCTGATAACGCCGATGTCGTGCCCGGAACTCGCCTCCACCGCCACAATGTCGTCCTTGGCCAGCGGCAAATCATTCGCATTATAAAAAAAGCCTTTGTGGGTATTTTTAAAACGCACCTCGAAAATCCGGTGTATGCGGTCTTCGGGAATGTCGCGAAGCCAGTCGTAAACATTCAGTTTACAGCAACTGTCGTGAGGTACATAATGCACTTCGCCCGGTACGGTTTGCCCCGCCCGGTACCCCCGTTCGCAGTTGATAATATTTAGTGAACGCATGAAAATCAAATTATTTTTGCAAAGATATAAAAAAAAGTTAAATTTGTTTTTAAATGATAGAAAACATGGCTAAGACTGCTGTCGTGATACTAAACTGGAATGGAAAGCATTATTTACAGTCATTTCTGCCACTCGCGCTGGCGCGCACGGCCGGGCAGGACGTGTCGTTTGTGGTGATTGACAACGGCTCTGCCGATGATTCCGTCGAGTTTCTCTGTATGCAGTTTCCTTCGGTAAATTTGATTTGCCTCGACAGGAACTACGGCTTCACCGGCGGCTACAACCGGGGGCTGCAGCAGGTAGAAGCCGATTATTATGTGCTGCTCAATTCGGATGTGGAGGTTGCCGAAAACTGGCTGCAGCCCTTGCTGGACTTAATGGAACAGGATGCCGGTATTGGGGCTTGCATGCCGAAGGTGCGCGACTACTGCGCGCCCGGCTTCTTTGAATATGCCGGCGCGGCCGGCGGTTTCATCGACAAGTACGGCTACCCGTTTTGCCGCGGCCGCATCCTGAACCGCATAGAACCCGATGCAGGGCAATACGACGAACGGCGTGTCATATTTTGGGCTACGGGCGCGTGCATGATGCTACGCGCGGCGCTGTTTCACCGCTTGGGAGGCTTCGATGCGCTGTTTTTTGCGCACATGGAGGAAATCGACCTCTGCTGGCGAATGCAGGCCGCCGGATACAGAATTATATGCGAGCCACAGTCGGTGGTCTTTCATGTGGGCGGGGGCACGTTGCCGAACAACCACCCGCGAAAAATTTACTTCAACCACCGCAACAGCCTTTACCTGTTGTATAAAAATTTACCGGCGGGGAAGCGCACGGCCATTCTGTGGATGCGCCTGCTGCTCGACGGCCTGTCGGCGCTCGTCTATCTGGGAAGCGGGAAATATTCGTTCTTCGCGGCAGTGTGGCGCGCCCACGTACACTTTTGGAAAAACCGGCGGCGCTTGACAGCTACGCCCAACGCCGGTGCGCCGGTTAGCGGAATGTACGGGAAAAGCATCGTGTGGAAATTCTTCACCTCCCGCCGCAAGCTGCGGTTCTCCGATTTGGCAGGTATTCCCTGAATTGTCGCATTAGCACATTGTTTTTTTGCGATTAGGCGTAAGTTTCTTATCTTTGCACGACCTAAAGAAACCGATACTGAAAAAGTGCGCCGAACGATCCGTGCGTGGAAGAAACACGTACAAATTATCCGACTATGTTTTTCGTGGATACACCCTGCTGAACAACGCTTTTTGCCCGTCGAACAAAAAGCTGGCA
>JAITQN010000004.1 GCA_031288865.1 Prevotellaceae bacterium
GGGAACTCCCTCTAAGCCGGAGGGAGCTCCCTCTAAGCCGGAGGGAACTCCCTCTAAGCCGGAGGGAGCTCCCTCTAAGCCGGAGGGAACTCCCTCTAAGCCGGAGGGAGCTCCCTCTAAGCCGGAGGGAACTCCCTCTAAGCCGGAGGGAATTCCCTCGGAGAGAGGGAGATGTCCGGAACGGCGGGGGAGGACGGTTTCTAACGGCAACAAGGTTTTCATGCCTGCAAATGTAGGAATTAATTTTGAATTTTGAGTTCCGAATTTTGAATTATTTTAACTCATAACTCTTAATTCATAACTCTTAATTCATAACTCATAACTCTTAACTCTTAACGGAGGAAGAGCAGCTCGCGGTACTTGGGCAGCGGCCACAGCTCGTCGTCAACGATGATTTCGAGGTGGTCGATGCGGTCGCGGATGTTGCGCATGAACGGGATAATCGTGTTGGAGTAGGTCGCCGCGCGCTTCCTGATGTCGTCGATGGCGTTGGCCTTCTTGCGCTCCTTCACCATGTCGGTAACCAGCGTGCGGATGTCGATGATGTAGGTCGAGATGGTGCGCAGCGTGTCGATTTGCGGGCTGGTGAGGGTGTCGTATTCCTTGGCGGAATAGAGTTCCTTCAGGCCGCGCAGGTTCTCGATCAGCAAATTCTGATACCGGATGGCGGTAGGGATAATGTGGTTGATGGCGAGGTCGCCCAGCACGCGCGATTCGATTTGCAGCTTCTTGATGAAGATCTCGTTCTGGATTTCGTGCCGCGCCTCGATTTCCTTGACCGAGAAGAGCTCCATGTCGTTGAATAATTTCTTCGACGCCGGCTCGAGCAGTGCGTCGAATGCCGAGGGCACGTCTTTGATACCGCGCAGGCCGCGCTGTGCGGCATCCTTCACCCAGTCGGCCGAGTAGCCGTTGCCTTCGAAGCGGATGGCTTTCGACTCCTGAATGAATGTGCGCAGGACTTGGAAGATGGCCTCGTCTTTCTTCACGCCTTTATCTATCAGCTTGTCTACCGCTTCGCTGAAACGGTTGAGCTGCTGCGCCACGGCGGCATTGAGCACGAGCGAGGGCCACGCTACGTTGGCCGACGACCCCACGGCGCGAAACTCGAAGCGGTTGCCGGTGAATGCGAAGGGCGACGTGCGGTTGCGGTCGGTGTTGTCGGGCAGGATTTCGGGGATTTTCCCTACGATGTCGAGCTTGAGGGTGGTTTTTTCGTCGGGCGTCATCTTCTTGTTGCCTACGCGCTCTTCGATCTCGTCGAGCACTTTCGTGAGTGTCTTTCCTACGAAGATCGACATCACGGCGGGCGGCGCTTCGTTGGCGCCGAGGCGGTGCGAGTTATTGAGCGACATGATGCTGGCCATCAGCAGGTGATGGTGCTCGAACACGGCGCGGATGCTGGCCACGAAGAAGGTGAGGAATTGCAGGTTGTTGCGCGGCGTCTTGCCGGGCGACAGCAGGTTGACGTCGGTGTTGGTGCGCATCGACCAGTTGCAGTGCTTGCCCGAGCCGTTCACGCCCTCGAAGGGCTTTTCGTGGAAAATCACTTTGAGTTTGTGCTTCTTGGCGACGCGCCGCATGAGCATAACCATCATCTGGTTGTGGTCTACGGCGAGGTTGGCCTCGGTGTACACCGGCGCGAATTCAAACTGGTTTGGCGCCACTTCGTTGTGACGGGTTTTCAGCGGCACGCCCAGCTTGTAGGCTTCCACTTCGAAGTCTTTCATAAAGGCCATCACGCGCGACGGGATGGCGCCGAAGTAATGGTCTTCGAGCTGCTGGTTTTTGGCGGCGGCGTGCCCCATGAGCGTCCGGTTGGTTTGCATCAGGTCGGGGCGGGCGCGGTAGAGGGCGTTGTCTACCACGAAGTATTCCTGTTCGAGCCCGAGCGTGGCCTGCACGCGGTCGACGTCCTTGTCGAAGTACTGGCACACCTTGACGGCGGCCTTTTCCAGCGCTTGCAGCGATTTCAGGTGCGGGGTTTTATAGTCGAGCGCCTCGCCGGTGTAGGACACGAAGATGCTGGGGATGCACAGCGTGTCTTCCACGATGAATGCCGGCGACGACGGGTCCCAGGCGGTGTAGCCGCGGGCTTCGAACGTGTTGCGCAAGCCGCCGCTGGGGAAGCTCGACGCGTCGGGCTCCTGTTGTATGAGGAGGTCGCCGCGGAAGTTCTCGAAGGCGCCGCCGCCCTTGGCCGGCTCGATGAACGACTCGTGCTTTTCGGCCGTAGCGTCGGTGAGGGGGTGGAACCAGTGGGTGTAGTGGGTGGCGCCGCGTTCCAGCGCCCATGTTTTCATGCCGGCGGCGATCTGGTCGGCCATCCGGCGGTCGATTTTCTTGCCGTCGTCTACGGCGCACCGCACGGCCTCGAAGGCCTCGCTCGACAGATACTTCTTCATCTTTTCCTGATTGAAGACGTTAATGCCGAAGCAGTCGGATATGCGCGGCGGCGTGGGATAGAAACGTTCGGCACGGCGGGTGGTGAATTCTTGAAGCGCTTGAAATCTAAAAGTACTCATTTTTTTCAGGTTTTAGTTAAAATTAGGGGTACAATGCTGCAAAAGTAGTACTTTTTTTGAAGATACCCCCTATTTTACAGAAATTTGTTTCAAAAAGTAATGAACAGCTTTCAAACCGTCGTCGCCCAGGTCGAGCGAATAGCGGTTTACATATAAGGAAATGTGCTGCTTAATGACCTGTTCGTCCATTTCCTGGGCGTGTTCCCTTACGAAGGCGGCGCCGGCGTCGGGGTGGGCGAGGGCGTATTCGATGCTGCGCCGCAGCACCCGCGCCACCGTCTGTTGCAGCGCCGCGGGGTGGGTGCGCCGCATGGCGATGCCGCCGAGCGGTATGGGCTGCCGGGTTTTCGCCTCCCACCGTGCGCCGAGGTCGGCTATCAGGCGGAGGCCTTTTTGGGCGTAGGTGAAGCGCCCCTCGTGGATGAGCACGCCGGCGTCGGCGTCGCCGCGCAGCACCATCTGCTCGATATTAGAGAAAAGGGTTTCGCGCAGATCGGTAACCTGCGGAAAAGCGGCCTTGAGCAAGGCCACCGACGTGGTATAGCGACCGGCTATAGCTACGCGGGCGGCGGCTAATTCGTCGTCGCGTAGCGGCCGGGCGCTCACTAACAGCGGGCCGTTGCCGAAGCCCAGCGCGCTGCCCGCCGGAAGCATGGCATAGTGCGCTGTGGCGTAAGCGTAGGCGTGGTAGCTGAGTTTCGTGATGTCGTAGGTGTGGTGCAGGGCTGCGTGGTTGAGCGCCTCCACGTCGGCCAGGTGCACGTCGAATTGCAACCCTTCGGTGTCGATTCGGCGGTGCACCATGGCGTCGAACATGAATGTGTCGTTCGGGCAGGGCGAGAAAGCGAGGGATAGCCGGGCGTGTGTGGCAGCGGATTTGGTCATTTAGAAGTAGAACAGCAGGAAAATGCTTCCCCCGGCTACTGTCTTTACGCCAAATTCATTTGCCACGTCACCGGCGTTGCGTGTTCTTGTTACCGATTCCTGCACCTTGCCGGCTTCGAATTTTTGGGTGGTTACTTCGTCCTGGCCGCGCAGGGAGGTGATGAAGCCGAGGCTAAACTCACCGCCAAGCGATATCTGATTGGCGATAAAATATTCCACGCCGGCAAAGCCGCCCAGTCCGAACCTGAAGTTCAAGCCGCCCTTGTCGAGCATAACGCGCTCTCCTGTAGACGGGATATTGGAGCCGAAATTATGGGAAGTGGGGGTTTGATTTGCCCCCGTCATGGGGTTGCCGTAGGCGTAGGAGGTCGTGCTTTTGTCTATGCCGAAGCCCAGCTCGCCGCCCCAGAACCCTTGCACGCGGCCACGTCCGCGGCGGAACTCATAGCCTGCCGACAGGTACACGTTCGTGTTTTTTTCTTTCTTGGTGTCGATGGTCGTAGCGTCGGGTATGGTGCTGGAAGCCTCATCATTTTGCACGCTTTGCTTGTGTGACGTGCTGTAAATGCCAAGCAACAGCTTTACGCGAATGGCCTGGTTGTCCTGCACAAAATACTTGCCGTAGATGCTCTGTTCTTTAAGTCCGCTAAAGGTGGGCGTAGCGGCGCCGTTATCGGAAAAGAAACCGCCCAAATAGTTTAAGAATGGGGTGGCATCGGCACCCAGCGCGAAATCTCCCTGCCGGGGCAGGTATTTGTGGGTGGCTGCTGCGGGCCTTTGTACTGCAGCTACAGGTTCCAGCGGAAGCACTTCGTCGCCGGCCTCCACAACCTCTTCCTGTTCTTCCTCAAACTCATCCGGTTCCTGCGCCACAACAGCAACGGTCATGCACAGGCTTAGCAGTAATATGATATATTTTTTCATTTGATTGCATTTTATTTAAAGTGAAACACTACTTTATTTAATTGGAACATCATCCCCGGCGTTTATATTGGTCGTAAACTCGCCTATAACTGTGGAAAGATATATTACCTTTCCTGATGTTACACTCGTTATATCCGGACCCAGATCAGGGAATGACCATATACCTTCCACCCAAACTCTCTTTTCATTTGCGTCATGTTGTCTTTGTCCTTCTTTCATCCATTTGCCGTTAGCTCCAATTTTAACAGTCACACCGCTTGCAGTAGCCGGGACAGTCAAGGTAAATACTCCGTCTTTGTCGGTTGTTGCGGTGGTTAAGAATGCACCCGACGTGATTGCACTGCTGCTGAGTTCCGAATAGTCAACGCTTGCGGTTATGACTACCCCTTCTAAGGCTGAGTAAGCTTTTGGGTTCTCAGTAGTGTCGGCAATAATTAAAAGTTTGCCCTGAATAGTGGCTTGTAGTTCCGGCGCAGAATAATCTACGGGTTTTGCCGGGTCTTCTTCGGCGCACGAAGCGCTCATCAATACGGCTGCAAGAGCCAGTATGCTAAAAATTTTTCTTTTCATCTTTTTTGGTTTAATTTTTTAACTGGGGCAAAGGTAGTAATAATTCGGGAATTACAAAAAAAATGTTACAATTTCAATTCCAATTGCAATTCCGTCAGCTGCGCCGCGTCGATTTTCGAGGGCGCGTCGAGCATTACGTCGCGTCCGGCGTTGTTTTTCGGGAAAGCGATATAGTCGCGGATGGTTTCCTGCCCGCCGAACAGCGCGCACCAGCGGTCGAAGCCGAAGGCGATGCCGCCGTGCGGCGGTGCGCCATATTTAAAGGCGTTGATGAGGAAGCCGAACTTGTAGTCGGCCTCTTCCTTGGAGAAGCCCAGCACCTCGAACATGCGCTGCTGCACCTTCGCGTCGTGAATACGGATGGAGCCCCCGCCGATTTCGGTGCCGTTGAGCACAAAGTCGTAGGCGTTGGCGTTGACCTGCGCCAGCAGGCTTTTGTCGTTGGCGTAGAACTTGTCGAGGTCGTCGGGTTTGGGCGCCGTGAAGGGGTGGTGCATGGCGTAGAAGCGTTGCGTGTCCTCATCCCATTCCAGCAGCGGGAAGTCGTATACCCAGAGGGGTGCGAACTCGTTGTTCCGGCGCAGCCCCAGGCGGTTTCCCATTTCTATGCGGAGCGCGCCGAGGGCTTCCTGCGTTTTCTTGGCCTCGCCGGCGAGTATCAGCACGAGGTCGCCCTCCTTGGCGGGGAATTCGGCGGCGACGGCTTGCAGGTCGTCCGGCGTGTAGAATTTGTCGACGCTCGACCTGATGCCCTCTCCGGTCAGGCGGACATGCACCAGCCCCTTTGCACCGATTTGCGGACGCTTCACCCATTCGGTCAGTTCGTCGAGTTGCTTGCGGGTGTATCCCGCGGCGTTTTCCACACAGATGCCGCCGATGTACCCGGCGCCGTCGAACGCGGCGAACCCTTTTCCCTTGAGGATGCCGGTGAGGTCGGCGATGCGCATGCCGAAGCGGATGTCGGGCTTGTCGGAGCCGTAATACCGGAGGGCGTCGGCGTAGGACATGCGTGGGAAGTCGCCGGTTATTTCTTTTTGGAGCACAGACCGGAACAGGTGTTTGGCCAGTCCCTCGAAGGTGTGGAGGATGTCTTCGCGTTCCACGAAGGCCATCTCGCAGTCGATTTGCGTAAACTCCGGCTGACGGTCGGCGCGCAGGTCTTCGTCGCGGAAGCAGCGCACGATTTGGAAATAGCGGTCGTAGCCGCTCACCATGAGGAGCTGTTTGAAGGTCTGCGGACTTTGCGGGAGGGCATAAAACTCGCCGGGGTTCATGCGCGAGGGCACCACGAAGTCGCGTGCGCCTTCGGGAGTCGACTTGATGAGGAACGGCGTTTCGATTTCCAGGAACTGCTCACTGTCGAGGTAGCTGCGCGCCTCCCGCGCCATTTGGTGACGCAGTTCGATAGCGCGGCGCAGCGGGTTGCGGCGCAGGTCGAGGTAGCGGAATCGTGCGCGGAGTTCTTCGCCGCCGTCGCTTTCGTCCTCGATGGTGAAGGGCGGCGTCTCGGCGGCATTCAGGACGTGCAGCGCGGTGACGATAATTTCGATGTCTCCGGTAGGTATTTTAGCGTTTTTGCTGAGGCGTTCGGCCACGGCGCCGGAGGCCTGGAGCACGAATTCGCGTCCCAGCCGGGCGGCTGCGTTCTTGATGTGGGCGTCGGCCTGGTCGTTGATCACGAGTTGGGTGATGCCGTAGCGGTCGCGCAGGTCGATGAAAGTCATTCCGCCGAGGTTGCGGATGCGCTGTACCCATCCGGCCAGTGTCACGTCGGTTCCTTTGTGTTGCAGGCGCAGTTCGCCGCATGTGTGCGTTCTATACATAATTCAGGGATTAGAGGAGAAAATTTTATGCCGGTTATTCGTCATGTCGACGATTCTTTTCGAGATGTTTTTCCAGTTCGGCGCGTTGCCGTCTGTCATTTGCACGGGCTCGTCGAACAGGATGTCTTCGAAATACACCAGACTTCTTAATGCCGTACACGGGTTGGTCTCGTATTTGGTTCGATAGGCCTCCAGCATGGTCGCCAGCGACATTTTGCAGGACAGCCACGCCACGTCGATAAAGTCTTTGATTCGCGTGCCGTTTCCGGCGATGGCGTTCAGCTTCATGGCGGCAATGTCTTTCATGCTGCTGAGGCGTATTCCTTCAAGGAGGAGCGGCGGCTCCACATACGGATAACGATGCGCAAGCAGGTCGATTTTCACGCCGCTGATAAAGCCGGTGAGCGTGTTTTTGGCAATGGTGTTTATTTCAAAAGCGTGTTTCTCTTTCATGTGCCTGCCCAGTTCCGTGCTGTCGAATCCGGCGGGCGAGAACAGGTCGAGGTCGATGCTTTTCCGGTGCCCTACATGCAGCGCCAGCGCCGTGCCGCCCACCAAAACAAAGGAGGAGAGTTCGTCGTCGTGCATCAGTGCGGTCAGGCGTTCAAGCGTGCTTGCCGCAATAGTGTTCTTGTGTAGCATTTCAGCGTTTCTTTTTTCAGATTAAAAACGACGCAGGCAAAGGCCATGTCTTTTGGAGATAAGTACGGCACTTCCTCGCGGATGATTTCCCGCACCTTTTCCGTGCCGCCATACAGTTTGAATATAGCGTGAAAGTCTTCTTCCCGCCCGCGTTCAATCACACGTTCCACCACGATACCTTTCAGGCGGTGATAGTCGAATGCCGACAAGTCGTATTCCCAGAGCAG
>JAITQN010000002.1 GCA_031288865.1 Prevotellaceae bacterium
ATCTTCTTCGCCCGCATCTGCGATGTTACTTTAGGTACCCTGCGCATTATCTTCATCTCGAAAGGAAAACATTTCCTTGCTCCGCTCTTCGGTTTTATTGAGGTGTTCATCTGGATCACGGTGATTGGCCAAATCCTTGAACATGCTGCCGGCGATGTGGTCTGTTACCTGTGTTACGCCGCCGGCTATGCCACCGGAAGTTTTGTGGGAATTATCGTGGAGGAACGCCTCGCACTGGGCACGCAACTCATCAGGATTTACACCAAAAAGGATGGCGCTGAACTGGTGCGCCTGCTCAATAAAAATAAATACGGTGCCACCGCTTCTGTCGGCGAAGGGGTGGCGGGCGGCGTGTCTATTGTCGAAACGTTTGTCGGCAGGAAAGATAGCAAATGCGCGCAGGAGCTTATTAATGCCTACGACGCCTCGGCCTTTTACGTCATTTCCGACGTACGCAGCGTCCGGCACGGTATCTTTTTAAACCACGGACCCAGCATTTTTTCACGCGGCAGGATCGGAAAATAACGGAGAGATTGGCTTTTATTCCAGCACCACCGTCCGGCTCTTTGGGTGTTTTACCGCATATTTCACGGTCATGGCCCGCGACTCCGACGGCTTTAGTTCGAAGCGCCATGTCAATTTACCTGTGGCCGGGTCGTGCTGCGCCCCGGAGATTTCCAGTGTTTCTAGCTTGATTTCCTTGTCGGTCGACACCGGCACTTGATCCTCTAAGGTGATGGTGACGGGCTGCTTCTTCTTGTTGTGCGCCGTCAGTTCCCATTCGCGGGTTTCCGTAACGTTGTTTCCGAGGAATTGCTTTTCCGAAAAATCCTTTTTCCTGATGCGCGTTACTGTAATATTCCGGTCGCGGCCCAGCGAGAGCGTCAGCGTGTCGTCCGTTTGGCGGGTCTCGATGTACGACTTGCCCACGTACTTGCCCTCGAAAAACAGATTGGCCTGTCCTGACAATAAATTAAGTGATTCCCAGCCGGTTACATTTGCGATCAAAAACACGTCCTTTTCGATTTTTCGCACGGCGTGGTATTCATAGTTTGCCGGAAGCGTATACGAGGCCAGCTCCACTGCTTGTTCCTGCCCGTCGCTGGCAATGCTGTAGGGCACGTCAACGGCAAACTCCACGTTGGTTTGACTGTCGTTCATCCGGGTGAAGTCGGCGGCAGTTTGCGCTTCGGCCGCCATCGGTTCCGCGACGAACGCCTCGGCCATGATCGGCTCATGTGACGACACGGCGGCCTTTTGGAGGGCGTTCACCACGCCAAAACGAGGTCGTACAGGTTCATAAAATGATAAATACCATGGTGTTAATTGTGGTTTAGTGTGATTTAGCGTGGGATTGCCGGTGGAAAATATCGGTTTTACGGCCGTCCAGGCCTCGCCGGTGGATTGTGTCACGTAGGCCTTATAAATGAGCGTCACCGGTTTATTCAGTTCGGCGCTCCGCAGGTCGTAGGCCGGCGTCCATCCGGCGTTGTAGGCTAAGTAGCTGGCCGTAAGGGCGGCTCTCGTGGCGGCCGGAGCGGTGAGGTCTACCACAATTTCGCTGGTGGGTCTTTGCGGGCGCTGCTGCATTTCGCGCAGTTGCTTTTCAATGCGCTCCGCGCGCTTTTTTAGCTTCTGCACGTCCGCCTGCGTGCTCACCATGCGTTTGGACAAAGCGCTCAGCTGGACGCTGAAATAATCTGCAAATACTTTGAGTTCCAGCATTTTTATGCCCGTGCTGCTTCCCCCGATATAGCGGTTGGCCTTCAGCATCTCCTGTTCCTCTTTGATGACGCCCAGCGCCGCTTCTTGTTGGGCGATGCTTTCGTTCAGCAGGCGCAACGAGTCTTCGAGCGAGGCCACTTCTTTTGTCGCGGCGGCCGGCTGCAGGTAATTAATCCGGTGGCTCACCCCCAAAATGGTAAACTTCCCGGTGCCGGAAACTTGAATGCTTTGCGGGTTAATGTGCTGCGGCAGGTTTTCAAACACCACCCGCTGCGCGCCTTCTTTGAGCGTCAGGGTGCCGGTGCGCTGCACTTCAGCGCCTTTCAGGAAAACCGTCACCCCGCTGATCGCCGAGGGTATAGCGGTGGCACGCTCCTGTGCACTTAAAGTGTTACTTAAAATAAGAAGAGCAACGAAATTTACATACAATAACTTTTTCATAATAAATTAAAGTTTTTGTTTAATATTCTATTTTATCCGTTCAAAGTAAAGCAGGCGGTCGAGAGGCGCGTCGATGGTGACCTTCGCGGCACTGGTGTAGGTTTTGCCCTGCGGGTCTTTCCATTTCCCTTTGGGAAATCGCACGATGCGCCGGTGTTCGGGCGTAACGACCGGAGCCACTAAAATCTTGTCGCCCAGCATGAACTGGTCCTTACAGGTGGCAAAGCCTTCGCCGGGGAACGCATATTCCATGTGGCGCACAATGGGTTCGCCTGTTTTGGCCGCATGGGCGGCACAGGCCATAATGTAGTCGCCCATTTCTGTGTGCAGGCGCGCGGCCTTGCGGACAATCGCCAAGTTCTTCCGGTTCAGGATCCGCCACGGCGCCACGGAGAACTGCATCATGGGCATCAGGGCATGCACTTGCGCCGATCGGACAATTAATTCCTGGTCGAATTGGTCGTCTTTAATCCCCTCGAATGTAGTAAATTGTCCGCCTCCAATCATATCAGGACAAGCATACGCATAGCCTAACAACCCGGCAGTCAGCATGTCAGGTATCAGTAATTGAACAGCATTCCAGGAATAGTCTTTGTCGCCTAAGCGTTGCACGAGCGGGGCGCCGCCCATGCGCCAGCCGGCGCGGTATTCGTTGAAGGGGAATTGCAGCCCGAGTTGCGCCCACGCCATAGTCTGGTCGGTCGACAGGGCGTCTTTTTTATAGCTGTCGAGAACGCGCGAGTCGTAGAACGCGTTGTCGCCGGCGTCGAATTTGAACCCGTCGACGCCATACTGCGTTTGCACGTCTTTCAGTTGTGACACAAAATAGTCTGCGGCGCCGGGGTGGGTAAAATCGTAGCAGGCGCTAACCCCGTTCCACCAGCGGATCATCGCCGGCGCGTCGCTGCCCTTTTGCTTTAACAAATAGCCCTTGCGCGCCAGTTGGCGGTATTCGGGACTGTCGGCGCTCACAAACGGACAAACCCACAGCATCACTTTAAAGCCCATATCGTGCAATTGATCAATCAGTTGTTTCGGATCAGGGAATTTGTCCGGCTTAAATTCAAGATTTCCGTAGTATTTGTTCCAGTTGTCGTCGATCATCAGGACGCCCGGCGGAAACCCGTGATCCACCACGCTTTGCGCATAGTGCAGAATGTCCTGCTGGTTTTGGTTGTACGTCAGTTCGATCCATGTATTGTATTGCGGCGCGGTGAAAAACAGCGCATCGGGCAGCGTGCCCGTCGGCGGAAAATGCGCCGCCGCCGCGGCCTGATAAGCCTCCCGTAGGGTATGCCCGGCTTGTCGTATGGTTATTTTCTCATGGCCGGATTTCAGGAAAAGGGTGTTACCGGCAACTGTGAACGTAAAGGGGAAATCGCTCCAGACATACCGCCCTGTGTTCGACAGAAAAAGCGGAACCACCTGGTTATTGCCGTTTTGAAGCGACAGGTCAAAAGCCGCCACCGGCTGCAGGTAGGGCATCTTCGACCCAAGCGCTACCACGCCGCCCCACCAGTACTCGTCCGGCTCAAAACGAATTTCAGTTTCATAAACCGTTTGTGCGGTTGTTTGAAATGCAATGATATACAAACAAAAAAACGAAAAATATTTTTTCATTTCCGGGATTTTTGCGTAAAAGTAATGAAAAAAATCGGAATACATGAAAAAAAGTCCTAACTTTACCGTTATATTTCCAAACCGGGCAAAAATACTTCAAACATATACTAAAATGAAAACGATTAATTTTTCTACAATTATTGCGCTCTGTAGCGTAGTTATTTACGGTTGCTCGACGAAGAGCGCCGCGCCCCCGCAGCTTGTGGCGGTGCCGGAACAGGCCACTGTGGTGTTGTCGTTGAATGCCAAACAGATTATTGACAAGGCGGAGCTGAACAGGCCGGACCAGTATCAAAGCTATTCGCTGTTGCAGCGGGAACTTGACAATGACCCCTCGGAATCGACGGAAGCCCTGAAAAACTTTCTGAAAGACACCCGCACGTCGGGGCTGAACCTCGACCACATTGTGGCTTATGTGGTTGCCGGCGATGACAACACAAAAGGTGGCGCTCCGGGCTTCGGCATCGTGTTTTTGATAGACGACGTAAAAACGTTTGAGGCGTTTCTTAAAAACATCGATTTGGATCCCGATGACATCGCAAACAGATCCTTTGAGTTTTTCTATGCAAAAATGCAGTGGAACGACAGGATCGCCGTTCTGTCAAAGGGGGTAACCGACTATGGCATTGATATTTTCAATGACGAAAAGTCTCAAAGCGTGCTGGCAAACGAGTCGTTCAGAAGCGAGTATTCGAAAAGCGACGATGCGTATTTGTTTGTCGACTACGGTAATTTCTTCACTGTTTTTGCGGATATGGTCGGTTCTGCGGGCCGTCTGGCCTACATGCCTGACATGTCGACCCTTGCGGAGTTGTATAAAGAGTTGTCGCTGGCGGTAAAGTTTAATGCGGAAAAGGGCGAGTTTGTAGCGACGGGAAAGCTGCTGCCGGCCGGAAAAGTCGCAAAGCTGTTTGAAAAATTTTACAG
>JAITQN010000096.1 GCA_031288865.1 Prevotellaceae bacterium
GAAGAAACGCTGCGGAAAAACCAGGAGGGCATAAAGAAACAATTCTATAAATTCCTCGATTTTACCTCGCCGGCGCCCAATGCAGCGGAACTGCTGAACAATTACGACTGGACAAAAGACTACACGTTTCTGTCGTTTGCCCGCGACATTGGAAAGCACATCACCGTGAATTACATGATGAGCAAAGACTCGGTGCGGAAGCGCATCAGCGGCGAGGAGCGCGAGGGGATGTCGTTCACGGAATTTACTTACCAGCTGTTGCAAGGGTACGATTTCCTTCATCTGTATGAAACGCGGAATTGCCGGCTACAAATGGGCGGCAGCGACCAGTGGGGAAATATTACCACCGGCACGGAACTGATACGCCGCAAAACCGGAGGCGAAGCGTTTGCGCTCACCTGCCCGCTGATCACCAAAGCCGACGGCGGAAAGTTCGGTAAAACCGAACAGGGCAACGTGTGGCTCTCTCCCGAATACACGTCGCCTTATGCGTTCTATCAGTTTTGGCTCAACGTAAGCGACGAAGATGCGGAGCGCTACATCAAAATTTTCACGATGCTGGAGCGCAGGGAAATTGAAAGTCTGGTTGCCGCCCACGCCGAAGCCCCGCACTTGCGTGAACTGCAAAAACGACTGGCCAAAGAGATCACCTGCATGGTACATTCCGAAGCGGATTACCTTGCGGCGGTGGAGGCCTCGCAAATACTGTTCGGCAACGCCACGTCAGATGTGTTGCGCAAGCTGGACGAAAAAACGTTCCTCGCGGTATTTGACGGGGTTCCGACCCACGACATCGACCGCACGGCATTGCCTCAAGATATTGTAGAGCTGCTGGCGGTGGCCACACCGGTGTTTCCCTCAAAGGGAGAATGCCGGAAGATGATACAGGGCGGCGGCGTGAGCCTCAATAAGGAAAAAATAGCCGGCGTCGACTTCGCGGTCACGCCCGAACACCTTGTCAATGGAAAGTACCTGTTGGTGCAAAAGGGAAAGAAAAATTATTTTATTATTCGTGTCAAATGACCGGCGAACAACAAGACATACGATGGAAACAACGTTTTTCGAATTACCGGAAAGCGTTGGCGCAGTTACGCAAGTTCTTCGAGAAAGAGGAACTCAATGAGCTGGAGCAGCAAGGGCTGATACAGGCATTTGAATATACTTATGAGTTGGCATGGAATGTGATGAAAGATTATTTTGTGTATGAGCAGGCGCACGTAACTATCGGTGGAAGCCGCGATGCTATTCGGGTGGCGTTTCAAAGAGGTTTCATTGAAGATGGGCATTCGTGGATGGAGATGATTAGCAGTCGCATTAATTCGGTGCACACCTACAATGAAGAAGTCGCGCAGGACATTGTTTCAAAGATTACCCATGTTTACTTCCGGTTATTTGAACTGTTTGAAAGAAAAATGGAGGAATATCTGTAATGTTCGGGCTTCACAATAACGACATGGAAAAACTTCGTAACGTGTTTGTACACTTCCCCGAAGTAGAAGAGGTGGTGTTGTACGGATCTCGTGCAAAAGGAAATTACCACAATGGCTCTGATATTGACATTACGATGAAAGGAAAAAATCTGAACGGAGATCTATCTGCCAAAATAGCATTGGCATTAGATGACTTGTTGCTGCCATACATGATCGACTTGTCCGTATTTCATCAAATTAATAACCCCGACTTGGTGAATCATATTAACCGTGTTGGCCGACCGTTTTACAAAAAATGAAAACACACATTGCGATATTGCTTTTCCTCTTGCCTTATGCGGCGCAGGCGCAGCTGAGCGTGCCCGGCATGTCCAATAGCGCCGGCACTGTTGTGTCGTCTACGCTCCTTACCGGGAGAGAAGAGCCGGTGTTTGTGTTTTACGATAGTATTCCGCTTACGCTTTCGCTTCAGGCCACCGACTCTCTTTGCGTGGCACCGGCTACTTGTTCGGCGCCCTCCACATTTACATGGCAAAGATTGAATGTCGAGAAGGCCGGATTGAACATTATATATAAGGAGTATCCCGCATCGGGAATATCCGTACTGTCTGCGGCCTCCTTGACCGAAGGCGGTTATCAGGTAACCATACAGCGGGCTGACGCGTCGCTCGTCGATACGCTCACCACGTGGATTATTGTAGACACGTTTCGTGTGGATACTGTTATGTATACTAACCAATGTGATGGCTTGCGCCTTCAAATGAGTACTACTCCTCCTCTGTATTATAATGGTGACATTAATGCTTACCCTTATATCATTTATAATTTTAAGGATTTTCTGACCCCTCCTCACAACACGGGTGAAAGCCACTTTAGTGGTGTACAGGAGGTGTATTGGACATCAAATAAAGATATTCACAACGGTGTAGACAAATCCGATAATACTTGGCAGCATGGGCTGTCCAATAACGTCTACGCTACCATTATTAACAATCCCCCGCCTTTATATGCCGCTTCTTATACGGTGGAGGTGACGGACATGTTTGGGAAAAGTAGCTCCTATACCACGCCTTATGCCGTAGAAGCGATTGCCGTTTATCCGCAGGCAAAGGTAGAAAAGGAAGATGACGAACTGCCGGGAACATGGAAGGATGCCGGAACAGCTTCCAAAGACGAACCCTTGGAGCTCGAAGGAGAAGCCTTGTTCCGCCTCACGTTTTCGCATGCCGAAAGCATCAATGCCGATAAATATGTGTGGGAAGGGTTTGCCAATGCCGCCATGCGGAATAGCAACAAAACCGTGGTGTGGCATACCGACACCTTAACGAACCTTGAGGGTGAAACGCGTCCGCGAATGCCCCATAAAGGACACGAGGTAGACGGCTACGTGCCCGGAACCTACACGGTGCGCCTTGTGGCAAGCAACGCGCATTGCACCAATGCTGCTACGGTGACCATAGCGGTAAAACCTTCGAGCTTGACCACCGAATCTATTCCCAACGCCTTTACGCCTAACGGCGACAATATGAACGACCGGTTCGAGTTTGTGAGAGGCAAAGAGCCGGTATCCATGGAATATATCCGGGTGTATATTTACAACCGGTCCGGCGGCCTTGTGTACCGCTACGACGGGCCTGCCGACGCATGGACGGGCTGGGACGGCCGCTTTATGGGCACAGGCAATGACGTGGCCGAAGGCGTTTATTTCTACATCATCAGCGGCGAGGGCTGGGACGGCGTGAATTATAACACCTCCGAATATAAAGGCTCAGTACACCTTTTTAGATAATAACACCATGACAAAACCAGGCATTCCGAAAGGTACCCGCGATTTTTCGCCCGATGAGACAGCGCGGCGTAATTATATTTTCGACACCATCAGAACCGTGTTCAAGCGCTACGGCTATGCGCCCATCGAGACGCCCGCCCTCGAAAATCTCTCTACGCTCCTTGGAAAATATGGCGAGGAAGGCGATAAATTGCTCTTTAAAATATTGAACTCGGGCGATGCGTTTGCCGGCATTACCGCACCGGAACTCGACAATTCCGCTGCGCTGGCAGCTAAGGTGTGCGAAAAAGGTTTGCGCTACGACCTCACCGTGCCGTTTGCCCGCTACGTGGTGCAGCACCAAAACGAGATCAGTTTTCCGTTCAAGCGCTACCAGATACAGCCCGTATGGCGCGCCGACCGTCCGCAGAAAGGGCGCTACCGCGAATTTTACCAGTGCGACGCCGACGTCATAGGCAGTCCTTCGCTGCTCAATGAGGTGGAGTTGGTGCAAATGATCGACGAGGTGTTCTCCCGCTTCGGCATTGCGGTAACCATCAAAATCAATAACCGCAAGGTGCTCGGCGGCATTGCCGAAATCATGGGCGCTGCCGATAAACTGACCGACATCACCGTGGCGATTGACAAAATCGATAAAATAGGCATGGAGGCGGTAGTGGAAGAACTACGTGCAAAAAACATTACCGACGAGGCCATCCAAAAGCTGCTGCCGGTATTGCAGCTAACCGGGAGCACCGACGCAAAACTTCATGCGCTAACCGGCATTTTGTCTTCGTCGGCCACGGGCATGCAGGGCATAGCAGAACTGCGCACCGTGTTCTCGATACTGCAACCCTTCCCGCTTGCGCAAACCGTGGAAATCGACCTCTCGCTGGCGCGCGGGCTCAACTACTACACCGGCGCCATTTTCGAGGTAAAGGCCAATGATGTGGCCATCGGAAGCATTAGCGGCGGCGGCCGCTACGACGACCTTACCGGCATCTTCGGACTCAAAAACCTCCCGGGCGTGGGCATTTCGTTCGGTGCCGACCGGATATTCGACGTGCTGTCGGCTTTGGACAAGTTTCCTCCGGCGGCCACCGAAACCACAAAGGTGTTGTTCCTGAACCTCGGCACACAGGAGTCCATGCGGGCGCTGGCCTGTTTGAGAGATGTGCGCGCCGCCGGCATCGCAGCCGAAATGTATCCCGACCAAACCAAATTGAAAAAGCAAATGGAGTTCGCCAATAAGCGGAAGATACCGTTTGTGGCAATTATTGGAGAAGAAGAACTGCAAAAAAACACCGTTTCCCTCAAAAATATGCTTTCGGGCGACCAGCAAAATGTGGATATAAAGGCGCTAATACAGTCACTTTTGTAATACACTGCAAAAAAAATATCAACTTTTTTTAAAAAAGATTGTTAATAATTTACATCCCGGTTTTATTTTTATAATGCATTCATTGTCCTTACTTTATGTTTGTGTTTTGGGGTAAAAATTTGTGATCCGGCGTCGTTATTGCCTCAAAATAATTCGTTTTAGTATAATTTTTTTTATTGAAAAGTTTGCTACATAAATAGAAACCACTATATTTGCACTACATTTTAAAATTAGAAACTATTTCATTAACCTTTTAAACATTTTAATTATGAACAAAACTCAATTAGTTGACGCCGTTGCTGCGAAAGCAAAATTAACAAAAGTAGATGCCAAGAAAGCAGTGGATGCTTTCATTGGTGTTACTGCTGCCAGTTTAAAGAAAGGTGATCGCCTTGCCCTTATCGGATTTGGCTCTTTCTTTGTGGCAAAACGTGGTGCACGCACCGGTCGTAATCCTCGTACCGGGGCTACATTGAAGATCGCTGCAAAGAAAGTGGTACGCTTTAAACCTGGCGCAGAATTAAACGCCATCGTTAAATAAGGCACGCTTTTTGCTCAAAAAGAAGGGAGGACATTGCGTTTCTCCCTTTTTTGTTTTGTTGTTGTATGAATTGTTGTAATTTTGTGCGCCTCTTGGCGCTGTGCGTCGCATTAAGTGGTCATAATGCCTACGCTTGTGCTCAAATTGTTGATACCATACCAAAGGAACCTCTTTTACTTCGAGAAGTAATTATTTCCTCAGAAAGATCCAATGCCAATGTCGTGCGTCCTGAAATGAGTATGGAGAAGCTGGACGTAAAGCAGATTAAGCTGGTGCCGGCGCTGTTCGGCGAGGTCGACCTTATCAAAGTTATTCAGATGCTGCCGGGGGTGCAGGCCACCAGCGAGGGCTCGTCGGGCTTTAGCGTGCGCGGCGGAAGCCCTGCCCAGAACCTTATTCTTTTTGACGACGCAGTCATATATAACGCCTCCCACCTTATGGGATTTTTCTCTACTTTCAATAACGACGCGGTAGAGGGACTCACTTTATATAAAGGTGATATTCCCGCAGCTTACGGAGGCCGCCTCTCCTCGCTGCTGGAGGTGCGGGGCAAGCCCGGCGCTAACGACTTCGCCATGGATGCCGGCGTTGGGCTTATCGCCAGCCGCCTTGCGCTGCAAGGGCCGCTGCTGTCCGACCGCGCTACCTTTCTGATTGCGGGACGGCGCACGTATGCCGACCTCTTCCTGCCGCTGGCTACCGACCAATCGCTGCACAACGTGTCGCTCCATTTCTACGACTTGAATGTTAAAGTGCAGGGACGTATAGACCACAAAAACTTCCTGTCGTTTACCGGTTACTACGGACGCGACAAATACGGCGGCATCGAGATGGGGCTCGACTTTGGGAACATGGCCGGCACGCTGCGCTGGAAACACCTGTTCTCCGAAAACATGTACCTGCAAACCGAGTGGCTGGGCAGTAGCTACGACTACCTGATGTTTGCCGACACGCCCTCGCTTGTGGCCGAGTGGAAAGCCGGCATCTACAGTATGGGTGGACGTGCAGATATGGTGTATCTTTCCGGAAACGATTCCTTTCGCTTTGGCTGGGCTACCGACTACAAATGGTTCAGGCCGGGGAACGCCCATGCCACAATAACTGGAACCGAATACCTCATCAACATTGCGAGAAAACAGGCGTGGGAAAATGCGGTTTATTTCTCCGGACAGCACACGCTTTTCGAACGCTTGACCCTGAAATACGGCTTGCGGGCTACGCGGTTCGACAATATCGGCCCTACTACCGAGTATCGCGTAGACGGAAATTATGCGCTCGCCGACTCCATGCTCATTCCTTCCGGGAAGTTTTATAACCACTACTGGGGGCTGGAGCCGCGGATAGGCGCCACCTGCGTGGTGAGCGACGCCGTGTCGGTAAAGGCTTCCTACGCGCGAACCATGCAATTTATGCACCTGCTCTCTACGTCTACCTCCGGCTCTCCGCTCGAGATTTGGGTGCCCTCGAACCATACCATCAAGCCTGAAACGGCGCACCAGCTGGCCACCGGCGTGTTTGCGAATTTGTGGGACAACCGCTTCGAGGTGTCGCTGGAGGCTTACTACAAGACGCTTCGCCACGTGCTCGACTTTAAAGACCACCCGCAGGTGATGATGAACAGCATTGTAGAAACGGAAGTCAGGGAGGGCTCGGGCACAAACTACGGACTTGAATTTATGCTCCGGAAAAATACCGGCAACCCCACCGGATGGATCAGCTACACCTATTCCCGCGCATTCCGGAACGTTCCCGGAATTAACGGCGGAAAAGATTATTCGGCGCCGTTCGACCGTCCGAATACCATCAACATAATCGCATCCTACACCCTTGGTAAACGCCTTACGCTGTCGGCCAACTGGGTGTACAGCACCGGCCAGCCCGTCACGTTTCCCGAGGCGCGCTACCTTTTCGGCAAGGACTATGTCCCCGTCTATACCGCCCGGAACACCTACCGTTTCCCCGATTATCACCGCATGGACGTGTCGCTCGACGTGCAGCTCGGAAAGTTAACGCCCCACAAAAAGTGGCGTCACGCATTGAACATATCTGTCTACAACCTCTACGGCCGCAAAAATCCGTGGACGATCAATTTCAAAACAGACCCCGCCGATAACAGCCAGTACGCGCAGATGACCTATTTGTTTGGCGTAGTGCCTTCCGTAACCTATACATTAAGTTTTAATAAGAAATAAATTATGCGTAATTTTTATATTCTGATATCGTGTTTCTTTGTGTGTTTCTTTTTGTGCGCCGCCTGCACCGAGCGCATAAATATCAACACCGACAATGCCGCGCCACGATTGGTCATTACCGGTTATATTACTACCGACACCATGCCGCACATTATTTCCGTTTCGCAAACCGCCGGCTATTTCGGGAACGACGAAATCAAAACCTTTTCCGATGCTGTGGTGAAAATCAACGACCACTACCTGCACCCGCGGGACAGCGGGCGCTATGTCACCGCGTCAACGTTCTCCGGCGTGCCGGGAGAACCCTACACGCTCGACGTGGCGCTCGATTACGACCGCGACGGCACGCCCGAACACTACACCGCCCAAACCACCGTGCCGGCCATGCACACGCTCGATTTTATTTCTTTGCATTTGATACTTTCACGGGCAGCAGACGGCCCTGTATGGTCTATTTTTGCCCATTTTCAGGATCAGCCCGGCCCCAATACTTTCGGCGCTCATTTATATGTTAACGGCATACAATGCACCGGTAAACTTCAGCATTATTACCTCAATAACTTTGTGGAAACGGCCGCCGAGGGGCAATATATCAACTTTCCGGTTTTCCACATTCGTCAGGAAATAGACTGGGAGGAGGACGATAAAATTCCGCTTCATACCGGCGATACCATCACATTTGAGCTGAATACCCTCACCATGGAATATTTTGATTTTTTACGGGCGGCGAAACTCGAAATCAATGGCGGCAATCCCCTGTTCGCCGGCCCGCCGGCCAACGCGCCCGGGAACATCAGCGGCGGCGCGCTGGGTGTTTTCGGCGCCTACACCGTCAGCCGGAAGTCTGTTATTTTAGGAAAAGAATATGGCTTTCCGCCACGTCCCGCCGTGCCCTAATACATGCGGAAAATGAGGAGGCGCCCGTCGTCGAACAGCAGGCTGAAGCGCTTGTCCAGCGCCTCGTTCAGCGTTCCTTTCCACCAGGAGTCGAGCGCTACGCCCTGTAGCGGATATTTCAGCCCTTCCGAATTTATCGACAGGTGCGGTGTGAGGCAAAACACCGAAACCTGTTGTCCGGCGTAGCTTTCGAGCGTGGCGGAGGCCAGCAGCGGCGTAAACCGCCCGTGGTCGGTGAGCATTTCCACGCGGTGCAGCATGGCGGCATAGTCGGCCAGCAGCGCGATATTCCCGATGCTATGGTCGTCGCGAAGGCCGGTAGCGCCCACAATGGTCACTTGTGTAGCGCCGTGTGCGCAGCAGAAATGCACGGCTTTTGTCAGGTCCTTTGTGTCCTGTTCGGTCGAAGGGTAGAGGATGCCGGCATATTGCGCGGCGTGTGCGGGCGCGATGCTGTCCATGTCGCCCACGATATAGCTGGGTTGTAGTCCGTGTTCCACCAGTTTGCTCACTGCGCCGTCGCAACACACAATAGTGCCCGCGTCGTGCAATGCTTTCAGGGGAACGGCGTGCTGCGGAAAGCTGCCGTCGGCGACAATCACTACCGGATCCGGAAAATTTACGATGTTCATGCGTAAAAATGTTTTTTGCGCCACAAAGATAGCAAAACAATATTTTTAATCCCTGCGCCGGCAGCATTGCTCATTGGCAGGGACATTGCACGCAACATCCCTACGGCCGTTCGTTTATTATTGTCCGCATTATTCTGATAAATATCTCCTGCCCGATCTGGTACGTGACCAAATCAGTACACTAAAGGCGAACAAAACAAAAAATGTGGCTGTAATAATAAAATCCATAACCCTATTTTTTTTCGTGAATAAAACCTAATCCAATCGTAAAACACAGTGTGACTAATATAGCGCCTACTACGTACATAAGCCACTTCTCGTTAAAACCACCCAAGAACGACGATATTAATATTGCTGTAGCCACATATTTGGCTATATCCATAAACCATTTCCCTATTTCTTTTTTCATTGCTTCTAAGAGTTTGCGCAAAGATATGAAGAATTTTGTATAGTGCAAAGTTAATTTTCCAACACTTGCGCAGGGCGGCATTGTTCATTATGCGGCTATAAACAGTTTTTTTGGTCGATAATATTGGCGAAATCGTTATAAGTTACAATTGCCGTTTGATTATGCGCTCGTAATATAAGCAAATCTCTATCGCCAGTAATAATATAATCTGCTTGAACGGTATCGGCCAGCGACAACAAATATAAGTCCTTTACATCACGTACCGGCGAAACAGCCTCTTGTTGAATAACGGCAAATTCACAAAACTTGTCGATTACCACAAGCGTGTCTTTGATATCGTCCTCGTCGACATATCTTCTGATTTTTGGCTTTGATGATGTCTGGTGAATTTCCTCCAAAAGTTTATCGCAAACAAAGAAAGTCAAATCCGGGTTTGTCAGCAAGGATTTCAAAACCGACAGGCGTTTTCCGATGAGAAATGAAATCCAAAGGTTAGTGTCGATAATAATTTTCATTTGGAATATCTTGTCGCGCGGATTTCTTCTATGATTTCCTCCTCCGACAAGTCTACATTCTTCGGACGGGACGCAATATATTTACGAAGTGAATCTTCTTTGGTCTCCACCTCCCAGCCCATTTTTTGCGCTAACGTCATAATAAACCCAATTTCCGACTGCGGCACGTTCAGGTAAATATTTTGAGAAGTTGCCTGTAACATAGTTATTCGTTTTACAATTATACTGCAAAAATACAATATTTATTTGATTTTCCATTCCCCACAAAACAAAACCGCCCACATGGGGCGGCAATGCGCCCAAGGCGTAATTCGTAATTGATAATTCGTGATTGATAATGAGGTGGTGCGGTTGGTGGTGCGGACGAAGAATAACGTTAAACAAGTTGTTTGATTGCCGATAACATTTCCGGCAAGAAGGTCTCTTTAATTTGCCAAATGATAGCATAGTCTATACCGAAATAGTGATGCACTATCCTGTTGCGAAACCCCCTTATTCTATACCAATCTATCTCTTGTTGATTTTCTTTAAAGTTGTCGGGAAGACGATTGGCTGCTTCTCCAATGATTTCAAAGTTCCGGATGACGGCATCAACGGTTTT
>JAITQN010000024.1 GCA_031288865.1 Prevotellaceae bacterium
TGTATAACCTCATTGGCGGCGGCATAGGCTTTGCCGGTTTCGCCGGTATACAGGTAAAACCGCGCCTGCAACGCTTTAACCGCCCAGTAATTGAGGCGCAGTTGCCGGTAATGCAGGAACGGGTCGCGCACAGTGCCGGCGGCAGCGTTCGTATTGTTTACTGCGTCCACGGTGTATTTCACAAACGGGTCGTGCTCGAAAAGCAATTTCTCCGCTGTGATCAGGTCGTCTTCAATCAACCGGATATAATCCGCATAGTCGTAGTAGCGCGAAGGCTCGCGCGACACACCGTCGGTGAATGGAAGCCTTACGCTACGCGTCCCTCCCGGAACCTGACCGAACAGGCGAAGCACTTCAAAATGGCACAGCGCCCTGATGGCGTAGGCTTCGCCTTCCACCACGCCGCGGGAATCCGGATCTGCGATAGCGGTTTCTCCTGTCTTCGGCATGGCCGCGATAATGGTATTGGCCTGCACGATGACGTTGAAAAGCCCGGCATACATGCGTTGAAAGATGGGACGGACATTGTCGTCGAGGTATTCGTGCTTCTTAATGGCCTCCGCCACTTCGTTTTCATCCCACAACTCCCAGTGCTGGGCAAGGTATTCTACGGTAGTAATCGTCATGTGTTCGCCCCAGAGGTTTCTGTTTTTCATTTTCAGATAGCATCCCGTCAGTGCATCCTTGTAGCCCTGATAGGTGTTGAACATCTCTTCCGAGGGTTGCATGGTTTTGGGTATTACGTCGAGCCACTTTTCGCAGGAAACGGCCGGCAGCGCCAAAACGGCGATTGCGATATATATTTTTATTTTGTGTTTCATGATTTTTTGTGTTTATGGTTAAAATGTCAGGGAAAGACTCGCACCTATACGCCGGGCAAAAGGATACTCCAGGCCGCGTTCGCGCTTCACGGAGGAAATGTAGAACAGGTCCGACATATTCAGGCTGATCTTTGCATTTTGAATTCTTGCTTTTTTCAGCCAGTCTGTTTCCAAACGGTATTCCACGCTGGCGGTCTGTAGCTGAAACACCTGGTCGTCCATTACAAACCGGGTTGTTCCGCGGGTTCGTATATCGGTTTCGTCGGCTGTCGGGATTTTCTTGAAAGCGGCAATATCGCCCGGCCGGCTCCATCGGTTGGTGAACACCCGGCGATCCACGTTCCGGTCGGGAATCGCCGTGCGCAACAGTTCTACCCTGTTCAGCAGCGTGGAATTATATACTACGCCGCCCCAATGATAAGCGAAGGAGAGATTGAACGAAAGATTTTTGTACCGGAGCATCGTGCTGATATTACCCCTGTAAGTAGGTTCCTGCACGCCGGCATAGACCTTGTCGGAGGGCGCCCATTTGTACACGACGTTGTCGTTCTTATCAAGAAATACCTCCTGGCCGGTACTCGGATCTATACCCAGTGACCGCACCACATAAAGCGCGTTTTGGGAATGCCCTTCATAAAAAAGCGTACTGACATCCACATCCTGCAGCAAGTACTCCTCAGTCTGTCTTTTTATATCTTCCGAGAGTTTGGTAATCTTATCCTTATTGTAGGCTATTTTGGCATTGACCGTCCACAGGATGCGCCGCGCCTGATCCCGGATAATGGCGCCGCCCAGCGCCGCCTCGAAGCCGATATTCTGCACCTCGCCGACATTGGCTATATAATTGCCGAATCCCGTAGCCAGGGGAATGTCGATATTGGAAAGCAGATTGGACGTCTTTTTCACATAATAGTCGAATTGTGCGGTGACCCGGTTATTGAACAGGCCGGCTTCCGTACCCACATTCAACTGGGAGGTTACCTGCCATTTCAGGTCTTTATTGCCGAAGCTGTTCAGATAGGCAGCCCCCCAGTTTCCGTAGCGGTCGTTGAGGTAGTATTTGAACACCTGCATCGCCTGATAAGCCGAGAACTGCTGCGAGCCGGTTTCCCCATACGACACTTTCAGCCTCAGGTTGTTTACCACCTCGCTATCCTTCAGGAAGCCCTCGCGGTGCAGGTTCCATCCGAGCCCCACGCTATAGAACGGGGCAAAACGGTTGTTCGCGCCGAATTGCGAGCTGCCGTCCACACGAAACGACAGGTCTGCATAATAACGGTTATCATACATGTAATTAATGTTGCTCGTGATCCCCAGGCTCCGCGTGAAAGATTCCGCTTCCGTCGCTTTTTCGCCGGTCGGATAACGCATGGCGCTGCCTATGGTATTCAACTCATCGTTATTGAAGCCCACCACATCGAACGCATAGGTGATACTTTTGCGTTGCAGTATGGAGTAGTCCAGCCCCACGTAGAGCTGGTGTTTATCCTCGAACGTTTTCGCATAACTTAGTGTGATGTTTCCGTCATAATTTCCGGCTTCGCCCGGCATGTAGGTATAGCGTCCCCGTTCAAGGACACCGTCGCCCTGGGTATAATAAGTATTCGACATGTAGGTGCTGTGCAGCGGCGATACAAATTTTTCGGTTACGTCAGTTTCCATGGACAACCCGAGTTTCCCCCGCAGCATCAGCCCCTCTATAATGGTCCATTCGATAGAGAAGTTGTTTATGGTTTGCTTGTAGCCGGATTGATCCACATTGTTGAGCGAGGCGTCATAGAGCGGGTTGCTCACGGTAGCCTTGCCGTCGATTCCGGTAAAGTTTTGAATGGGCATGCCGTTGTCGTCGTAGATTTTGTAGTAAGGGTTCATCGTGGTATAATTGCTGAAAGCGCCATACTTGCTATTTACCCCTTTGTTGATGCCGATCTCGGTTTGATTTCTGAACACGATGTTTTTATAATTGTATTGCAGGGTAAGCTGTCCGCTAAAGTTATCCCTGTAGGAATCCTTCATGACGCCGTTTTCGCGGCCGTGCGCCACCACAGCGCTCCACCGGAACTCCTCGCTGCCGCCTTCGAGCCGCAGGTTATTCTTGTAGGTAATACCCGTGCGCAGCGGTTTGCTCAGCCAGTAGGTGTCGGCGCCTTCGAGCACATCGCGGAGGCGTTGGTTATAAAGCTGCTTTAAGCGGAGGTCGGAGTCGGGATCCGTGCTGTTATAAAATCCGTTATCCCATTCCAGTTGCAGTTTTTCTTTTGCGTTTAACAGATCGTAAGAGGTCAGGTCGGGGATGTCCATATCCACGCTTGTCTTAAAGTTGATGCGCAGTTGTCCCGGCACAGGCTGTTTTGAAATAATCACGATTACCCCGTTTGCGCCGCGCGAGCCATAGATGGCCGTAGACGACGCATCTTTAAGGATGTTGATAGATTCGATCTCGTCGTCGTTGTAGTCCATCAATTTCTGGAGCGAGATTTCAAACCCGTCCATAATGATAAGGGGCATGTTGAGGTTGTAGCGCTGTCCCTCGTTAAGCGCCTGCACATCGACAGGCAGCGACGACCGCCCCCTGATGGTAATGTTGGGCAATGCATTGGGGTTGCTGCCGGCGAGGTTATTCTCCAGCATATTAATCGCCGGGTCGATGTTCCGCAGGGTCTGCACCAGGTTTTGCCCGCGACGCGTTTGCAGTTCTTCCGCCTTCACCGCAGTTACCGCGCCCGTGTAGCTTTCCTTCGGCCGGTCGAACATACCGGTCACCACCACCGCATCCAGCGCAATGGCCGATGGCTTCAGCCTTACACTCATTGCCGCTTTCGGGTCTGCCCGCAGTTCAAGATTTTCGTACCCTATAAGAGAGAATACGAGCACACTTCCTTCAGACTGAACCGGAATGGAGAAAGCCCCATCTATTCCGGTGAGGGTGCCGCGGGTTGTGCCTTTCACCGCCACCGCCACAAAGGGCAACACCTCGCCCGTTACATCATCAAATACAGTGCCTCTAATTGTTTTACCAAATACAGCCCCTGTATCTGTTCTCTGCGCCAGGGCAATAGTTACCCCCAACAACACACATAATGTTGTTAATAACATTGTTTTTTTCTTTTTCATATAGCTATTTTTTTGGTTGATTTTTTCATAATTTCTAAGCAGCTAATTTGCTTTGTTCTAATCAGTCAAATCGAAAAAATATAAAATACGAGCTATTAGGACGTTATATGAAAATGGAAGATGCAAAAGGGTAAGAATAGGGTAAGAATAGGGTAAGAATAATGACGATGTGAAAATCGATACTACATATTTAAAAAGAGATGCGATGCAAAAAAAAGATGATGCAAAGAAGCGGGTGGTATAAACGGTTTTCGAGAAAAAAAGAGGAAATTATAGAAGCGATAAAATAGATAAAAAATGAAAATTCGATTTGACTGATTAGAACAAATTTGGAAAAAGGTCAAATCGCATAACAAAACGAACAGGAGAACAAATATAAGAAATATTTTTTAATTGTTACGCAAATGTTAAAAAAAACTAAACTCACGCCAACACGATAAAAATAGATAAAGATGAATAATGATTAGTTGCCTTTTTTCAATTCAAAATCCAAAACTCAGAATTCAAAATTATTTAGAGATCGGAAGAGCGTCGTGTAGGGAAAGAGTGTTGAA
>JAITQN010000072.1 GCA_031288865.1 Prevotellaceae bacterium
CCCCATGGCGCGGTCGTACGACAGGCTGTTCTTGCGGCTCATGACGATGAAGAGGTTGTCGTCGGCCTTCAGGTCGCGGGAAATGATCAGAAAGTCGTCCCAGTCGTCAAACTCGTTGAACTCGGCGTCGATGGGGTACTTGTCGTGCACTTTCCGCAGCATGTTCAGGGTTTGCCCGGTGGCGTAGCACACCAATTTGGCGCCGGTGTTCCGGCCGATGTTCCAGAGCTTGATCAGCCAGAAGGGAAAGCCCGGCTCGCGCTCGGCGCCTGCGGGCACCACCGCCACGTGCCGCCTGATGGTGGCTAAGGGTTGTGCCGGTTTGTATATCAGTGTGGTAATGTTGCAGTTGGCGAGAATGCCTTCAGTCAGTTTTCCCAGAAACGAATCGGTAATACCTTTGGCTTCATGCAGTCCCATGATGAGGTCGGTGATGCGCTGCTCGCGCACTACGCTGGTGATGGCGTTCACAATGTCGGAATCATAGCGCAGCAGTTCGGTGAGCTCGTTGTCGGCTGCCGCTGCGGTTTCGGCGGCGCGGAGGAGCGCTTTTTTGGCATCCTTTTCGTTCGTGTCGCCGCCCCGGGTGTTGTCTACCACGTGCAGGGCGTAAAGGCTCTTCCGGCTCTTCTTCGACTTTGTGGTCAGGCAGAGATTCACGAGCTCCTCGGCGTGGCCGGTGTGGTGTACGGGAATCAGTATTCTTTCCTCGTTGCCGTCGTCTTTTTCTTTTTCGTGGTCGCCGGCCTGCGACAGGGCGATGCTCCTGGCCCCCTTCTGCGCCACGATGGAAGCCACCGTGCAGGTGACTAAAATCATGATAATGGTGCCGTTGAGCACGTTCTCATTCAGCAGGCGGATGGGGTTGTTCCCGGCGTCGTATCCGAGAATAATATTGTATCCCACCAGCACGGTAGCCAGCGTGGCGGCGGCCTGTGCGTTGCTCAGGCCGAAGATCAGGTGGCGCTCGTCGACCGAGAAGCGGAACGTTTTTTGGGTGAGCCAGGCGGCGATAAACTTGGCCAGCATGGCCACGGTCGTCATCACGCCGGCCGCAACGATGGTGTCGATATCGCGGAAGAACAGGCGGAAATCGACCATCATGCCCACGCCGATGAGGAAAAACGGGATGAACAGGGCGTTCCCCACAAATTCGGTGCGGTTCATCAGGGGTGAGGTGCGCGGAATGAGCCGGTTGAGCGCCAGTCCTGCCAGGAACGCGCCGATAATGGCTTCGAGGGCGGCCGCCTTCGCCAGGAAGGAGGCCAGGAACATGAGGCCGAGCAAAAAGGTGTACTGGGTGACGTTGTCGTCGTAGTGCTTGAAGAACCACCGTGCCAGCGCCGGGATGCCGAACCACACGAGGAGCCCGAAGAGGAGGATGGAGAGTCCGAAATTGAGCCAGAAGAACTGCGACAGTTCGCCCACGGCCATGGCGGCAATCACGGCGAGCACCATCAGCGCGAGGGTGTCGGTGATCACGGTGCCGCCCACTGCCACGTTCACCGCCCGGTTCTTGGCCACACCCAGCTTGCTGACGAGGGGGTAGGCAATGAGCGTATGCGAGGCGATCATACTGGCAAAAAGAATGGCCGACAGCCAGGAGAACTGCAACAGGTAATAGCCGGCCAGCGATCCTAATCCCATGGGGATAAGGAAGGTATAAAGCCCGAACACCACGCTTTTTCCGCCGCTTTTCTTAAAATCGGAGCGATCGATGTCGAGCCCGGCCAGGAACATGATATAAAGCAGTCCCACGTCGCCGAAGAGTTGTGTGCTTTCCCTGGCTATAATGTTGAATCCGTACGGACCTACGGCCACTCCTGCAATGATAAGGCCGATAAGGTGCGGGATCCGCATCTTGTTCAGGAGCAGCGGCGCAAAAAGGATGATGAACAGTATTATAGAGAAGATTAATACGGAATCGTGCAGGGGGAACGACAGGGAGATATTTAAGATAAGACGACCCATGCGCGCAAAGATAAAAATTTTTTTTGATTTACAAGCGTGTATGGCATGATTTTTGTTGCAATTTCATATAAATAAACCTTTATAACGCATGAAAAACAAAACCATGTTGTTTTCGAGAATTTTTTTTATTCTCACCCTTGCATTTCACACTACGGCCTGTATGATTTTCGGCGTGAAGTTGCTGACGATGGATCTTTCCCCCGGATTTTTAGACCTTTGCACCTTTAACCGTGTGTTGTACTGGGCCCTTGTGGTCGTGTTTACCACCTGGTATGTGAGCGAGCATGGTTTTATGAGCGCAAGGCGCAAGAGGCACCCCATCCGGAAACCGTATAAGATCATTCTGGCCTGTATCTTTCCGTTTATCGTCGGCCTTTGTGCCGGGTTTGTCTTTTATATTCTCATTTCTATCCCGTTGATGATGTTTAAGGCTATGTGCCCTTATATAGTAGTGTTCTTGCTGATTGTGAGCCTTTTTTATGTCACAAGGGTGCTGAATGGACTGTATTTCAAGTCGATTGAAATGGTAAATCCGTTTCTGCGAAAAGCGCTCATGGGATTTGCGCTGTTGGCCGCTTTCTGCGTGTTCCTATTCTCAATGGTTGCCTTCTAAGGCAGTGTCCGCACGATTTTTCGTCCGAAAAAATGTGCAATGTTGCATTATTTCGTCCGAAAAAGTGTATATTTGTGCGTTCGTTTTAATTGAATTTGTCATGAAAAGAACGGTATGGTCAGCGCTAATGGACTGGAAACAGGATACAAGACGCAAGCCCCTTATCCTCCGGGGTGCGCGGCAAACAGGCAAAACATGGCTGATGAAGGAGTTCGCCCGGTTGGCGTACAATAATTTCGTGTACCTCAATTTTGAAGAACACCAACTGATAAAAGATCTTTTCGTAAAAGATTTTGATATTTCCCGTATCCTGATGGCGATTTATACCTTTACCGGCATAAAACCCGAGCCCGGGAAAACGCTGATTATTTTCGATGAGATACAGGAGGCCGAAAGGGGATTGACCGCGTTGAAATATTTTTGCGAAAACGCACCGGAGTACCACGTTATGACTGCCGGCTCGCTGCTCGGCATCGCGTTGCATCCGAATACCTCTTTCCCGGTTGGCAAGGTGGATTTTTTAGATGTGCACCCCCTGACGTTTATTGAATTTCTTGAGGCAATGGGCGAAGACCGGCTTGTTTCTTTAATGCAACAGCAAGAATGGGAAGTAGTTATCCTGTTCAAAACGAAGTACATCGACCTGCTGAAACTATACTACTATGTGGGTGGGTTGCCGGAAGCGGTGGCTGTTTTTTCCGAAAATCGTGATTTTGATGAGGTTAGAAAGATTCAGCGGAAAATCTTATTTGCTTACGAGCAGGATTTTTCCAAACATGCCCCGTTCGACATTGTGCCGCGCATCCGCATGGTGTGGAACGCTATTCCGTCGCAGCTGGCAAAGGAAAACCGGAAATTCGTTTACGGATTACTTAAGCAGGGCGCCCGGGCAAAAGAGTTTGAGCTGGCTATCGCCTGGCTGATGGATTGCGGGCTGTTGCACAAGGTGAACCGCGTTTCAAAACCGGCCTTGCCGCTAAAAGTGTATGAGGACTTTACGATGTTCAAACTGTTTATGGTTGACGTCGGCCTGTTGACGGCCATGACGGCGCTCGACGTGAAAGTATTGCTGGAGGGAAACCGGATTTTTGAAGAATTTAAAGGCGCACTGACGGAACAGTATGTGCTGCAACAACTGATTACGGATAACAACCTGATGGTTAATTACTGGTCGTCGGAGCGGTCGGATGCGGAAATTGATTTGTTGCTTCAGTATCGGGATAGGATTGTTCCGGTTGAAGTAAAAGCTGCCGAGAATCTGCATGCCAAGAGTTTGCGCTTTTTCGTGCAGAAATACCGGCCGGCTGTGGCGGTGCGCACCTCCATGTCGGATTTCAGGAAAGAGGAATGGCTTGCGAACTTGCCCCTGTATGCCGTTGGCGGATTGCCCGGCTTTTTGGATAAGATATGGATATAATACGGATATTTTATGAAAAAACAATTTAAAATTTTATTACCTGTCATTTGTTGCATGGCAAGTATTTGTTTATCCGCACAGCAGGATAGATTATCTGAATCCGCGCTTCAAGAAGATAAGCCCTGTACCGCCAGTCCGGCGTTGCGGGTATCCCGCTGGCTGGCCGGTAAAGTCATTTTGTCAGACGCTGACAATAAGTCATTTGCCGCGGACACTAAAACCGGCACTTTAAGCGCTTTTGAGGACACTTTAAATAATCAGCAGAAATTAACTGTGAAAGTGGTAAATGGAGATGTTTATTTAAACCATTACAATAAGCCGGAAGAGCCGCTTACCCATACGCCGGAGGAGGAAAAAAATCCCACGCTGTCGCCCGACCGGACGTACGTGGCCTTTACCCGCCACAACGACCTTTACACCATCCGGCTGGCCGACAGGAAGGAAACCCGCCTGACCGCCGACGGCAGTGACGCCATCCTCAATGGATATGCTTCCTGGGTCTACATGGAGGAAATACTGGGGCGCGGAAGCCGCTACCGCGCTTTTTGGTGGTCGCCCGACAGTGAGCGCCTCGCGTTTTTCAGGACAGACGACAGCCGGGTGCCGCTGTTTACCATTACCGACAGTCCCGGCCAGGACGGCTACGTGGAGACCCTGCGTTACCCCAAGGCCGGCGAAACGGTACCGCAAGTGAAAACCGGCGTGGTGGGCCGCGACGGCGGCGCGGTGGTGTGGGCTAATCCTGAAAGTGATGATACTCACTACTTTGGACTTCCATACTGGCGTCCCGACAGCAAGGCGCTGTGGCTGCAATGGCTCAACCACGGGCAAAACCACCTGAAAATATTGGAAATGGACCTTGCGGCCGGAACCCTGCACGAAATTTATGCGGAAACCCAACCCACCTGGATCGCGATCGACGACGAGCCGCGCCTCCGTTTTTTGGAATCAGGGAAAGGGTTTATCCTGCAAAGCGACAAAAGCGGTTGGAATCATTTGTATTTATACGATATAAACGGCAAACTCCTGAATCCTATTACCGCCGGCAGTTACACCGTGCTCGAGGTGTTGCGCGTAGACGAGCGGGAAAAAACGGTGTACTTTACCTGCTACAAAGACCGTGTGGGCGGTGTGGATTTTTACAAAGTGGGCCTGAACGGGAAAAACCGGCAACGGCTGTCGTTCGGAAATTACACCCACCACATCTCTTTGTCGCCCGACGGGAAACATTTTGTTACCACGTATTCCAACGCGAAAACGCCGGCGAGGGTGGCGCTCTACACCACGAAAGGCAAACTCGTCAAAGAACTACAAAATACTAAAAATGAAGAATTTGGCAATTGCAAAACCCTAGAAACCGATTTCGTGGTGCTGCGGAGCGACGACGGCCTGTTCGACCTTCCGGTGCGTGTGACCTGGCCGCTGAATAGGGAAGAGGGGAGGCGTTACCCGGTGATCCTGTCGGTTTACGGCGGGCCGAATGCCATGAGCGTGCGGGAGGGCTGGAGCAACGCCGATGAGGAGACGTTCCAACTGGCGCGCGACGGCGTGATTCAGGCCGTGATTGACCACCGCGGCAGCGGTCATAACGGGAAAACAGGACAAAACTACATACACCGCAGCCTCGGATACTGGGAGATCAAAGATTACACGCAGGCCGTGAGGTGGCTCGTTGAACAAGGCCAGGCCGACCCGGAAAGAATCCTAATCACCGGCTTTAGCTATGGCGGCTATATTACTTGTTATGCACTGACTTACGGGGCGGGGGTGTTTACCCACGGCATTGCCGGCGGGAGTGTAACCGACTGGTTACTTTATGATGCGATTTACACAGAACGCTTTATGGATACTCCGGTTGAGAATCCCGAGGGCTACAAGGCGGCCTCGGCGCTCACCCATGCCGGGAAACTGGAGGGGCGGCTGTTGCTCACCCACGGCCTGCGCGACGAAAACGTGCACGCCCAAAACACCTTTCAGTTGGTGTCGGCGCTCGAAGAGTTGAACAAGCCGTTCGACCTGATGATTTACCCCGAGAGCCGGCACGGATACCGGGGCGCTAAACACGAACACAGCCGTGCACTGACATTGCGGTTTATTTATGAAAAGCTGATTCCCGGAAAATAAAATGACTCACATGAAATATATGTACGTCCAATCAGTACCCCCTGCCACCACCACGACTCCAGGAAGCGGTGGTGATCTAGGGCACGATAACGAAAAATATGCAATGAACCTTAAAAAATGGTATTTGCGCATAGTTATAAGCATCGCAAAACTTAACATCAAATTATAAAAAAGAAAAATGTGGTAGTCTTTTCTATAAATGGTGGAACCAAGAACGTATGACAAAGGTAAGAATAAATATTTTAATTATTTAATTTTTAAGTGAGTAATTTTAAACTCTTAATTATTAATTATACAACTATAACTTCCTGATGGAGAAAATAACAACAATACACGAATATTTATTGGGGAAAACGCATGCCGAACTTATCGGTCTTGTGAAAGATTTTGGATGGCCGGCGTTCACCGGCGGTCAGATCGCAGACTGGCTATACAAAAAGCACGTAACCGATATAGACGAAATGACAAATCTCTCGAAGGCCATGCGCGCGCAGCTCTGCAAGCGATTTGAAACAGGCGGTGTGGCCCCGGCGGCGGAGCAAACGTCCAAAGATGGCACCCGCAAGTACCTTTTTCCCATCCGTGGCGGGCGATCGGTGGAGACGGTGGTGATTCCCGACGCCGGCCGCGCCACCCTTTGCGTGTCGTCGCAGGTGGGGTGCCGCATGGGATGCCGTTTTTGCATGACGGCGCGGCAGGGGTTCCGCGCCAACTTGCCGGCGGGAGAGATAATCAACCAGTTCCGGTCGGTGAGGGAGCGCGACGCCTTGACCAATGCGGTGTTCATGGGCATGGGAGAGCCGATGGACAACCTCGACGAACTGCTGAAAAGCCTGCAAATACTCACGTCGCCCTGGGGGTTTGCGTGGAGCCCGCGCCGCATTACGGTGTCGACCATTGGCATAGAGCCGGCCGTGAAGCGCTTTTTGGAAGAAAGCGAATGTCATCTTGCGGTGAGCGTGCATAATCCGTTCGACGACGAGCGGCAGGAGCTGATGCCCATACAGAAGGCGTATCCCCTGCAGTCGGTGATCGATTTGCTCAGGCAGTATGATTTTTCGGGACAGCGGCGCGTGAGCTTTGAATATATTTTGTTCAACCGCCGGAACGACACGCCGCGTCATGCGCAGGCGCTTGCGGCCTTGCTGCAGGGGCTTGAGTGTCGCGTGAATCTTATTCGTTTTCACCCCATTCCCGACAGCGCTTTGCGGCCGTCGCCCGACGGCGCGGTCGAGCGCTTTAAGAACCTGCTGCTTCGCCAGGGGGTGATGACCACCGTGCGGGCATCGCGCGGACAGGACATTATGGCCGCCTGCGGGCTGCTGTCCACGGCCTGTGCAGGGCAATTATTATCGTCCTGAAAAGGATACGAAGTACGGTAACATAGCGGTTCCGCCGGCCGTTAAGGGGATTGCAAACCGCTATTGTCTACTGAGTTATGGGGTTGTTCACCGCAGCCCCCGTTCGTTTTGGACACACCGCAATCCTTACCCGGCAATCCGGGCATGAACGATGAAAGAACAAAATGTAGTTCCTGCCACTACTTAACGCACCTAACCTGGTACCCAT
>JAITQN010000049.1 GCA_031288865.1 Prevotellaceae bacterium
TAACGCCTAAAGGTTGGGGCGAGGTTGAACCTCGCCCGGAATATGGGCGACGAGGTGCAACCTCGTCGCAACAGGGGAAGCCGTCCGCGCGTGCGGTTTTATCCCGCCCTCCGGGCGAACTGCATTTGTTTCCACAATACATGTGTCTTTAACCATTAATCACTAACCATTAATCATTTTTATCAACCTTTATCGTGTTGGCGTGGCCACACGCCAACACGTTTATCGGTTCCCTGCGGATTGTCCTCCCCCGCCCTTCGGGCACCCCCTCGGAGAGGGGGACAGCCCCCGTTCTCCGTTCTCCGTTTCCCGTTCTCCGTTTCCCGTTCTCCGTTTCCCGTTCTCCGTTCATTGTTTCTTAACTCTTAACTAAAAAATTCATATCTTTGTGGCTTATGCAAATTATATGAAGTGTGTTTTTCTTTTGCCCGTTCTCTTTGCCGGTATAGCCTGCAGCGCGCCGCCGCCGGAGCAGTCGCGCTGGTATAAAGGCGACTTGCACGCCCACTACCTGTCGCCGGATGGGACGGCGACCTGCGCCTGCGTGGCCGGATGGTATGCCCGCAAGGGATATGGTTTTGTGGGAATCGACACGGCCTGCCGCCTCGCAGACTCGACGGGAAGCTGCCTGCTGCTGCCCGTGAGCGAGTGCGTGGACGAAAACGGGGTGTGGACAACCGCCGTCAACATCACATCCCGCATCTGGACGGCCACCGCCCTGCGCGAAGAAGTGCGCCGGGGGAACACCTCGCCGAATATACTGACCTACATCCCGCAGGGCGCGGGCGATCTGGCGTCGCACCACCTCCGGAATATCCACCGGGCGGGCGGGGTGGCGGTGCTCTCGCGAGGCACGCTCAGCCGCCTGACGCCGGAAGCCGCAGCCAATATCGAAGACTTGCGGCTTATCGAAATATTCGACGGCGACTCCCTCGCGGAAGCGCCATGGGACTCGCTCCTCACCCGCCGGAAAACCGTGTTCGCCGTGGCTTCCGACACCTCGCCGGCAGGCCGGGGCTGGATTATGCTGCAAGCCGCGTCGCTAACGCCTTCGTGCGTGATGAAGGCCCTGGAGCAGGGCGATTTTTACGCTTCCAGCGGGGTGATGCTCGCCGGAATGATGCAGCAGGAAAACTACTTCGCGCTGGAAGTGGACACGGCCGCCACGCGGAAGCAGCTGCCGGCCTCGCTGCAAAAGGGGCACACCACCGACACCTCCCGCTACGAAATTACGTTTATCACGGCGGAAGGGAAAACGGCCAAACGCACCACCGGCCTCCGGGGCAACTACGCCTCGAAGTTCGGCGACGGGTATGTGCGGGTCAGGGTAACCTATACCCTGTCCGACAGCCTTGCGTATCACGCATGGACGCAGCCCCGGATACTCACTTTTTAAAATGGTTTTGCATGTTATCAGAAAAAAATAGTATATTTACCAAGTAAAAATTAAGGATTAATATGGCAAGAGAAATTAAATTCAGCTTAGTGTATCGCGACATGTGGCAATCGTCGGGGAAATACCAGCCGCGTGTTGACCAGTTGCAACAAATCGCGCCCGTGATTATAGACATGGGTTGTTTCGCCCGGGTGGAGACCAACGGCGGGGCGTTCGAACAGGTTAATTTATTGTATGGCGAAAACCCGAACATCGCGGTGCGGGCGTTTACCAAGCCGCTGCGCAGCGCCGGCATACAAACCCACATGCTCGACCGCGGGCTGAACGGGCTGCGCATGAATCCGGTGCCCGCCGACGTACGCAAGATGATGTACAAGGTAAAACACGCCCAGGGCGTGGACATCACCCGCATCTTCTGCGGACTGAACGACGCGCGCAATATCATCCCGTCTATCCGCTACGCCAAGGCCGGCGGCATGATTCCGCAAGCGTCGCTGTGCATTACATATTCCGCCATCCACACGGTAAAGTATTACGTGGATCTGGCCGTGCAGCTCATCAGGGAAGGCGCGCAGGAAATCTGTTTGAAAGACATGGCCGGCATCGGCCGTCCGCACAGCCTCGGGCAAATCGTGAAGGGCATTAAGGAACAGTACCCCAAAATCCCCATACAGTACCACGGACACACCGGCCCCGGATTCTCCGTGGCCTCCATGCTCGAAGTGGCGAAACACGGCGCCGATTACCTCGACGTGGCCATCGAACCCCTCTCGTGGGGCATGGTGCACCCCGACGTGATTACCATTCAGGCCATGCTGAAAGACGCGGGCTTCAGCGTCCCCGACATCAACATGGACGCCTACATGGAGGCGCGCCGCCTGACCCAAAGTTTCATCGACGAGTTCCTCGGCTACTTCATCGACCCCGGCAACAAGGTGATGACCTCGCTCCTCGTGGGATGCGGCCTTCCCGGCGGCATGATGGGCTCTATGATGGCCGACCTGAAAGGCATGCACAACGCCATTAATCTGGCGCTCCGCCAGCACCACAAGAAGGAAGTGGCATTTAACGACCTCGTGGTGCAACTCTTCCGCGAAGTAGAATACGTATGGCCGAAACTCGGCTATCCGCCGCTGGTGACGCCGTTCAGCCAGTATGTGAAAAACATCGCGCTGATGAACATCCTGTCGCTGGCCAAAGACGAGCCGCGCTTCTCGATGATCGACAAGGACAGCTGGAACATGATTCTCGGCAAGACAGGACAGCTGCCAGGCCCTCTGGCGCCGGAAATCGTGGAGCTGGCCAAGAAAAACGGACTGGAGTTCTACATCGGCGACCCGCAAGACGCGTTCCCCGACGAACTCGACCGCTTCCGCGCCGACATGAAAGCCAAAGGCTGGGACACGGGCAAGGACGAGGAAGAACTGTTTGAATACGCCATGCACGAGCGCCAGTATCTCGATTATCGTTCGGGCGTAGCGAAAGAGCGCTTCGAGCACGATTTGGAAGCGGCGAAGGAAAAAGCCGGTGCGCCCATCGTAGTCACGCGTCCCGTGGTTGAGATACCCAAGATAGAAGTGGAAAAAGTAATAGAAAACCACCCGAAGGCGCAGCCGGTTCATGCGCCGGTGCGCGGGCAAATCCTGTGGACATACGAGCCCTACGGCGCGTCGGTAGCGCCCGAGGAAGGCAGCGCGGTGAAGGAAGGCGATGCGCTGTGTTTCGTGCAGGCCTACTACGGCGTGGAGCCGGTGCGGTCGCACTTTACCGGCAAAATCGTGTCGGCCTTCGCCAAGCAAGGCGACACGGTGGAAAAAGGCGAAATCATCGCGTTCGTGGAGTAGCGGCGCGGCAAAATGTAAAGAGAATGAGACTTTATTTAGACAGTTGTGCCTTTAATCGTCCGTTTGATGATCAAAATCAGTTGAAGATAAAACTTGAAACGGAAGCAAAGCTATTTATACAGCAGGGTATATTAAATAACAGGTATGAACTGGTGTGGTCTTATATCTTAGAATACGAAAACAATCAAAACAAGTTTAACGACCGGCGCAATGCCATTCATGAATGGAAACACATTGCAAAAATACACTGTATTGAAAATGATAAAATCATTGAATATGCGAAAAAGTTAGCCCTGAAAAATATAAGGACGAAAGATGCTTTACACATCGCATGCAGTGTCTATACAAAGGCCGATTATTTAATAACAACCGACAGACAATTATTCAACCTGCGCTTGAATGACATAAAAATAGTAAATCCATTAACTTTTATAAACGAATTGGAGAAATAGCTATGCACGCAGAAATGGCATTACGGAATGAAGGCCTGAAAGTCCTAATAAATAATTTGGGCCGGGTAGAAGCAGAACGCTTCATAAGCCTCATTATTCGGGAGCCCTTTGATTATACGGAATGGCAAAGGGGATTGTTTAACAATATGTCGGTTGAAGAATTGAGCCATTCGGCCATGAAAGAATACACAAAGTAGCCTACACTCCCAATTACTCTTGTGCGGGGGAGGCTCAACCCCGCCCGGAATAGGGGCGACGAGGTGCAACCACGCCGCAACAGGGGAAGCCGTCCGAATGTTCGGATGGGTCGCCAGAGGTTCCGGGAGAACAAACACTGCAGTGTTCGGGGGGGGGGGGGGTATACCTTATATATATATATATTAAGGTATGCAGGCAGGATGGAAATACTTATTGTCTTCCGGGATTATACAAGTGGGGAGTTTTCGGATTTTCTTTTTCCTGCGCTGACCGCTTTGCCTTTAACTCTTTAAAATAGGCTGTGAAATAGGCTGCGTCTTCCTCCGGCTCTTTAAACTGTCCGCCTACAAAACCAACCTCATCCAAATCATAAATTGATGTCATAATCATTATTCTTAATGTGAA
>JAITQN010000091.1 GCA_031288865.1 Prevotellaceae bacterium
GCAACTGCCATGTTAAAGGCATGCGCAGTATTGTAGCAGATGGCTGCGGCTGCAGGATTACTTTGTGTAAAGCTGGAGGCCACCGTCACCAAGGCGCTGTTTGAGGTGATCGTGCCGCACGTGTTATACGCCATACGCCGGTAATACATGTTGGTGGTCAAGCGGGGCGTAGTGTACGTTGCGCCGGTGTTGGCTCCGGTGGCGTCCGACCAGGCGCTGTTGTTGGCGCTCTGCTGCCACTCGTAGGCCGGGGCGCCGGTGCCACCCGAAGCTGTGCCAAGGTTTATTAATGCCGTACTATTATAACACACCGTGGTGGTATACGTCAGGGCAGGCTGTGTGAAAGCCGGCAATACTGTTACCACGTACGTGTTGGCCATATCCGCCGCACAAAAGGCGGGCGTTGCCACCACCTTTACGGTGTAACTGCCTTTTGTGAAAGAGCCGGTAAACGACCTTGCGCTCCCAGTGCCGGTGAGGGTCGCACTGGTGCCAAGTGACTCGCCGTCTCTATGCAATTGGTACACGGCACCCGCATCCGTGCCGCTTAAGGCCAGCGTTACACCAGACGCATCCGCGCAATAACTCGCCGCCGACGCGGTTAAGGTCTGCACTTGGGGCTGTATGCAGGTAATCATCCCCGGCGCGCCCGACGCGTCGCTAAATGATTCCAAGGTTTTATCTGCAGGGATTTCATACGGTTTAGCCTCAGCCTGTGTTACGGTGGCACCGGTACCATCTTTAAACATGAGATAAAACTTCGGTGTTCCTTTAAATTCAATTTTGTTGACAGCCGTATATTGCCCCATCGGCGGGTAATCGATGGCATACGCACAGGCGCCGGGAAAGTCGGCAGTGGCAGTAAGCAGTTTAACTTCCGCTTCGAAATTGCCTGCGGCATTAGCCACTACCCACGCACCCTGGCTATTGGGTGTATACGCCGTGCCCACTGATACGGAAGCGCCTGACAGCAACAAGCGTTTCATCTCGCCATTGTCGTTGTAGTCCACGAATACCCAGGCGCTGTCCACTGAGGTTTCCGTTTTATCCCACTGCACGTTGAACGTCACCGTAGCGGGCATTCCGGGTTTCACCGAAAAACCGGAAATGGTGATGCCGCTTTGCGCTGCCAGCACCACAGGGCAGCATAATAGTAGTAAAAACAATTTTTTCATATAACTTCTAATTAATAATTTTTATCTATTTTTATCAATCTTTATCGTACGTCTGTACCTCGTTCACCGAAAAAAAGGCCGCTGTGTACAACAGATGATGTGTAAGAAGAAGAACTAATCCACAGCAGCCATCTAATCAATGAACAGTGAACAATGTTTTTTCATTAACCATTAATAACTAATCATTAATCATTAATTCCATATATACAATAAAACTTCATATCACAAAAGCACTTTGCAACACCCGCAAAAAGTAAGTAAGAAATTAAGTGATTAGGTAACTAAGAAAAAATAATTCTTAATTACCTAATTCTTAATCCTTAATTAAAGTAAATAGCGCGAGCCTGTAGATAATTTATTTCTTAAGAGGTCTAACGAAACCCAACTGAACAAATAAATTAGGCCCACACCTATCTTTTCTTCTAACAATGATAAAATTGAAATTGAATAAAAAGTAACGCATGAGCGCCAACTTTATTCCTCCGTTCAGTTTAAAAAATCGTTAGTTTCTTAAAAGAGTACTAAAAGAGAGCGCCAACAAGTTAAGAAAGAACGGCGGTTAACTTAACGCTGCAAATATACGCACAATTTTTGGAAATGCAAGCGCAGAAGTGTTAAATTATGTTATATTTTTTTAAGCAAGCACTGGAAACTCTTCGCGGCAGCGGCGCAGCGCGTCTAAATCCAAGCCGGCTATCAGTACGTCGTCCATGTGGTTGGCGGCGCGCGCCATGACGGCGCCGTTAAAATCGACGATCTGGGTGTCGCCGGCATAACAGCGTTCTTCGGGCAACGCCTCCGCAGGTGAGGTGCGGTTCACGCCCAGCACATAGGCCTGGTTCTCCACGGCGCGCGCCGGCAACAGGGCGTTCCACGCGCTGCGCCGCACCGCCGGCCAGTTGGCCACATAAATCAACAGGTCGTAGGCACAGCCAATATTGAGGCTCCATAGCGGAAAGCGCAAGTCATAGCAGATGAGCGGACAAATGCGCCAGCCCTCGTAGTCTACGATCAGGCGTTCCTTGCCGGCCGTGTAAAATTCCGCCTCGCGGCCGTAGCTGAAGAGGTGGCGCTTGTCGTAGGTGCGACAGCTGCCGTTGGGGAATACAAAAAACAGCCGGTTGAAGCAGCATCCGGCGTGACGGCAGCTGATACTGCCGGTTATAGCTATATTGTGGCGCTTTGCCGTAGCGGTGAGCCACGCCACGGTTTCCCCGTTCGCGTCTTCGGCTATTTCGCCGGTGTGCATGGAAAAACCGGTGTTGAACATTTCGGGCAACACCGCTATACGCACCGTGCCGGGCAGTGCGGCAATCAACTCCCCTGCCCGCTTCAGGTTGGCGGCCTTGTTTTCCCACACGATGTTGGTTTGCAATAGTGCTACTTCCATAACGGCTCTTTTAAATAGATGATATTCTTATGCGCGCGTCAACGGCCGTTACCTTGTTGTGGGCGGCCAGCAAGGGGTTCAGGTCGAGCTCGGCAATCTCGGGAACAGCCGCGCACAATTGCGATACCCGCACTATGGTTTCGGCGAATGCCTCCTCGTTCACGGGCTCCTGACCGCGGATGCCCTGTATGATTTTATACCCGCGCAAGCGCCTGATCATCTGCAGGGCTTCGGACACGGAGCAGGGCGCCAGCGCCGTCGACACGTCTTTCAGCACTTCCACAAAGATACCCCCCAGTCCGCATACAACGAGGTGTCCGAAGCCCGGCTCCCGCTTGGCGCCCACGAAGAGCTGCGTGCCGCTCAACTGCGGCTGCAACAGCACGGCGGTGACGCCGCTTATTTGCATCATTCGTTCAAATTCTTTCCGTACGGCGGCGTCATCCTGTATATCGAGCGCCACGCCGCCCACGTCCGACTTGTGCACAGGCCCCACCACTTTCATCACCACCGGATAGCCCAGTTCCCCGGCGGCCTGCACAGCGTCGTCGGGCGAAACGACCACCCGCTCCTGCGCCCGGGCAATGCCGGCCGCGTCGAGCAGCGCCTGTACCTCGCCGGGCGCCAGATAGCCGTCGGGGAGTGCGTTCGGGACGTTACACGTGTTCGGGCGAGGTTGCACCTCGCCCGGAATATCGGATGTAGCGACGCACGGCCGTGCGTCGCTACGATTCCCAACCGTCGGTTGTTGGTTCATGGCGTTTACCAGCGTGTGTCCGAAAAGCGCTTCGTCGGTGAAGACAATGCGGTTGTGTTTCACGTATTCGGGAAGTTCCGACACGGCGTTGTGTATCGACGGCAAGATGGCGTAAACGGTTTTTTTCGAGGTGGTCATGTGGCGAAGCAGCACGCTGTAGGTGCTCTCCACCTCGGTCAATCCCGCATTGCCATATATCACGGCCATGGCGTCGATATCAGCAAAGTCGTGCTCGCAGGCGTCGAGGATGTGATCCAGCTGCACCGCCGTGCCGGTGGCCAAGTAGTCGATCGGGTTGGCTACGGAAGCGCCGTGATGCAGCTTCCCGAGCAGTGCCCGGACTTTTTCCCCTTCCCACGGCGGCACATGCAGGCCGCCCGCCGACAGCACATCGGTGAGCATCACCGCCGGGCCGCCGGCATGGGTGACTATCGCCATGTTCCGGCCTTTCGGGAGAGGTTGCAGCAGCAGGCCTGCCGTCAGCGCCAGCTCGGTGCGTCCGTAGCAGCGGATGATGCCCGCCTTGCGGAACAGGGCGTCGACCGCCGTGTCGGGCGAGGCCAGCGCGCCGGTGTGCGACGAGGCGGCACGGCTCCCGGCCTGACTGCTTCCCGCTTTCACCGCCGCGATGCGTGCGCCTTTTCCGTGCAATGACAACGCATGCCGGAGCAGTTTTTGCGGATTGCCGATACTTTCTATATATAGCATCTTTACCGGCGCGCTTTGTCCGTGCACATACGTTTCATCCAAATGCGCCAGCAGGTCTTCTACGCCCAGTTGAGCACTGTTACCCACGGAATAAATCCCGGCAAACGGCAGTCCGAAGCGCCCGGCAGCCTGCACCAGAAATACCGCCGTGGCGCCCGAGCCGGTGATAAAATCAACGCCCTGAGGCGACAGCGGCGGGATGGCGCCGGTGAATATACCCGTGTAGCAGGTGTTCATCACCCCGATACAGTTAGGTCCGATCAGGCTTCCGCCGGTTTCGTTGATGGTATTCACGATTTGCTGTTCGAGCCGGGCGCCGGCTTCGCTTTCTTCATGAAAGCCGGCCGAAAAAATAATAAACCCTTTGGTATTTTTCTTCCGCGCCAGCATTTCCACCGCATCCACGCAGGCCGCCGCAGGAATGGCCAGTATGGCCAGATCCACGCCGGGCAAGGCGTCTACGCTTGGATAACACCGGACGCCCTGCACTTCCGCGCTCTTCGGATTCACCACATATAGTTTCCCCGCATAGCCCTGCGCCAAAAGATTTTTCAACACACCGCCGCCGGGCTTGCCGGTGTCGGCCGACCCGCCTACCACAACTATACTTCCAGGATTCAACAATTGAGTTGTTAACATAAAAAAGGATTTTTCAAGACAAAGATAAGGAAAATTTTCATCCCGCACGTTTCGCCAAATCCGGAAGTAAAAACCCGCCAAGTTCGGAAGTAAAATACGGCCAAATCCGGAAGTAAAAACTTGCCAAATCCGGAAATAATATATACCTTTGCGGTGATAAAATAATTTAAATATGAATAATAGCAATTATTTACCAAGGGTTTGCGATACGGAGTTCCGGCAGGCGCTTGCAACTATGGGCGCCGTATTAATTGAAGGTGCAAAATGGTGTGGAAAAACGAGCACGGCGCTCCATATAGCAAAAAGCGCGCTGTTCATGCAAGACCCCGATAACGCACATTCCTATCAACAAATGGCCGACACAAAGCCCTCGTTATTGCTGAAAGGGGAAAACCCCCGCTTGATTGACGAGTGGCAAATGTCGCCGGTGCTTTGGGATGCCGTTCGGTTCGAGGTCGATAAACGGGGTAAGCCGGGTCAATTTATTCTTACCGGTTCGGCTATTCCCGCCTATAATGTTACGGCACACACGGGAACGGGGCGCTTTGCGCGCATGTTGATGCGTCCGATGAGCTTGTATGAGTCGAAAGAATCAAACGGAACGGTTTCGCTGGCCGACTTGTTCAATGGAAAACACGATATAGAAAGCGTGTCGGACTTAGACATCGAGCACATCGCCTTTGCAATTTGTCGCGGCGGCTTTCCGGCTTCTGTCAATAAGCCCGACAAAACGGCGCTACGCATGTCGGTTGATTACGTCGAAGCCATCATCAATCAAGACATCTCGCGAATCGATGGGGTGGAGAAAAATCCGGGCAGGGTGCGACTGCTTTTGCGTTCGCTTGCCCGAAATATCGCGACACAGGCTTCTGCGCAAACCCTGTTAAATGATGTGGAAGCCACGGAAGCAAACATTTCGGACAAAACGGTGTCGACCTATTACAACGCACTCCGGCGGATTTTCGTAGTAGAACCCCTACCCGCCTGGTCGCCCTCGCTACGTTCGAAAACGGCCATCCGCACTTCCCCCAAGCACCATTTCGTCGACCCGTCGATTGCCACCGCCGTAATGAGGATCAATCCGGAAGGAGCGCTGAACGATTTCAAGTATTTCGGTTTTTTGTTCGAGGCGTTGTGCGCCCGGGATATTCGCGTGTATGCCCAACATAACGATGGCGAGGTATTTCACTACCGCGATAAAAGCGGTCTGGAAACCGATTTTATCGTACAGCTCCGTGACGGACGCTGGGGAGCTATCGAGGTAAAACTGGGAAATAAACAGATAGAAGAAGCGGCCAAAAACCTCTTGAAGCTAAAAGAAAAAATAGACACCGGCAAAATGCGGGAACCGTCATTTCTAATGGTTTTAACCGGGGGACAATTTGCATATCGTCGAAAAGATGGTGCGCTGGTCGTTCCGGCTGGGTGTTTGAAACACTGATTTCTTGTTAATCTACACAATTTTTTCTAATTTTGTGACCTTAAAATATTCGATTATGAAGAAAGCCGCATTTTTGATTTTACTCTCCCTGCTTTGCGTGAGCGGGGTTTTCGCGCAGGGATACCGGATTGAGGTAACCGTTGACGGTGTAAAGGACACTACGTTATACATCGCCATTTATTCGGGTGCGAGCAAATACGCCATCGACACCGCGGTAACCGACAGCAAGGGACGCGCCGTGTTCCAAAAGGAGAAACCGCTGCACGGCGGAATGTACCTCATTGCCATGGGCGGCGTGCAGATTCTCGATTTCCTGATTTCCGACGACGACTCGCAACGCTTTTCCATCTACACAAAAACCGATGATTACTACGGGTCGCTAAAGTTCACCGGCTCGCCGGAAAACACGGCGCTGCGCGAGTTTCAGAACAACATACAGCAGCAGCAAAAAAGAATCGGCGCGCTGGTTGAGCGGTCGAAGGCCGACAGCACCAAGAAGCAGGAGGTGAAAGACAGCATCGCCATTATAGAAAAGGAAGTGCAGGATTATATTAAGGTAAAGCGCGAACAATACAAAGGGAAGTTACTGGCCGGCATCCTGAAGGCGGCGTTCCCGCCCATGGCGCCCGACCCGGACATCCCGGACGACACGCCCAAGCGCGACTCCCTGCTGTGGGCGCACTATTACCAGTTCAACAAAATGCACTACTTCGACAATATCGATTTCTCGGACGAGCGGCTCATCTATACGCCGATACTGAAACCACGCGTAGAGGACTACTTTACCAAAACGCTAATACAGAACCCCGACTCGCTCATTCCGCAAGTGGACTTCGTACTGCAACTGGCCGAAGCCAATCACGATGTGTTCAGCACCGTGTTCAGCCAACTGTTCAACAAATATGTGGAAGCCGAAATCATGGGCATGGAGAAGGTGGCCATATATATCGGCGACAAATACATCCTTACCGGCAAGGCCGACTGGATAGAGGGCGAAGCCAAACAAAAGATTAAGGATTTTGTGGAACACAACCGCTACTCGTTAATCGGCATGCAGGCCAAAGACCTGAAACTGCAAAGCATCACAGGACAGTTCGAGTCGATTTACGACATCACCAGCCCCTACTTGGTGCTGGTGTTTTATGAGCCCGATTGCGGCCATTGCAGGAAGCAGGTGCCGCTGATTTACGACGTCTACAAGAAATACAGGAACAAAGGCGTGCAGGTGTTCGCCGTGTGCGGGGAATACAAATACGACAAGTGGGCGAAGTTTGTCACCGAAAACAAATTGGACTGGATTAACGTGTGGGACGGCTACGAAAAGCAGGACAACGTGTCGATCGGATCGCATTTCAGGGAATACTATAACGTATACACCACGCCGCAAGTCTACCTGCTCGACAAGGACAAAAAAATCATCGGGCGGCGCCTGAACGCCGAGATCCTCGACGAGATACTGGCGCACGAACTGAAAACCAATTAACAATTAATTCTCATGAAGCACTTTAATTTATCCTTGCTGTATGCTGCGCTGTTTGCCGTATGCGGAGGCTGCGCCCCGTTTGAAAAACAGCCGCAAATCACACAATTCGTAGACCCCTACATCGGCACGGGCGGCCACGGCCACGTGTTCATGGGCGCCAACGTGCCGTTCGGACTGGTACAGTTAGGCCCGTCGAATATTCCGCAATCGTGGGACTGGTGCTCCGGGTATCACATCTCCGACTCCACCATCATCGGATTCAGCCACATGCACATGAGCGGAACGGGCATCGGTGATTTGGGCGACATCAACCTGATGCCCGCCATAGGCGACCCCACCCCGGCCAGAGGCAAACCCGGCGACTATTCCACCGGACTCTTCTCCCTGTTCCGCCGCGAAACCGAAAAGGTGAAACCCGGATACTATGCCGTACACTTAGACCGCTACAACGTGGACGTGGAACTCACGGCCACCAAACGCACCGGCTTCCATAAATACACATTCCCCGCTTCGGACGACGCCAAGGTCATCTTCGACATGGAAAACGGGCAGTGCTGGGACAGGCCGGTAGAGGGATATATCACACAGGAAAACGACACGGTGGTGTCGGGTTACCGCTATTCCGCCGGATGGGCGCGCGACCAGCGCATATTTTTTACGGCGGTGTTCTCCAAGCCGATGAAACAATTTATCGTTTCCGACTCCACGGAGCGCAAGCCCGGCCTCGCGTTACAGGCAAGAAAGGTGTACGGGCAGGCCTGCTTCGACATGGAAGAGCAGGAAACACTATATATAAAGGTAGCCCTCTCGCCGGTGAGCATCGAGAACGCCAGACTGAACATGCAGGCGGAACTCCCCCACTGGAACTTCGCGCAGGCCGTGAAAGCCGCCGACAAAGCGTGGAACGACGAACTGGGCAAAATCGCCATTACCACCACCGACGACCGCACCAAACGCATATTCTACACCGCACTGTATCATACCATGACTGCGCCGTCGGAGTTTTGCGACGTGAATAACGACTACCGCGGCGCCGACGGAAAAATATACACGAACGCCCCGTTTAAAAACTACACCACCTTCTCGCTCTGGGACACCTACCGCGCCGCCCATCCGCTGATGACCATCATACATCCCGAAAAGATAAGCGACGTGGTGAACACCATGCTGGCCATCTATCAACAACAGGGCAAGCTGCCGGTGTGGCACCTCATGGGTTGCGAAACAGACTGCATGGTGGGCAATCCCGGCATTTCCGTGGTGGCCGACGCCATACTGAAAGGATATGAAGGCTTCGACCATGCACTGGCCTACGAGGCCATGACGCGCTCGGCCATGCTCGACGAGCGGGGATTAAAATGGATGAAACAGTATGGCTACATCCCTTACGACAAGGGCGAAAGCGAAGGTCTCTCGAAAGCTATGGAATACGCCATTGCCGACTGGAGCGTCGCGCAAGTGGCGCAGGCCATGGGCAAAACCGGCGATTACAATTATTTCCTCCGGCGCAGCAAGGCCTATGCCCACTATTTCGACAAGGAAACAGGGTTTGTGCGCGGCCTCTCGTCTAACGGAAAATTCCGCACGCCGTTCAATCCCTTTGAATCGGTGCACCGCGACAACGACTACACCGAAGGCAACGCATGGCAATACACATGGCTGGCGCCCCACGACGTGGAAGGCCTGATTACGCTGTTCGGCAGCAAGGAACGCTTCCTGCAAAAGCTGGATTCGTTGTTTATCGCAGAAGGCAGTTTGGGCGAACACGCCTCGCCCGACATCAGCGGGCTCATCGGGCAGTATGCTCACGGCAACGAACCGAGCCACCACATTATATATATGTATCCCTATGCCGGGCAGGCGTGGAAAACCGCCGGGCGGGTGCGCGAAGTGCTGTCGACGATGTACAGCGACCGGCCGGACGGCCTGTCGGGTAATGAAGATGTGGGACAGATGTCGGCTTGGTATGTGTTGTCGTCGCTGGGCTTTTACCAAGTGGAGCCGGCCGGCGGAAAATACATCTTCGGCAGTCCGGCGGTAGACAAGGCCGTGCTCAAGCTGAAAGACGGCAAGACCTTCACCATTACTGCCACGAACAACAGCGCCGGTAATAAATACATCCAACAGGTGCTGCTGAACGGACAGCCCTATCCACACTACTACATCCTGTTCAAGGACATCGCCGGCGGCGGCACGCTGGAATTCGTGATGGGAAACACACCTGTAATCTAAACTCGTAAATTTTACAAAAATGCTTAGAAAATTTAAGGTTTCAAATTTTAGGGGTTTTGAAAAAGACTTTGAATTAGATTTGACAGACGTAAACGGATATGACTACAATACACAAAGTATCAAAAACGGAATAATTAACAACGCTTTAATTTATGGGCCTAATGGCGTTGGTAAATCAAATTTAGCATTGGCTATTTTTGATATCATCGAACATTTGACAGATACACAGAAAAACGAATCTGTATATAAAAACTACCTGAACGCTTATAGCCATTCTGATGTGGCCGAATTTTATTACGAGTTTTTGATTAATTCAAAAATTGTGGTGTACGAATACAAAAAAACAGACTATAAGAAAATCGTGTATGAACGTTTCCAAATTGATGATAACGAACTCGTCTTTTTTGACAGAACTAAAGGCACCAACGCGGCAATACGTTTCAGGGGAGCGGAAACCTTGAAAACAGATATAGATAATCAGGAATTGTCTATATTGAAGTATGTAAAAAACAACACGGAATTAGACCATAATGACGTCAATGATACTTTTATCTCCTTTTTTACATTTATAGAGCGAATGTTGTACTTCCGTTCTTTACGTGGCAACACTTATTTAGGATTGGATGTTGGAACTCAAAATACACTCGAAGATATTATAATGAAAGGTAATGTCCAAGATTTTGAGGCCTTCTTGAACACCGCCGGAATAGCGTGTAAATTATCAATAGTTAAAGATTTGGACAAAAACACCATTGCGTTTGATTTTAATGGCAAACGGCTTTCGTTTAATGAAGTTGCCTCAACGGGCACACAGGCGCTCACACTTTTCTATTTTTGGTTTCAGCGTATTCAGGAAAACGCAAAGGTCTCATTCCTTTTTATAGACGAGTTTGATGCTTTTTATCATCATTCATTGTCGGCTTTAATTGTTAAAAAATTAAAAGAAACAGGCGTTCAATTCATACTTACAACGCACAATACTTCAATTATGTCAAACGATTTGCTGCGGCCGGACTGTTACTTTTTAATGACAGAGAAACAAATCTGTTCGTTGTCCAAAAGCACTTCAAAAGAATTGAGAGAGAGCCACAATATTGAAAAAATGTATAAAGCAGGTTCATTCGATGCCAAATAAAATCTTATTTGTTTTTGAGGGAGAAAAGACAGAAAGGCTGATTGTTTCCAG
>JAITQN010000104.1 GCA_031288865.1 Prevotellaceae bacterium
CGATCATATCCAAACCTTTATCTTGCGATACATATTTTAATGCAATAGCCAAATGCAAAAATGTTCTCACTTCGGCAGAAGAGCCACGAGCTATATAGAAAAACTGAATAGCCTCTTTATTTGTTTGCCGTTCGTCTCCCTCTGCAATATTAGCCGGAACAGACACACATGCACGCTGTATCTGGTCCTTAAAACCATAATCTTTACAATCCCTGAATAATTCATAAATAGCAAGGCTTAATCGCATGGATAATTTCCATACTTCCAAATCCTCAAATCCACCATATCCTTTCATAACAACTATTTATTATTAATTATTATTAATTTTTCCCGTTCTCCGTTCCCCGTTAACCATTCTCCGTTCCCCGTTAACCATTCTCCGTTCCCCGATAACCGTTCTCCGTTCCCCGATAATCTCCGCGATGTCGGCAGCGGCATTGGGCTTTGCCAGCGCCGCGATGTTTTTCTCCAGTTCCCTGATGCGCGCCTCGTCGTTCAGCAAGGCCAGTACGGTTGGAAGGAGTTTTTCGGCGGCCTCGTCGTCGCGCACCATGATGGCCGCGTTCTTGTTCACGAGCGCCTGTGCGTTTTTCGTTTGGTGGTCTTCGGCCACGTTGGGCGAGGGCACCAGCACGCAGGCCTTCGCCGCCACGCACAGTTCGGAGATGGTTCCCGCGCCGGCGCGCGACACCACGACGTCGGCGGCGGCAAAGGCCTCGTCCATCCGGGAAATGAAATCCACGACGGTGAACGGGGAACGGTCTACGGTTAACGGCAAACGGTTAACGGCAAACGGTTCCGTTCTCCGTTCCCCGTTCTCCGTTCTCCGTTCTCCGTTCTCCGTTCCCCGTTCTCCGTTCTCCGTTCTCCGTTCTCCGTTCACGGCGGCCTTCGCCTGTTCGAAATACGCCTTGCCGGTTTGCCAGATGAAACGCACGCCGCTGCGTTGCAGTTCGGGCAAGGCCTGTTCCATCGCCCGGTTGAGCGTGCGCGCGCCCAAGCTGCCGCCCACAACCAAGACGAGCCCCACCCCAACCCTCCCCGAAGGGGAGGGAGGTTTTACGCCCCCTCCTTTGGAGGGGGTTGGGGGGAGGCTCGTAAATCTCACGGGGTTTCCGGTGAGGACGATTTTCTCTTTCGGGAAGAAGCGCTCCATGCCGTCGTAGGCCACGCAGATTTTGGAGGCGCGCTTCGCCAATAGTTTATTGGTGACGCCCGCATAGGAGTTCTGCTCCTGAATGACCGTGGGGATACCCTTGCGCTGCGCCGTCCACAGCACGGGCGCGCTGGCGTAGCCGCCCACGCCCACCACCACGTCGGGCTTGAAGTCGTTAATGATTTGCGCCGCTTTGCGCACACTCTTCCATAATTTATAGGGCAGCAGCAGGTTTTTCCATGTCAGCTTGCGCTGCAAGCCCGCCACCGGGAGGCCTGCAATGGGGTAGCCGGCCGCAGGGACTTTCTCCATCTCCATGCGTCCCTCGGCGCCGACGAATAAAATATCAACGCCGGGAAAGCGCGACTTCAATGCATTCGCAATGGCTACGGCCGGGTAGATGTGTCCGCCCGTGCCTCCTCCGCTGATGATTATTTTCATTGCTTTTCCCACAAGTTATGCCCCCTCCCCGGCTTTATTTTTTTCAACAATGTTCCGCTCATCGCTCGCGCGGCTCACCGCGAGGACGATGCCCAGGGAAATGCTGATGGCCAGCAGCGAACTTCCGCCAAGGCTCACCAGCGGCAAGGGCTGTCCCGTGACGGGCGCCAGCCCCACCGCCACGCCCATGTTCAGCATGGCCTGAAGCATAATCGACAACACAAAGCCGAGGGCAATCAGCATCGGGAACGTCCGCACGCACGACCGGGCAATAGCCCCCGCCCTGAAGAGCAGCACAAGATAGACGACGAGAATCAGTATGCCGCCCGCAAGGCCGTATTCTTCGATGATAATCGCGTACACGAAATCGGAATAAGCCTGCGAGAGCACATAGCGCTGCGTGCTGCGCCCGGGGCCTTTTCCGATAAATCCTCCGGTGGCTATCGCCATCTTCGAGTAATCGATTTGCTCGTCTTTTTTTCCTTCGGTGGCGTCGTCGGCGCTGAAAAAAGATTTTACGCGGTTCAGGGCGGTGGTGGAGCGCGGCAGGAGGTGCGTGACAGCGCCGTCGGCGAAGCACAGGCCAAGCGCAACAGCCGCAATCATGGCGGTCTTCATCAGGAAGGCCATTTTAATTCCGCCGACAAATAGAACAATCAGCACCAGCATCAGGAAGAGCAAGGCCGCCGACGTGCTGCCCCACAGAATAAGGATAAATAGAACGGCAACCGGCGCCAAAATCCTCCACGCGAACTCCTTGAAGGTGTCCAGTTCTTTGCTTTCTATAATTTTCGCGAGGTAGAGGATGATTCCGATTTTAGCAAAATCGGCCGGATTGAAGGTGAAGCCGAACAGGGGAATCACACGTATGGCGCCGTGCAGCTTTACGCCGATAAACGGCGTAAGGATGAGCAGTACAGCGCTGCCCACCAAAAACGGAATGGCCAGCCGCCGGTACAAGCCAACGGATACGCGGTGAAACCCATACACGAAGCAAAGACTCAGGAGTACCAAAAAACTCTGCTTGAACAAAGGCTTCATGAACGCCTCCTGTGAGGCAACCGACGAGTAAATCACCGGCACCGACAGCAGGCACAGTAAGACGACTGTCATCCAGATGACCTTATCGCCTTTGATTTTTTGTGAAAGAGATTTTATCATGACGCCAGCTATATTTTAAAGGTTACGCACCGCTTCTTTAAATTGACATCCGCGGTCGTTATAATTCTTAAACAGGTCGAAGCTCGCACAGGCCGGCGAGAGCAACACGGTGTCGCCCGGCGCTGCCAAGGTGTAGGCCGACTTCACTGCCTCTCCGGCCGAGCGCACATCCACAATAGTGGGGACAAGGCTTCCGAATGCGCGGTGCAGCTTTTCGTTGTCCACGCCAAGACAGATAATGGCCTTTACTTTTTCTTTTACCACGTCGAACAGTTCGCTGTAGTCGTTCCCTTTGTCCGTGCCGCCGGCAATCCACACCACTTGGGTGGTTATGCTTTCCAGCGCATACCATGCCGCGTTGACGTTGGTGGCCTTGCTGTCGTTCACATAAAGCACGTCGCGCACTTTCAGCACAGTTTCGAGGCGATGCTCCACGCCTTTAAACGTCATGAGGCTCTCGCGGATAACGTCGTTCTTTATCCTGAGCACCTGCCCCGCCACCGCCGCAGCCATGGAGTTGTAAATGTTGTGCCTGCCCTGTAGCGACAATTCCTGCAACAGCATCGAAAATTCACCATTGCGGTAACGCGCGCGCAACCTGTCGCGCTCCACAAACGCGCCCTGCGCCACTTCGCCGGTTTGTGAGAAGGGAAGCTGCCGGGCCTTCATTACAATTTTATTCAAGTGTGCCATAGTAACCTCGTCATCTGAACAAAAAATAAAACAATCGTCTTCCGACATATTTTGTGTGATGCGGAACTTCGAGTTTACGTAGTTCTGCATGTTGTGGTCGTAGCGGTCTAAGTGGTCGGGCGTGATATTGAGCAGCACGGCGATATCGGCTTTAAAGTTGTACATGCCGTCGAGTTGAAAGCTGCTAATCTCTAACACGTAGTAGTCGAAGTTTTCGGTAGCCACCTGATACGCGAAACTCTTTCCGATGTTTCCGCCCAGCCCCACGTTCAGGCCAGCGTTCTTCAGGAGGAAGTAAATAATCGACGTGGTGGTGGTCTTTCCGTTGCTTCCGGTGATACATATCTTCTTCGCCTTGCTGTAGCGTCCGGCAAACTCGATTTCGGAAATCACCGGCGTGCCTTGTGCCGTCAGGCTTGCAACCACCGGCGCCGTGTCGGGAATGCCGGGGCTTTTTATCACTTCATCGGCGTTGTATATTAAATCTTCCGTGTGACGTCCTTCTTCAAAGGCCACGTCGTATTGTTGCAGTGTGCTCCTGTAGTCGTCCTGCAACGCGCCCGAGTCTGACAAAAACACGTCAAACCCCTTGACTTTCGCCAATACCGCCGCACCCACGCCGCTTTCTCCTCCACCGAGCACTACTATTCTTTTCTTCATCTACCGTACTTTTAAGGTTACTACTGTTAATACGGCCAATAAAATGGCCACGATAAAAAAGCGCATTACGATTTTCGCTTCCGGCAAAGCCTGCGCCGGACGCTGAATTAACGCCGGGACATCGCCGCTCTTCTTTTGAAAATGATGATGCAGGGGCGTCATCTTGAATATCCGGCGGCCTTCGCCGTATCTCCGCTTCGTATATTTAAACCATGCCACCTGCAGAACTACCGAAAGGCTCTCCACCACGAAAATACCGCACAATATCGGAATCAATAATTCTTTGCGCACCACCACGGCAAATACCGCTACAATAGCGCCTATGGTAAGGCTTCCGGTGTCGCCCATGAACACTTGCGCCGGATAGGAATTGTACCACAGGAAGCCAATCAGCGCGCCGACAAACGCAGCCATAAACACCACCAGTTCGCCGCTTCGCGGGATATACATAATATTAAGGTAGTCGGCATAAATAATATTTCCCGACAGGTAGGCGAATATGCCCAACACCACGCCTATGATAATAGAAACGCCCGACAGCAGGCCGTCCATGCCGTCGGTGAGGTTAGCGCCGTTCGACACCGCCACAATAATAAACGTCACCACCAGCGCATAGATAATCCACCCCACAAGGCCCGAACATTCGCCGCACACGGGCGACAGCCACTGGTAATCAAATTCATTTTCCTTCACAAACGGAATGGTGGTTTTGGTGGTCTTATCGCCGCAAAAGTACATGGCAGAAGCCACAATCAGCCCCAAGCCCGCCTGCCCGAGAATCTTAAACCGGCCACTCAGCCCTTCTTTATTTTTACGGACCACTTTGATGTAGTCGTCGAGAAAGCCAATGCAGCCAATCCACATTGTGGAAAAAAGCATAAGCTGCACATACACATTCAGCAAATTCCCGAACAGCAGCACCGGCACCATGATTGACAGCAGGATGATAATCCCTCCCATAGCCGGTGTTCCGCGTTTTGATAACTGTCCCTCGAGGCCAAGGTTGCGTATCTCCTCGCCTATCTGCTTCCGTTGCAGAAAGCGGATAATATATTTCCCGAATACCCAAGCGATCAAAAGAGAAAACACCGTGGCCAGCGCTGCCCGAAACGACAGGTAGCGGAACAGCCCCAAGCCCGGAAAATCAATCTGGGCCTTATTCAAATATTCAAACAGGTGATACAACATAGGAATACTTCTTTATCATCAAAATGTGTTTGTGTGCCTTTAACTTCCTGATAGGTTTCGTGACCCTTTCCCGCAATCAGTATAATATCGCCGGGGCGCGACAGGTGAACGGCCGTGTTGATGGCTTCGCGACGGTCGGCAATGCGGATGGCGCGCGCCGCGTCGCCGGCAGAAAGGCCTGCATACATGTCGTCGAGGATGGCGTTGGGGTCTTCGTTGCGCGGATTGTCTGACGTGAACACCACCTTGTCGCTGCCGCCCACAGCAATACGCGCCATCAGCGGGCGCTTGGACTTGTCGCGGTTACCGCCGCAACCCACTACGGTAATCAGCCGCTGCTCGTCGTGCCGGATGTCGTTAATCGTGTCTATTACATTCTGTAATGCGTCGGGCGTGTGGGCGTAGTCGATAATGCCGATGATGTTGTGCTGTTCCCGCAGTACCTCAAAGCGTCCGGTTACAGGCTCCATGCCGCTGAGCAGGCGCAACGCCTCATTTTTGTCGACACCCAGCAGCCGTGCCGCGGCATACACCAGCAGCATGTTGCAGGCATTAAACTGCCCGATGAAACACGTCCACATTTCCGTCCCATCAATATTAAGCTGCATCCCTTCAAAGGTGTTCTCAATGATGCGGCAATGAAAATCGGCCAGCGTGTGCAGCGAATAGGTTTTTACTTTTGCCTTCGTATTCTGCACCATCACGCGGCCATTGCGGTCGTCGAGGTTTATCAGGGCAAAGGCCGAAGCGGGCAATGTGTCGAAAAATAATTTCTTCGCCTTGATGTAGTCATCGAATGTTTTATGATAGTCGAGGTGGTCGTGCGTAATGTTCGAGAACAGCGCCCCGTCAAACTCCAGACCCGCAATGCGGTGTTGCACCACAGCGTGCGAACTCACCTCCATAAAGCAATACGCACATCCGGCCTTTACCATTTCGGACATCAGGTGTTGTATTTGCAACGCATCGGGTGTTGTGCGTTCGGCTTTCACCATTTTGTCATCAATATAATTGACCACAGTAGAAAGCAATCCCACCTTATGCCCCAGCGCGCGGAACAGGCGGTAGAGCAAAGTCGCCGTAGTGGTTTTGCCATTAGTGCCGGTGACGCCCAGCAACGTCAATTGTTTCGAGGGATGGCCGTAAAACCCGGCGGCAATGTGTCCCATGGCATAATGGCTGTCGGGCACTTCGAGGTAGCACACGCGTTCGTCGCAGGATGCGGGGAGGCGCTCACACACTATGGCTACAGCGCCTTTTGCCACTACGTCGGGAATAAAATCATGCCCGTCGGCGGCTTCTCCCTTCAACGCAAAGAAGAGTTGCCCCGGCGTCACCCGGCGTGAGTCGAACCCCAGCGACGCAATGTCACAGTCCGTACTCCCCTTTATTTTTGTGGGGTTTACTGAGGCTATGAGTTGGCTTAGTTTCATTCCGTTTTATAATTTTTATTTCAATTCAAGTGTTATAGTCTGTTCTCTTCCCACAGGCGTTCCCGCCGGCAAGGACTGTTTCACCACGCGCCCCGAGCCGAAAAAATCCACGTTCAGCCCTCGATTTTCCAACAGGAACAAGGCCTCTTTCAAAGTCTTTCCTACCACAGAGGGCAGTTTTTTGTCGACCGGCTTTTTCGGAGTATGCGTGCGCATATTGTCTTCAATCAGGTCGGCCAGCATGGTGTCGGAAGGCTTTGCCTGTAGCGCTTCTTCCCACTCGGGATGCGACACATATATTTTATCGGCAATTTGTTTGAACACCGGCGCCGCCCAGCTTCCGCCGTAAAAATTATTTTTCGTCGGCCCCGTATACAGCACCACAATGCCCGAGTACACCGGGTTTTCGGCCGGGAAGAACCCTGCAAAAGAAGGCTGATGTTTCTTAAAACCATTCAACTCGTAGCCATTGTCAAACGCAATGCGCGAAGTGCCCGTCTTTCCTGCGATTTTATAACGGTCATCGCGAATATTTTTGGCCGTTCCTTTTTCCACCACGCCGCACAGCGCCCGATGCACCTTCTCCAGCGTGGCGTGCGAACATATCGACGTGGTGATTACTTCGGTGGAAAAACGCTGCCGCAGTTCCCCGCCCTGCCGCAACTCCGACACGAACTTCGGCTTCACCATGCGTCCGCCGTTGGCCACTGCGTTGTAGAACGTGAGCGTCATAACCGGCGTGAGCAGCACCTCATACCCCATCGACATCATGGGCAGCGACAGCCCCGACCATAGCTTGTCGTTCACATAACGTATCTGCGGCGGCGCTTCGCCCGAAATCTGCAACCCCAGCCGGGTATTCAGTTTCATGGCATAGAGCTTATCCACATATTGCCGCTCCTTGCCGAGGTAATGATTAACCGCCAGCTTGGCAAAACCCACATTCGACGATTTTTCGAACACTTCCTGTAGCGGAATAACCCCATAGCCTTCATTAGAGACATCCTTAATCAAATGTCCCTTGTAGTTCCATTGCCCCTTTTCGGTATTCACTTTTTGGTGCATGTCCACCAGCCCGTCTTCGAGCAGTGCAATCAGCGTAGCCAGTTTAAACGTAGACCCCGGTTCCGTAGCCTGAGCGATGGCATAGTTAAAGGCCTCGGTGTAGCTACCGTCAGCCATGCGTTTCATATTGGCAATAGCGCGTATTTCGCCTGTTTTCACTTCCATGATAATAACCGTTCCGGCCTCGAAGTCCGGCGCTTTTCTGAGCTGGTCGCGCAGCGCGGTTTCAGCGGCATCCTGTATATCCACATCGAGCGTGGTGACTACGTCATACCCGTTACGCGGATCCACATCATCCATGCTGTTCACGGGCACCCAGTCGCCATTTGCAATCCGGCGCAGCAGGCGCTTCCCGGGCGTGCCCTTTAGCGCATAATCAAAAGCGCCCTCAATGCCCACCGATACGCCGTTTTCGTTCACCAGTCCCAACGTGCGCGCCGCCAAGTTGCCATAAGACGGCGTGCGCATGCTCCTTGCTTCAAAAATACCGCCGCCCTTATTTTGGTCATACGTCTTTCCTTCACGCCATCCCTGTTTTAAAATCGGGAATCGATATACTTTCTCCGACTCTGCGTGCTTTATCATACGATTGCCCAGCCTCACATAACGCCGTTTGTTTGCGCGTCCATCGCGCAATATTTTTTCGTATGCCGCCGCCGTTTTATCCTTAAAGAACTCCGACAGCGCCACCGACAAACCTTTCACACCGGCGTTGAACACCGCCTCTTCCGGCACTTTGCAATCCATGTATAGCTGATACTGCGGCAACGACGTCACCAGCAACCGTCCGTCGTGTGCCAGAATATCGCCGCGCTTGGCGCCAATTTCTTCACTGTGGGAACTTATTCTTGCCGCTTTCCCTTTAAGTTCGGAGTCAAATTGCAAAAACATAGCCCGGCACACAATCACCAAACCAATCAACGCCATTACCATATAGATGGCAGTAGCGCGTTGCAGCAATATGTTTTTCGACAGTTGCATGGTCAGTTCATTTTTATTTGTTTAGGCGGACGCTGCGGCGCGACAAGCGGCATATTGCGTTTTTTCAATTCCTGCTCCACCGAGGAGTATTTGCTCAACCGCATAAGCTCCGACGAGCGGATGGTGTACTCCATACGCGTACGCTCCAGCTCGCCTTCCATCTTCTTCGCCGCATACACCGTTTGTTCCACGTAGTAACGCTGCGAGATGTAGCATATTGACAATACAAACAAAAGCAAGACATAGCGGTGGTATTTTATCCACAACACATTAAACATATCGCCCGACACCACATTCTTTATTATGTGGGACTTCCTTTTACGTTTTGTATTTTTAATTTCCTCCATCTTTATTTTTTCTCCGCCACCCGCAACTTCGCGCTGCGTGCGCGGGTATTCTGCCGTATTTCGTTTTCGTCGGGAGCCACAGCCTTTTTTGTAACCACCGTAAAAGGCGTGATCGCCCTCCCGAACATGTCTTTTTCTATTTCCCCATCCGTGTTGCCCGCCCGTATAAAATTTTTCACCATGCGGTCTTCCAGCGAATGATAGGTGATGACCACCAGCCGCCCTCCGGGCTTCAACACTTTCAGCGCCTGCGCCAACAACTGTTCCAACGCGTTCATCTCGCCGTTCACTGCTATTCTCAACGCCTGAAAAACCTTCGCGAGATACTTATGCTCCATCGTCTTCGGCAGGCAGGGCGACAACGCTTCCTTCAAACCGCCTATGGTTGTTATGGCTTCCCGCTCACGCGCCGCCACCAACAGCCTGGTCGCGCGCGGCGCCTGTTCCACTTCACCGTAAGTGCGCAGCAGGCTACAAAGCTGCATTTCCGGATAAGTGTTTACCACCTGTGCCGCCGTCAGCGCCCCTCCCCTGTTCATCCGCATATCGAGCGGCGCGTCGAAGCGGAACGAAAATCCCCGCTCGCCTGTGTCGAACTGGTGCGACGAAACCCCCAAGTCGGCCAGCACACCGTCAACCGCCGCAATTCCCTCGTTGCGCAACAGTCCGCGCAAAAACCGGAAATTGTTTTGGATTAACAAAAAACGCTTGTCCTCAATCCGGTTTGCGCCGGCGTCGGCGTCACGGTCGAACGCAATGAGCCGTCCGTTTTTCAAGCGGTTTAAGATTTCCCGGGCGTGCCCGCCTCCGCCAAACGTGACGTCGGCATAAACCCCGTTGGGTTTCACACAAAGCGCATCAACACTTTGATGCAGCATCACCGGTATATGATAGGCAACATTCACTGGAGCAAGTTTTATCCTAATAATTTTTCAATGAGATCGGCACGCTCCTCGTCCCTTCGTTTTTCATCTTCTACCGGTCCGGCCTTTAAGGCCTCTTTCGCCCACAATCTGATGATATTGTCTTCCCCCACGAACGTCACCTCTTTCTGCACACGTATGTAGTCTAATAAAGCTTTCGGGATGTTGATGCGCCCCATTTTCTCATCGGGAATCACCATCACCCGGTCGCGGTTAAACTCCTCCCACGCCCTGACGCCTTCGCGCGTGAACAGGTTGATTTTCGAGCGGGCCAGCTCCGACCGCTTCGTCCACTCATCCAAGGCATACATGGCGAGCGAACCGGCGCACAACACATCCTTTTGTATCACATACTGCACGTTGGCGGCCCCGGCCTGCATCCTGAACTCCGAAGGGAAGATCAGGCGGCCTTTGTCGTCGAGCTTACTGGTATATTCACCGATAAACAGAGCCATAATTTTGATGTTGTTAGTGCGTTATTAATTTCCGGGGCAAAGTTATGGAAATTTTTTCCACTTTCCTACACCTTTTTCCACTTTTTTCCACAATAATTTTTGAACAACTGTTAGTATGTTTAAGATAAGCTATTTAAAAATATGAAGCGTGAGGTGTTAAGTTGGGGAGTCCCCAAAACGAATTGCTGACGACAACAAACGAGTTGCTGACGACACAAAACGAATTGCTGACGACAGAAAATGGGTTGCTGGCGACACAAAACGAGTTGCTGACGACACAAAACAGGGGCATGGAACTCCCCCTTCAGTACCTGCTGGAAGCGCCGCCGAATCCTCGCTGAGGATTCCGACAGGTGTCGGAAGCGCCACTCCTACATCTATCCCGCGGGCTGCGGGCGCTGCGCGCCCTTACCCGCGGTTACGAAAATCCCGCCCT
>JAITQN010000057.1 GCA_031288865.1 Prevotellaceae bacterium
ACGATTTTCAGGCTGTCGACAAACCATGCATGGCCAAAGGCTTCGTCATTGGTTTGTACGCGCGGTTGCCCGCCCTCTCCCGGCGTAATAAGGTATCGCGTGTTCAACATGTTTATCACCGCCATATCCATTTTACTGATGTAAGCATCTATCAATTCCTGATAGCGGCGCAGCTTGGCAGCATGGTAGCCGCCGATAGACTTGTGATAGTACGAGGTGCTGGCGTCCTGAAACGGAGAGACAGCGAGATTGAACACACGGAAGTTCGGGCCGGTATCTTCTAAAATGATTTTATCGGCGGCGGTCATTTCCCATGCCACTTTTGCCGTAGTTTTCGGCACAAAATCACTGTTATCCAAATAGCGTTTGTCGACAGTGGTCAAATCGAAAAGTACCAACACTGCCAATGCGCCAATCAACAGCGGCTGTTTTATTTTCTTTGTACTGTACAACCACAATAGTGATACACCAATTGCAATAATGATAATGCTGCGCCACGCATCGGCTCGGAAAGCGCTCACGCGGGCTGTTTCCAACGCATCAAAGAGCGGCGCATACGACGGATTACGCATGTATTGCGCATACGCCAACGCTTCTTCTTCGCTAAAGAAATGGAAAAAGGTGCGGGGCAGGAGAATGAACAACAACGCTACGCCGGCGGTTAATCCCAAACTGATATAAAGTTCTTTTCGTTTTTCGGCAAGTAGCTTCGGGTTTTTCAGTATTTCGGACAAAGCCAACAGCGCCAGTACCGGAATGGTGAGTTCGGCTACTACTAAAATAGAAGATACGGCGCGGAATTTATTGTACATTGGGAAATAGTCGAGGAACAGGTTGGTAAGCCCCATGAAATTGTGTCCCCACGACAACAGAATGGATAGCGCAGTACCGGCCAGTAGCGCCCATTTCAGGTATCCCTGCACAACGAACAGTCCGAATACAAACAGGAACAGAATGAATGCGCCCGCATATACCGGTCCGGAAGTAAACGGCTGGTCGCCCCAATAACTGTTTTGCTGTGCCACGAATTGACGGGCGTCGTTGCCTGCCACCGTTTTTCGCACTTCCGGCGCGTGGTTTTGTCCCATGTAGCCGGTAGCGCCGCCCTTGGTGTTCGGAATAAGCAGCGTAAATGTTTCGCCGAGGCCGTAGCTCCATTGCGTGACGTAGTCGCGGTCGAGGCCGCTGGTTTTATTGCTGGCATTGGCGGTGAGCTCCGACTTTCCGCGAATGGTTTGTTCGGCATATTTGGCCGACAGCAGCATATTGGTGGCGTTGGCGCCCACGCCGATGCTTGCTGCCACCAGCAGCACCGCCGAGGCTTTTACGAATTTTATCCACTGTCTGTTTTTGATGTCGTAAATCAGCCGGCAAATTGCAAACACGAGCACAAACAGCAGGAAATAATATGTCATTTGGATGTGGTTGGCGTGTAATTGCAGGGCAAAGAACAGTGCGGTAACTGCTCCGCCCGACAACCAATGCCCTCGATATGCCCGGATAATCCCGGCCAGCGTAGGCGGAATGAGTTCCAGCACCCACACCTTCCAGATGTGTCCCGCCTCGATGATGATTAAAAAGTAGGACGAGAACCCGTATGCAATAGCCCCCACGATAGCCAGCCATGGGTTTACGCGCAACGCCAGTAGCAAAATGAAAAATCCGAGCATGTAGGCAAAAAGGTGGTTGGCCGGCGCCGGCAGCCATCCTTCGAAGGTGCGTCGCAGCGGCGATAATATAGGCGAAGATTTATAACCCGGCGCAATTTGATAGGTCGGCATCCCCGAAAACATGCGGCTTGCCCAAAGGCTTTTTTCGCCGTTGTTTTCCTGTCTGTGTTGCCCGATGTCCTGTCCCATGCCGGCGCCCTTGCGGATGTCGGTTTGGTGCAGTGTTTTTTCCTGAAAAATAACCGGCGTGAAATAGCCTGTGGCAATTACGTAAAACGTAATAATGGCTGTAAGGTAGGGCAGCGCTTGCTTCAAGATGGTTTTCATGCGGGGGTATTTTAGTTCGCTAATATTTTTTTGTATGCAACCGGGTTACTCAGCACTTCAATGGCCTTGTCTACCTGGTTGTCGCGCGGCAGTTTATTCCTCAGGCGTCCCTGCTGGTAATAGTAGAGCGTACAGATTTCCCCTTCGAGCAATTCCTTCAGTTCGGGTTTTTGTTGCGTAAACACGTCGGGCTCGTCGTTGAAATCCTTGTTGAGCAGGTATTTCACAAAGTCGTCGTATTCCACATCGGTGAGGCGGAAGGTTTCGGGCGGTGCAATGGCGGCGTGTGCCACGAAATAAGTGAGCGCATATTCCCGCAACAAATCACGCGCTGCAATGCTGTAGGATATTTTATGATAAGCCGGAGGTTCCACCGCCACGTCGGGGGTGATGCCGCCACCGTCATACACGGTGCGCCCGTTGCGAGTCTTGAACGCCTTAATCAGCGAATCGGGAATGACGCCCACGCTGCCGTCGTCGCGCCGGTGGCTGTAGTCCACAATCTGCACGCAGCGTCCGCTGGGCGTGTAATACTTGGCGGTCGTGATTTTGAGTTTGGCGTTGTAGCCGAGGTCGCGCACGCTTTGCACAAGCCCTTTCCCGAAGGTGCGGGTGCCTACGATCACGGCGCGGTCAAAGTCCTGCAGCGCGCCCGCCACAATCTCCGATGACGACGCCGACATGCTGTTCACCAATACCACGATTGGAATAGCGGTATCTAACGGATTTTCGCGGGTCATGTATTTAGCCTCGAAATCCTTGAGCCGCCCGCGCGCTTCCACCACCGTAGTACCGCGCGGCACAAACGCGCCCACCGTATTCACGGCCTCGTCGAGCGAGCCGCCGCCGTTCGAACGCAGGTCGAGAATCAGCGATTTCATCTTTCCCGTTTTCTTCAACGCAAGAAACGTCTTGATAAAGTCGCGGCTTCCGTCTTTTGTAAACGCGTTGAGGTTGATATAGCCGATGCTGTCTTTCAGCAGGCAGTGGTAGTGTATATCCGGGATGTGAATGTGCTCGCGGGTGAGCCGCAGGTCGAGGGTGTCGCCGGTTTTCAGTTTGCGCACCTTCAGGGAGAGGGCGCTTCCCGCAAGGCCTTTGAGTCGGCTGCTTGCGGTTTGCGTATCGACAGATTTGAGCGACTGCCCGTCGATTTCGAGAATGCAGTCGCCGGGCACTAATCCGGCTTTGTCGGCCGGATAGCCTTCGTAGGGGTCGCTGATTTGCACGCCGCCGTCGATTTTACGGATAATGGCGCCGATGCCGCCGTAGCGGCCGGTAATGACGAAGTCGAAAGCCTCGGCAGCTTCTTCGGGCACGTATTCCGTGTAGGGGTCTAACTGCTCAAGCATGGCGTGGATGCTTGCATCCACCAATTTTCCGACCTGCACGCTGTCTACATAATAAAGCGACAGCTCCCGCAGGATGGAGAAATAAATGTCGGTGCTTTTTATGGTATTGAACTCGTCCGACTGAGCGCCGGCGCTACAGGGGAGAATGAACAGCAGCGAAACAAAAAAGATGGTTTTTCTCATATTGAAAGTCAAAATCAGCGAAATGTTGCAAAGGTAGTAATTAATTTTTGTGGTGGCAAATCAAAAAATATGTATCTTTGACCAAATTAGCAAAGGTTATGGACACACAAGTTAGAAAATACCCCATAGGCACGCAGGATTTTAGGGTTCT
>JAITQN010000090.1 GCA_031288865.1 Prevotellaceae bacterium
AGGCCAACATCAACACCGTAGTGATAGAAAACGGGGTAACCGCTATCGGCAACTGGGCTTTTTATGGTTGCAAGATGACCACTGTGGAGGTTCCCGAATCGGTAACCGCTATCGGCGAACGGGCTTTTCAAAGCTGCCCCATAACGAGTATTGTTTTACATGAAGGGCTGCTTACCATCGGCGGAATGGCGTTTATGAGTTGTACTAAACTTGCTGAAATTACTATTCCCCATTCGGTAACCACCATCGGCACGTGGCTTTTTTACTATAACGAAGCTTTAACAACGGTTACGCTCGGCAATGGGATAACCGAAACCAGCGAAAGCACTTTTGATGGTTGTACCAAGTTGACTTCCGTTACTTTCGGCACCGGGTTAACCACTATCGGCAAAAGTACTTTTAGAACTTGCTCCGCCTTAACCGGCATTCAAATCCCCCAAACGGTAACCAGCATTGGATCGACGGCTTTTCAATATAGCGGGCTAACCGGCATTGTTATTCCTGAAGGAGTAGCATCTATCGGTACAAGCGCTTTCCATCAATGTAGAAGTTTGGCCAGCGTAACTGTCCCTGCATCGCTATCCACCATTGAGGAATATGCTTTTTCTCAGTGCTCCGGTTTAACCGAATTTATCAACCATCGTGCCATGCCGCAGAGCATCAACAGCGATGTGTTCAATGAGGCCTCTATAGGCACTGCCACGCTAAAAGTGCCGGCCGGTGCAGTGGCCGCTTACTCAAGTGCGAGCGTATGGAGCGGATTCGGAACAAAAACAGCCATTGAATAAACAGTTATGAGAACAATTATGATTTCTGCGCGTTATCTTTTCCTGCCGGCAGCGGCAGCCATAGTAGCGGTTATCACCGTTGCCGGTTGCCGGCAGGAGGAAAACGCGTCGGCCCCGGGTAACGAAACCGAACAGGTTGCCCCAACCCTCACGATTGAACCGGCCAGCGCAAACGTGACAGCCGGCAACAGCTCCTGCACCTTTGCCGTAAGCGGCAACACAACATGGTGGGCGGCCGTAGACGAGGCCGCCGCCGAATGGAGCGTAGTGAGTCCCCCCACAGGCACAAGCAACGGCACGGTTACGTTTATCGCCATCGAGAACAACGCCACCACGCCTCGCCACGCCACAGTGCACTTCACGGCGGGCACGCTCACACGGCAGGTGGCCGTGACGCAGGCCGGCGGGACATTCGTCCTCACAACCGACAGGAACAACATCCAAGCCGCACACACCGGCGGCAATTATATGGTAGTGGTAAACTGTAGCCGTCCTTGGACGGTTGCAGTGAACAGCGAAGCCGTGGCCTGGTGCACGCCGTTGCCGGTGTTGGGCAGCGGCAACAATCCGGCCACGCCGGTTACACTCACCGTAGCGCGCAACTACACGCCCGCGCCGCGCGCCGCCACCGTAACCTTCACGGCCGACACCTACACGCGGCAGGTAGTCGTGACGCAAGAAAACGCCGAGCCTGTGCTGAGCGCCGCTCTGGAAAAAGACTACTTCCCCAACATCATAGCCACGCCCGACGCCGGCGCCTACCGGATCGCCCTCACGTGCAACCTGGCCTGGACGACAAGCCTGAACAGCGCGGCCACCGCGTGGTGCACGCTGCCGTCGCCGGCGTCGGCCACAGGCAACGCCACGGTTACGGTGAACGTGCAGGCCAACACGGCCACGAACGCGCGCCGCACGGCGGCAATCACCTTCTCTGTGGGAACGCTCACCCTGACGGTGAACGTGGTGCAGCGGTCGAAGCCGCGCGTGTATGCCGCCGCCTCCGCCAACCGGCCGCCGTATGCCGCCAGCGACACCGTGTGGGAGTTCGGCGCACAGGCCTGGAGCGCCGCCATCCACGACCCCTACTGCGACCAGTACAAGGAGTTCATTGAGAAGAAGGACGAAGTGAAATGCAGCCACCATACAGACGAGAACGGGACACGGTACTATTATAACTGGCCGTATGTGCACCTGTATGGGGATGACAACGCAACCGGGGAGGGGGATAAGCTCTGCCCAAGTCCATGGCGTATGCCCACGAAGAGCGACCTCCAAACGCTTTGCGACTACAGTGTCCCGCAGACGCTCTCGGCGGCGTGGGGCTTCGGCGCAAGTCCGGGTGACCCAAATTTGGAGTGGGCCTACTACTGGTCAAAAACGAGGTATGAGTACAGCTACGACTATGCGTACGCCCTGTGGTACAACCGAAGCGACTGGATGGTCAACGACGTCCACGTCGAGGACGGCAAGCAGGTGCGGTGCGTGAAAGACCTTTAGGAATTTTGAATTTTGAATTTTGAATTATAAATGAGTGGCGTGGCGCCCGGTGTAAGCCGGGCGCTGCTGTTTGCGGGAAACGGAATATTTTGCGTACCTTTGCGGGGCAATTTAGAAAATGAGAGAGATAGCATTCATATCGTCATTAGACCCCAGTGATAAAAATCGCTTGCGTGTGCACTTGCAAACCGACGGTGGCATATTAAAAGACGTGACGTACCAATATGAAGCATTTATCGATGAACAATGGATTGCTATTGTTCGCTATGATTGTGCTCACGGCTTTTTTCATCGTGATGTGCTGTTCCCCAATGGCGATAAGGAAAAGCAGTCTATTGAAATGGATTCGCTGAAAAGCGCCTCCAAATACGCAGAACAGGACCTAAAAGACCGCTGGGAATGGTATAGAGAAAGGTATATGAAAAAAAATAAAAAATAACAACCATGACACACAAAGAAACAGTACAACGGAATATCGGCTTGACGTTTGATTTTGTGAGCTATTTGCATGACAATCCAAACGAATTGGATAAACTCCCTGATAATTTCATGCTGGAATTTAAAGAAAAAGATTTTTCGGAAGTGGAACTTCGACAACGTACCATGACGCCTGCTAAGAAAATGGAAAAGAAGTATGTGCGCGCACAATGAAAACTCTCTTATATATCGGTTTGGCGGCGTTGCTTCTGGTCTCGTGCAGCGTGCGGGCGAAGTTTAACAAGGCCAACCAGACCTTCGAGGAGGGCGGCTACTACAAAGCCGCAAAAAGCTATAAAACCCTCTCTTCAAAAAGCAGCCTGACGAAAAAACTCAACAGAGACGAGATTGACTTGCTGAATTTTCGTTTGGGCGAAAGTTATCGCATCACCGGAAAATACAAGGAGGCGCAGGCCGCCTACGAACGCATGTTCCGCCGGCATACGCCCGAACTCCCGGAAGTGTACCTGCGCTACGGCCAGGTGCTGATGTGCAACAATGACTACGACAGGGCGAGCGAACAACTGCTGCTTTACAAAAAGTACGAGCCCGACAACCGCTTCGTGGACTCACTGCTGGCCGCCGTGACGTGGGCTAAAAGCAATCCGGCGCAGTCGAAATATACCGTCAGCGCGGTGACGAGCCTCAACTCCCGCAACAACGACTACGCCCCCGCGTATGCCTCTGGCGACTACGAGGTGCTGTACTTCACGTCGTCGCGCAAGGCCAACAAAAGCAGGATATACGACGTGACCGGCGAGCCGGCGAGCAACCTGTATGCGTCGGTGTTTTCGCGCAGAGGCGCCTGGGGCAAGCCTTTCCCGGTAGACGAGGAAACGCTGAAAAGCAAGCAGGAGGACGGCGCCTGTGCATTCAACAGCGACTACACTTTATTGTATTTCACCCGTTGCGGCAAGGTAAAGCGCGAGAAAAAGGGCTGTTCGATTTTCACCGCACAGCGTAAGGACGACCTGTGGGAAGAGCCGGTGAAACTGCCGATAACCGACGACAGCGTTACGGTGGCGCACCCGTCGCTCTCGGCCGACGAGCTGACGCTGTATTTCGCCTCCGACCTGCCGGGCGGCTACGGCGGCATGGACATCTGGAAAGTCACGCGCAGCAACGAGGCCGACACGTGGGGCGAACCCATCAACATGGGCGCAGCCATCAACACCGGCGGCAATGAAATGTTCCCCTTTGCACGTAACGGCGGCAACCTGTATTTCGCCTCCGACGGACACGTGGGACTGGGCGGGCTCGATATCTTCAAGGCCACGCCCGACGGCGCCGGATGGGTCGTGGAAAACATGGGCGAGCCCCTCAATTCGCCGGCCGACGATTTCGCCATCATCTTTGAACGCGACAACGAGCGCGGATTCTTCACATCGAACCGCAAAGCCTCCGAAAAGGCGTCCAGAAACGACGACAACCTCTACGCCTTCACCGGCGAGAGTCAGCATAACGTGGAATTTTATTTCTCGGCGCTCGTGAAGAATGCAAAAACGAACGCCATGCTCCCGGCTTCCGACGTGCGATTGGTGGGAAGCAACGGCGTGTCGTTACGTCGCAAAACGGGGGACAACGGACAGATCGAATTTCGTGTAGATAAAGGCACGGATTATCTGGTGGTGGCTTCGCACAAGGGCTACCTCAACGGAAAGACCCGCTTCTCGTCGCACGGATGGACGGACGGCTACTCCCACCGCGACACCATCCTGCTGACGCCAACCGACAAGCCGATCGAAATCCCCAACATCTTCTTTGAATTCGGGAAAGCCGCACTCACCGACAACTCCCGCGCGGCACTCGATATACTCATCACCATCATGAACGACAACCCCACGCTCGTCATCGAACTGCGCGCCCACACCGACAACCGCGGCAGCGACGAAACCAACTACGCCATGTCGCAACAGCGCGCACAGGCGGTGGTTGACTACCTCATCAAGCACGCCATCGACGAAGGGCGCATGGATGCGGTGGGATTGGGCGAGTCGCAGCCCAAAGTGGTGGACACCGAAACAGCAAGGCAATATCCTTTCCTGCGGATAGGCGCCCGGCTGGACGAACGCTACATCAACAGTCTGAAAAGCGAAGAAGAGCGGGATATTTGCCATCTCCTGAACCGCCGCACCGAGTTTCAGGTGCTGGACGATAATTATGTACCACAACAGTAAAATTATGCAAACACGTTACGACCGCCGCGGGGTATCGGCCTCGAAAGAAGACGTCCACCGGGCGATACAGCACATCGACAAGGGCATTTTCCCAAAGGCTTTCTGCAAAGTGATACCCGACACACTGACCGGCGACCCCAACTATTGTCTCGTGATGCACGCCGACGGCGCCGGCACCAAGTCGGCGCTGGCCTACGCCTACTGGAAAGCAACCGGCGACCTCAGCGTGTGGCGCGGCATCGCGCAAGACGCCATCGTGATGAACACCGACGACCTGCTGTGCGTGGGCATCACCGGTGATATGCTGCTGTCGTCGACCATCGGACGGAACAGGAACATTATTCCGGGCGAAGTGGTGTCGGCCATCATTCAGGGCACGCAGGACTTCATCGACGAGATGCATCAGTGGGGCGTCCACCTGCACCTCACGGGCGGCGAAACCGCCGACGTGGGCGACCTCGTACGCACCATAATCGTGGACAGCACAGTAACCGCCCGCGCCAAACGCAGCGACCTCATCGACAACGCCCGCATCCGGTCCGGCGACGTAATTGTTGGTTTGTCGTCGTCGGGGCAGGCGATTTACGAACGGGAGTACAACGGCGGCATGGGCAGCAACGGCCTCACCTCGGCGCGCCACGACGTGTTTGCACATACGCTGGCCACCCTGTATCCCGAAACATACGACAACGCCATCCCCGAAGAGCTGGTGTATTCCGGCACGAAAGCGCTCACCGGCATCGACCCGCACACCGGCCTTACCTACGGCAAGCTGGTGCTGTCGCCCACACGCACTTATGCCCCCGTAGTGCGCGAGATGTTGCAGCGCCACCGTTCGCAAATTCACGGCATGGTGCACTGTTCGGGCGGTGCGCAAACCAAGATACTGCACTTCGTGGAAAACCTGCACATCATTAAAGACAACCTGTTTCCCGTTCCGCCCCTGTTCGAGCTTATTCAGCAGGAATCGGGCGCCGAGTGGAAAGAAATGTACAAGGTATTCAACATGGGACACCGCATGGAGCTTTACGTAACGCCCGACTGCGCCGACGAACTCATCGCCGTTTCGCAGCACTACCGGGTCGACGCGCAGGTCATAGGCCGCGTAGCGTCCGCCCCCCAAGCCACGCTGACCATCAGAAGTGACAAAGGCGAATTTCGCTACTGAGGTAATGCTGCACTGGTTTTCTTCACGGTATGTGTGATTTTCAGCAGGGCAAAGTTGATTTCATACTTGGTTTCTGCAGCGGAAACCTGCAAATCACTTCCCAGAATGTCGCCGAGAATATCGCTGCCTTTCTGCACTAATGATTTTTGTTGAATTCCGTCAGGTGCGGCCGAAAGCTCCGCTACTGTCCGTGCCAATTCCCGGATTTTGGTAAACGCCTCTATAATGTCGATGGTTGTTTGCGCAGCCCTTGGACTTTTCAATATGGTGGCGAGCATATATAAGCCCTTTTCATTAAAAGCCTTGGGAGAAGAAATACGTTTTAATCGGTCGAACCGATCAAAATTTTTGATCAGTTGCTGTCTTTCAGTATTTTGCAATTCGAAAATATACCCGCTTGGAAATCTATCCGGGTTATTTTTCACAGCTTGATTGACTTCTCGCGTTTCCACGCCGTACAGATAGGCCACATCGCTATCCAGAAGCATTCTTTCATCCCGAAGCGTGATAATTCGCTCTTCCACTTCATTGAAGTGAACAATCTCTGCTTTCTGTAATGCTTCATTAGCATCAACCTTTAATTTCTTTTGTTTTTTAGTCATTTGAGTGATGGTTTTAAAATTATGGGACAAAGGTAAACAATAATTTGTAATATGCAAAAAAATAACACAATTTAACAAAAAGAGCCAGGCTGCAAGCCTCCTTTTTAGCTGGCTTGCCCCCGTCTCTCCTCTATTCGTTTTATATTGCCTCTACCGCCCGCAGTTCAGCTACGGCTTTTTCGAAGTCGCGTTCGGCTTCCAACGCACGCGTTACAGTGCCATAATATAATTCCACCTCTACCAAATAATCCAACAACGATATTTCGCCGGCGTCGAGCGCCTTTTGCAGCAACCCGGTATTGTTGAGCGTCAACAACGATTGACGCGTGGTAGCGGCAATGTCCTGCAAGCCTGCCGCACGGTCGTACAGACTTTGAAGGTGCGCATACAGTTGCAGGCGCATATCGGCTTGTTTGCTTTCGGCCGCACGCACAGCCGCTTTAGCTTGTTTAGTGCGGTTTTTATTTCCCCACAACGGAATCGACAAACCCAAAGTAACGCCTTGAAAAGTTTCGCCTGTTACCCTCTCGCTCATGTATCCCGCCGACAGCGCAGGCCAGTTTGAGGCTTGCGCCAAGCCCACCTG
>JAITQN010000133.1 GCA_031288865.1 Prevotellaceae bacterium
GTGGGAGTCGAACCCACGACCTCTTGCATGCCATGCAAGCACTCTAGCCAACTGAGCTAATACCCCGCATTTGTTAACGGCACAAAATTAGGCTAATTTTTTAAGGTGACAAAATAATTATGCTAAATTTTTACCCGGAGGGTCAGGGAAGCGTCTCTTCTCGACGAAGGGAAGCGTCTCTCCTCGACGAAGGGAAGGGTGCCGTCCCGGTGCATATACATCAAAGTATCGACTGAAGTACTTGGTTCATGCTGCGTACGGCGTCGGCACTTTTCTTAAAGGTGGCCTGTTCGCCGGCGTTGAGGTCGAGCGGAACGATGCGTTCCCAGCCGTTTTTGCCCACTACCACCGGTACGCCGATGCAAATGTCGCTTTCGCCGTATTCACCGTCGAGGTACACGCAGCAGGGGAAAACTTTCTTTTGGTCACGGATGATGGCTTCCACCAGCGTAGCGCCGGCCGCGCCGGGGGCATACCAGGCCGACGTGCCCAGCATTTTGGTGAGGGTTGCGCCGCCCACCATCGTATCGGCTGCCACTTTGTCGAGTGCTTCTTTGGATAGTAACGCGCTTGCGGCGATGCCTTTATAGGCGGCGAAGCGGGTGAGGGGAATCATGGTGGTGTCGCCGTGCCCGCCAATAACGATGCCTTCAATATCTGAAGCAGGCGCTTGCAGAGCCTGACTCAGATAGCATTTGAAGCGGGCGCTGTCGAGCATGCCGCCCATCCCGATAACGCGCTGTTTGGGCAGCTTGCTGGCCTTCAGGGTGAGGTAGGTCATGGTGTCCATCGGGTTGCTTATCATCACAATCACTGCTTCCGGCGAGTGCTTCAGCACGTTGTCTACTACCGATTTTACGATGCCGGCGTTGGTCCCGATGAGTTCTTCGCGGGTCATGCCCGGCTTGCGCGGAATGCCCGAGGTCACCACTACCACGTCGGAATGTGCCGTGGCCGCGTAGTCGTTGGTCACGCCGGTAATCCGGGTGTCGAAGTCGCACAGGGGGGCGGTTTGCATCATATCCAGCGCCTTGCCTTCCGATACGCCTTCTTTAATATCGAGCAGCACGATTTCGGCGGCAAGTTCTCTCTGTGCCATCACGTTGGCGCACGTGGCGCCTACGTTCCCAGCGCCTACAACAGTAATTTTTGACATATTCGTTTTTTTTAATTGAGGTGCAAAAGTACGATTTTTTTTTCTCTTTGGCAACTTTGTTATACATTTGCGCCGTGATACGGTTTTATATCGAAGATATTAATTTCAATTTGTTATCGAAGCGCGACGTTGCGTCGTGGCTGAAAACGGTGGCCGGGGCTGAAGGGAAACAGGTAGGGGCGGTGGCCGTTGTTTTTTGCTCCGACGATTACCTGCTGCAGATGAATCGCCGCTACCTCCAACACGATTACTACACCGACATCCTTACGTTCGACTATACGGAAGGCCGCACACTTGGCGGCGACCTGTTTATCAGTATTGATACGGTGCGTGCCAACAGCGCCCGCTACAAGCAACTCTTCGAGAAGGAACTGCTCCGCGTTATCCTTCACGGCATTTTGCACCTCTGCGGCTACGCCGACGCCACCCCGGCACAGCAAAAGGCAATGCGCGCTTTGGAGGATAAATACCTCGCCATGCGATTAAAACCCAATTAAACTAATTATAATATTATGAAAAGAAAAACAAAACGTAAGCAATTTGACTTCTGCTTCCGGCGGTGGACGCGGAAGTCGTACGGTGCATTCGCAAGCATGCACAAGGTAGTAAAGGTGGGCGTGATACAGATTAGTTTCAGTATCATTACCATGAATTTGTTGACGGCCTTTGCGCAAGACACCCTCACCTCGGTGCGCACCCTCACCCTCGACGAGGTGGTCGTCTCCGGACAGCGCGACGACGCCCTCCCCAGCGTAGCGCGCACCATTGCGGTGGTTACCCGCACCGAAGTAGAGGCGGCGCCCTCGCCCACGCTCTCCGATTTTCTACGCACCTTACCTGCTATTGATTTGAGGCAACGCGGACCTCTGGGCACCCAAGCCGACCTTTCCATCCGCGGAGGTTCATTCGACCAAACACAAATTCTCATCAACGGTGTTAACTTTTCCGACCCGCAAACGGGTCACCACAACCTGAACATCCCTGTAGATATGGCGGCCGTGGCCGGCATCGAGGTGATGCAGGGGCTGAGCGCCCCGGGCGCCATTGGCGGTGCGGTGAACGTCACCACCACCGGCGGAGCCCTGAACACCATGGACGTTACGCTGGAAAGCGGCCGCTGGGGCTATTCCGCCCTGTCGGGCAACGCCACGGTGGGCAACAAGCGCTTGCAGGCGTTCATTTCGGCCTCGCATCGGCAGAGCGAAGGCTACATCGAAAATACCGATTTCCGTACGGCGAACTTCTTCAGCCACGTCGCTTACTTGTCGGCTGCCGGGCGCTTTGAGGCGCAGCTGGGCTATCAGAACAAGGATTTCGGCTCGCGTGGTTTTTATGCCCTTGACTATCCCGACCAGTTTGAGCATATCCGTGCCGCGCTCGGCAGTCTTCGCTGGCAGCACACGGTGGATGCGTTCAACTTTTCGGCCACGGCCTACTACCGGCAGCACAACGACCGCTTTGAATTATTTCGCGGCACCAATGATGCTCGCAACGACCACCTGACCCGCGTGAGCGGGGGCGAGGCCACGGCGGGCTATCGCAGCGCGGCCGGCCACACTACCCTGTCGGCCGACTTTCGCGAAGAACAAATTTACAGCACGGTGCTGGGCAACGATATTGCCTCCAAACCGGTGCCCTTTGAACATAATCGACAATTCACGAAAGGAACATCCCGTCAGGTTTTCCGGGGACTTCTTTCGCATACCTATAATTATAGTAACTTCACGGGCACGGCCGGTTTGTCCTACCACCACAGCAACGACTTTGACAGCAAGGTTTGCGCTGCTGCCGATTTGCGCTACCGCTGGACGTCGTTCTGGTACTCGTATGCGGCGGTGAACCAGTCGTTGCGGCTGCCCACGTTCACCGACTTGTATTACTCCGGCCCTGCGCAGGAAGGCAATCCCAATCTTAAACCCGAAGAGGCGGTGACTTACGAGCTGGGTGCGGGTTATGCCACGCCGGTGTTCAAATCATCGCTGGCGTTCTTCTACCGGCAGGGGAAGAACCTTATCGACTGGGTTCGCGTGCAGGGTTTCACAAAGGTGCAAAGTTTCAATCACACCAGTCTTAACGCGCTTGGCGTCGAGCAGCAGTTGCAATGGACGCCGGCGGTTGTCGATAAGAACCGCTTTGTGCAGGTGCTTTCCCTGAATTACGGCTTTACAAGGTTAGACAAGTCGGAAGACAATGAGCTGTCGTCGTATATTTTGGATTATTTAAAACATAAGGTGACCTTTGGTTTGGAGCATTTGTTGTTTGTTCCCGGCCTGAAGGCCTCCTGGCAGCTTGCTTTTCAGGACAGGGCCGGCACTTACAAGGACATTGACACGGATGTGCCGAAGCCGTTCGATCCTTTCGCCCTGCTGAACCTGCGGGTGAGCTTGGACACGCGGCGAACGGTGTTTTTCGCGGAAGCCCACAACCTGTTCGACACCCAATATTTTGATTGTGCCGGTTTGGTGCAGCCCGGCTTTTGGCTCCTGGC
>JAITQN010000032.1 GCA_031288865.1 Prevotellaceae bacterium
TAACGGAAGATTGGTTACATGTAACGGAAGATTGGTTACATGTAACGAAAGTATAAACTAACTATAAAAAGGAGAGATTGTTATGCCGAGCTGAGCGCGGCCTCAGGCTCTACTTCGCCCTCCGCTGGGTGAACACCCGCGGCGAGCCCGGCCCCTGGAGCGAAATCCAAAGCGTGATCATTCCTTAGGGATTTTGAATTCTGAATTTTGGATTTTGAATTCAAAATTCAGAATTCAAAATCCAAAATTTTTCATTACTTTTGCAACATGAACTCAACTGTTTGTGAAAACCGCAAAACATAAACAACAACCCGCAACCCGCACCTCCCGGCGACAACACCGGAAGATGCTGGCGTTTAACGATGCGGAAAACGAAGTCATCAGGAACTTCTGCATCAAATACAAAATTTCCAACCAGTCCAAATTCTTCCGGGAGGCCATCGTTAGCGCCATCCTCAGGAAACTGGACGAAGATCACCCGAAACTTTTTTAAATGCGACGATATGGAACCCTTTAATCCGGAAAACCTCAAACGCTCCACTATAGACAAGCCCGCGGCATGGGCGCAGTGCTTAAGTTTTATCGACCTCACCGCGCTAAACGCCACCGACACGCCCGCCCAAATCGGCGCCATGACGGAAAAGGTGAACCGCTTTCCCGCAGCTTTTCCGCACTTTCCGCATGTGGCCGCCATTTGCGTGTATCCCGCGCTGGTGCCCGTGGTGAAGCAGCAGCTACAACTGCCCGGCGTGCAAATTGCCGCCGTAGGCGCGGGGTTTCCCGCGTCGCAAACGTTCATCGAGGTGAAGTGCGACGAATGCAAGCGCGCGGTCGACGCCGGCGCACACGAGATCGACGTTGTGATTTCACTCGGCACATTCCTCGCCGGCGACCACCACCGCGTGCAGGAAGAACTCGTGAAAATCAAAGCGGCCATTGGCCACGCACACCTCAAGGTGATTCTGGAAACGGGCGCGCTGACGCCCGAACAGATACGCACCGCCGGTCGAATAGCCATCGAGGCCGGCGCCGATTTCATCAAAACCTCCACCGGAAAAATGGAGCCCGCCGCCACGCCCGAAGCCGCATGGATTATGGCGCACGTGATTAAGGCGCACTATCTGAAAACAGGGAAAAAGACAGGCCTGAAGCCCGCCGGCGGCATCGTTACCGCCAGCGACGCACTCCTCTATTATGCCATAGTGAAAGAAGTGCTGGGCGAAGAATGGCTCACGCCCTCGCTCTTCCGGCTCGGCGCCAGCCGGCTGGCCAATAACCTGCTCACCGAATTGTTGAACACGCCCGTAAAATATTTTTAGCGCATGAAGATCATTGAATGTGTACCCAACTTTAGCGAAGGGCGCAACAGCCACGTCATAAAACAAATTACCGGCGTTATCGAAGAGGTGGAGGGCGTGTGCCTGCTCGACGTAGACCCCGGAAAGGCCACCAACCGCACGGTGGTGACTTTTGTGGGCGAGCCGGAAGCCGTGTGTGAGGCCGCTTTCCGGGCGGTAAAAAAGGCGGCCGAAGTCATCGACATGAGCAAGCACCATGGCGAGCATCCGCGCTTCGGCGCCACCGACGTGCTGCCGCTCATTCCCGTGCAGGGCATCACGATGGAAGAAACCGCCGAATGGGCGCGCAAGCTGGCGAAGCGCATCGGCGAAACGCTGCAATTCCCCGTGTACTGCTACGAGCACGCCGCCTTTAGCGACGAGCGCCGCAACTTGGCTTACTGCCGCTCCGGCGAGTACGAGGGACTGAAAGCCAAATTGACCCAACCCGAATGGAAGCCCGACTTCGGGCCTGCGCAGTTTGTGCCCAAAACGGGCGCCATTGCCGTGGGCGCACGGAACTTCCTCATCGCCTACAACGTGAACCTGAACACCACGTCGACGCGCCGCGCCAATGCGGTGGCCTTCGACGTGCGGGAAAAAGGCCGCAAGGTGAAGGACGAAAACGGAAACGAAACATGGAAGCCCGGCTTGCTCAAATCGGTAAAGGGCATTGGCTGGTATATCGAAGAATACGGCATCGCGCAGGTGTCGATGAATCTCACCGACATCACGGAGACCCCGCTGCACCTTGCTTTCGACACCGCCTGCACGTGTGCACAGGCGCGCGGCATGCGCGTTACCGGGTCGGAGCTGGTAGGCCTCGTGCCCCTGCAGGCCATGCTCGACGCGGGGCGTTACTTCCTCACGAAACAACAGCGCTCCACCGGCATCCCCGACGAGGCGATCATAAAGATCGCCGTGCGCAGCATGGGGCTCGACGAGTTGTCGCCCTTCGACCCGCAGCAGAAAATTATTGAATACAGGATGGCCGGCGCCGGCACGCAGCCTTTAGCCGGCATGACGCTCGCGGCGTTCGCCAACGAAACACTGTCTGAATCGCCTGCGCCGGGCGGCGGGTCGATAGCGGCCTGCATGGGCGCTCTGGGCGCGGCGCTGGGCGGCATGGTGGCCAACCTCTCGGCGCACAAGGCCGGCTGGGACGACCGCTGGGCGGTATTCTCGGACTGGGCCGGGAAAGCAAAAACAATCATGAACCGGCTTGTGCTGCTGGTCGACGAAGACACCAAAGCGTTCAACGGCATCATGGCGGCTTTCTCGCTGCCCAAAGCCACCGGCGCCGAAAAGGCAGCGCGCAAACACGCCATCGGCGAAGCCACACGGCAGGCCATAGCCGTGCCGTTCGAGGTGATGCGCTTGTGTTTCGACAGCATGGAGGTGCTCAAAGCCATGGCCGAGCAGGGCAATCCCAATTCGGTGAGCGACGCCGGCGTAGGCGCGCTGGCCGCCCGGTCGGGCGTGTTGGGCGCATGGCTCAATGTGAAAATCAACGCCGCAGGATTAGACGACAAGCCTTATGTGGAAAAAATCATGGCGGAGGGCGCCGCACTGGCGGAAAAAGCCCAGGCCGTAGAGCAAGAAATTCTCTCTATCGTAGAGAAGAAGATATTCCCTTTCTGAGAATTTGTGTTATTCCGCTTCTGCCGCAAAGGAAGCGTCGACCAGAATGCGGCCACAGTATTCACACACGATGATTTTTTTGCTTAACGCGATATCGAGTTGGCGTTGTGGCGGAATTTTATTGAAGCATCCCCCGCAGGCATCGCGGCGCACCGTAACAACGGCCAGGCCGTTGCGGGCATTAGAGCGTACGCGCTGATAGGCCTTCAGCATGCGTTCGTCAATTTGTACCTGTATGGCCTCCGAGTCTTTTATCAGGTCTTTTTCTTCTTTCGAGGTTTCCGAAACAATCTCTTCCAGTTCTTTTTTCTTGTTGACCAGATCTTGTGTACGATCAGACATCAGCTCCTTGGCTTCTTCCAGCTGCTGCTTGCGCTCTTTTACCTGTGCCGTAAATTCCTTGATCCGCTTTTCGGCCAGCTCCACCTCGAGATTCTGAAATTCAATTTCCTTTGTAATGGAATCGTACTCGCGGTTGTTCTTCACGTTGTTTTGCTGCGATTCATACTTCTTAATCAATGCGCGCGCCGCTTCCACTTCCACCTTTTTATTGGCAATCAACCCCTCGATCTCCTTAATTTCCGCCTGAAAATTGGCCACCCGTGTTTTTAATCCTTGCAGATGGTCTTCCAAATCCTGAACTTCCAACGGCAATTCCCCGCGCAATAATTTAATCGCATCTATCTTCGAATCGGTTTGCTGCAACTGATGCAGCAATTTCAATTTAAGTTCCATAGACGCATCAGCGTCAACCACATTTTTCTTCGTGGTAGCCGGTTTCGTCGCTTTTTCTTTTTTTTCAGTTGCAGTGTTTGCCATAAATTTATGAAATTTTAAATATTATCAATAATAATACACCGGATTTAATCCTGCTTCGGTAATTCGGAACGCAAAATTAGGTATTTTTTTTGTAAGAAGCTCATAAAAAATCGAAAGAACGCACTTTTCACTTTCATAATGGCCTATATCAGCCATAATGATATGCCCGTCGGCGTTAAAAAAGTCGTGGTATTTCAAATCGGCGCTCACAAAGCATTGCGCACCCGACGCTATGGCATCATGCAGCAGGAACGCCCCGCTGCCCCCGCACACCGCCACACGCCGCACCTTGCCGGGCAACAGGGCGCTGTGGCGCACGCACAACACGCCAAAAGCGCGCTTTAGCGAATCAAAAAACACCGGAGCGGCAAGCGGATCCGGCAAGTCGCCCACTGCGCCGAAGCCCGACTGCGCCGAAGATTCGCGTGGCGACAATACCGTAATATCGCGTAACCCCAATTGCTGTGCCATGACCCGGCTCACGCCGCGCGAAGCGCTGTCCATGTTGGTGTGGGCGGCGTAGAGCACCACGTTGTGCTTGATGGCTTGCGCCACGATACGTTCCACATACGTTGCCCCGGTAATTTTTTTCAGTCCGTGAAAAATTACCGGATGATGCGACACGATCATATTGGCGCCCAAACGCACGGCCTCTTCCAAGACGGCCTCGGTCACATCCACGCAAAGCAGCACGGCGTTGATTCCGGTGTCCGGACGACCCACGCAAAACCCCGCATTATCGTAGCTCTCCTGGTATGACAGGGGCGCTTCTTCTTCAATAGCAGCGGCGATATGTGCAGCAGTGATTTTCATACACTATAATAATTCTTTAACGGAAAGCAATTCGGCTTTAATATCTTCCAAGGCATGTACAACTTCCAGCGAGCAATCCTCCCCTGTCTTATTTTCTTTCATCCGCTTATGCGCCCCGTCGAGCGTCAGGCCTTTTTCTTTCACGAGGTGATGAATGAGTTTGATATTTTCCACATCATTGGGCGTGAACATCCGGTTGCCTTTTTTATTTTTATGCGGCCGGATTAAATCCTCAAACCTGTTGGCCCAAAAGCGTATCAGCGACGTGCTCTCGCCTACCGTTTTGGCCACCTCGCCAATGGTAAAAAACATTTTTTCGACTTTTACTTCCTTATAAGGCATCGTATAAAATTTTAATCGAGCGACTGTCCGCTGCTGGTTGAAAGCTGTATCAGGTATTCATATTCTTCGGGCATAAGGCCGATGAAAAAATAATTCAAGGGATCCATATTCCGGCCGTTTTTCAGCACTTCGTAGTGCAAGTGCGGCGCCACCGACATGCCGGTGTTGCCCACTTTCGCAATCAGTTGTCCCCGCTTCACCTGTTGCCCCTGTTTGACCAGTATGCTGCTCAAGTGGGCATACGTCGTAGCGTAACCATTCCCATGATCTATCTCCACCTTGCGTCCATGGCTGCGCTGCGAGAAGATTGCCGACACCCGCCCGTTGGCCGTGGCATACACATCTGCTCCCGTACCTGCAATAAAATCGGCGCCGGTATGTTCTTTCAGCAGTTTATAAAACGGGTGCATGCGCTTACCGTACGAGGCGCCTATCCGTATCAAATTTTTATTTTCTATGGGTTGTATCAAAGGAATGGACAGCAGGCTATCCGTTGTTTTTTTTTTGAGATTCCGCTCCAGTTCATCAAACAGGAACATCACGGTCATCGACCGTTTTTGCAGTTGTTGCATCTTGATTACGGTTTCGTCGGTCAGCACATCATTATCAACGGTATCATAATCATCGTAGGTATTCAAACTCCTGGGGCCTTTCAGGAACGACGGGTCGGCGTGAAAAATAGCACGATAAATTTCCTTATCACGCACATCGAGCTCCTTCATGATTGTTTCTATTTGTTCATACCGCGCCTGCAACTGTTCGTTTTCGCTTTCGAGCAATTCCTTTTCACGTTTAAGCCCACGCTCTTCAGGCGTATCGAAAAACAGCGAAAAAACGATATAGTAACTTATTGCAATGAAAATTGCCATGAGAATGTATAGCAAAATTTTCAATACAATATCACGAAAACTGATTTTAACCTTAACAAAATCGAGATGTTCGTGTTGATACCGGTAGCGATACTTCATATAAGATTAATCGAATTCTTTTTCAGTATTTACCACATCGTCCAAGTGCATAATGCTGGAAAAGTCCTCCGATTCTATGTTATTCGTAAAGAAATTTAACGGATCTACGGGTTTATCGCGCATCAGCACTTCATAATGCAGGTGCGGCCCTGTCGATTTCCCGGTGTTTCCCAAGGTTCCGACCTGTTGTCCGCGCTTCACCATATCACCCTTTTTCACGGTAATTACATGCAAGTGGGCGTAGCGTGTTTTATAGCCGAAGCCGTGGTCTACCAGCACCATATTGCCGTAACCTGTCCTCGCAAAAGATCGTTCCACCGTAATAACCCTGCCGTTTCCGGTGGCGAACACCACTTCACCCACATGTCCTCCGAGGTCAATGCCTTCATGCGGCCTCCTGTCGCCAAACATGGGGTCTGTCCGGGAACCGAAAGGAGAATTAATCCTCGGCTTTACATGCGCCAGCGGCTGGATGGCCGGCACACAATCCACCATTTGCTCAATAATAGTAGCATTCTTCGCTACCGTATCAAACGACACAGACTGTATGTAGACCTTACGTAATAGCTTATCCAGATTTCTCGAACAATCTACCAGAATATTCGAGTATATTGATTTCTCGAGATGCGCGTAACGGTCGATACCCCCAAACCCGGCATCCCGTATAGACGACGGGATATTGTCTAACCCGAACGTAGGACGATAAATGTTGTTATCGCGCTGTTGCAACTGATACAGCACCTTGTCGGCTTCCGTAATGCGCTTTTTCAGCAGTTCCAATTGTAATACGAGCATCGCATTATCCCGGCGTATTGACAAGACCTTCGGCGTATCGAAGTACCGGGAATAGCCCACAAAACATCCGACAGATAACACAAAGGTTAAAGCGAATAATGAAAAAAATCGCTTTACGCGCTTTCCCTGATTGATATGAAGCAACTCATAAGAAAGCGTTTCAGCATTAAACCGATACTTTAATTTCGACATTTTAATCAATTATCCATTAAATTATCGTGCGAAAGTAAATATTTTTTTAGTAAGAACCAAATAATTTCATTATTTTTGTTCAAATTTTAACACAAAACAAGAAAAATTTTTGCCGGTAAGCGCCCTCCAAATTCGCAACACGTTCCTGAATTTCTTTAAAAATAAACAGCATAACATTGTCACCTCCGCACCGATGGTCGTTAAAAACGACCCCACCCTCCTATTTACGAATGCAGGAATGAATCAGTTCAAAGACTGGTTTCTGGGAAATACGCCGGCTGCACACAGGCGGGTGGCCGATTCGCAAAAATGTTTGCGGGTGAGCGGCAAGCACAACGACCTCGAAGAAGTAGGCCACGACACCTACCACCACACCATGTTCGAGATGTTGGGCAATTGGAGTTTCGGCGATTATTTCAAGAAAGAAGCCATCGGCTGGGCATGGGAATTGCTCACGGAAGTGTATAAAATCGACAAGGAACGGCTCTACGCAACCGTGTTTGAAGGAAGCCGGGACGACGCACTGGAGGCCGATTTGGAATCATTGGCATACTGGAAGACATACCTTCCCGAAGCTCGAATATTAATGGGGTCGCGCAAAGACAATTTTTGGGAAATGGGCGCCACAGGCCCTTGCGGGCCATGCAGCGAAATACACATCGACCTGCGCAGCGACGAAGAACGAAAGAAAACAAACGGCGCCGCCTTAGTGAATACCGGCCATCCGCAAGTGGTGGAGATATGGAACTTGGTGTTCATCCAGTTTAACCGCAAGGCCGACGGCAGCCTCGAACCGCTGCCCAAAAAACACGTGGACACCGGCATGGGCTTCGAACGGCTTTGCATGGCGCTGCAAGGAAAGCAAAGCAACTACGACACGGATGTGTTCCAGCCGCTCTTGTCGAAAATTGCGGAACTGTGCGGACAGCAATACGGCGAAAACGCGAAAAGCGACGTCGCCATGCGGGTTGTAGCCGACCACGTAAGGGCAATATGTTTTTCTATCGCCGACGGACAATTGCCGTCGAACGTGAAGGCCGGCTATGTGATACGCCGCATCCTGCGGCGCGCCGTGCGCTACGGATACACGTTCCTGAACTTTAACGAACCTTTTATCTATCGCATAGTGCCCACGCTGGTAAAGCAAATGGGAGAAGCTTTCCCTGAGCTGAAAGCCCAGCAGTCGCTCATCGAAAAAGTTATTTTTGAAGAAGAGAGCACCTTTTTGCGCACCCTTGAGAAAGGTATACAATTGCTCGATGCCATCATGCACAAAAGCGCAGGCAACAAGGAAATCAGCGGCGCCGAGGCATTCCAGCTATACGACACCTACGGCTTCCCCATCGACCTCACGGAATTGATTGCCCGCGAAAAAGGGTTTGGCGTAAACCTTAACGATTTTGAAAAGGAACTCGAAACGCAGAAAAACCGCAGTCGCAATGCCGCAGCTAAAGAGGAAAGTGACTGGGTTGAAATACGGCCGGTAGCCGAAGTGACGTTTACGGGATATGACACCACCACCGGTGAAGCGCACATTGCCCGCTACCGGAAAGTGAAAGAAAAGAACAAAGAATGGATACAGGTGGTGCTCGACCGCACGCCGTTCTACGCCGAAAGCGGCGGACAAACAGGCGACACGGGAACCCTCACCGATAAGGACAGCAGGACTATAAACATCGTAAACACGATTAAGGAAAATAACCTTATTATTCATATTGTGGATAAGCTGCCGGAAAATTTGCAAGCCACATTCACCGCCTGCGTGAATGTGGAAAAACGCATGGCCACGGCTTGCAATCACACGGCTACGCACCTGATGCATCACGCCCTCCGCCGGGTATTGGGCGCCCATGTGGAGCAAAAAGGCTCATTGGTTAACGCAGAATATCTGCGCTTCGATTTCTCACACTTCCAAAAGGTGAGCGAAGAAGAGCTGGCACAGGTAGAGCAGCTCGTCAATACATTAATACGGCAAAATATCCCGCTTTGCGAAATGCGTAATATGCCCATCGCCGAAGCGCAAAAGATGGGCGCTATGGCGCTGTTCGGCGAAAAATACGGCAACGAAGTGCGGGTTATCCGGTTCGGCGAATCGGTGGAACTCTGCGGCGGCACACACGTGGCGGCCACCGGGAATATCGGCTTCTTCAAAATCGTTTCCGAAAGCTCCACCGCTGCCGGCATACGACGCATCGAGGCTGTAACAGCAGCCAATGCCGAAAAGGCGATAAACGACCTCCTGACATTATTAAAAATGATACAAAACCTGTTCAGCAATTCGCCGAACTTGTTGCAAGCCATCAAAAAATCGCTGGACGAAAACACAGCGCTCACCCATCAGGTGGAAAACTTCCTGAGGGAAAAAATACTGCTGCTGAAAGAACGGCTGCAAAAGGAAATACAGGAAATCAACGGCATCAAGGTTGCCCGCCTGCAAGTCGATATTCCTGTGGACGCACTAAAAACACTGGCCACCCAACTGCGCATGGAACATCGCAACCTCCTTTTTGCAGGCGCCACGCTGCACGGTGAAAAACCCACGCTGGTTGTGGCGCTCGGCGATGCACTGACGGAACAAGGACTGAACGCCTCCACTATTATTAAGGAAGCGGCAAAGGAAATGGAGGGCAGCGGCGGCGGACAAGCCTTCATCGCCACCGCCGGCGGGAAAGACCCCCACAAGGTGGACAAAGCCATCGACAAAGCCATTGAACTGGCGATAAAAAAATGACAACAATGGACGCACTCGCTTTTCAACAGCATATTCTACAAGGTATCCCCGATGTTTTACCGCCGCCGAAACCCTACGACAGCGCCATTAACCATGCGCCGAAACGGCAGGATATACTCAACAGGGATGAGAAAAAATTAGCTTTGAAAAATGCGTTGCGCTATTTTCCCGAAAAACACCACGCGGCGCTGGCGCCCGAATTTTACCACGAACTGGAAACCTACGGACGTATATATATGTATCGCTTCCGTCCCGATTACGAAATATATGCCCGCCCCATTCATGAGTACCCGCACCGCTCGCTGCAAGCCGCGTCGATCATGGTTATGCTGAGCAATAACCTCGACAGGGCTGTGGCGCAACACCCGCACGAACTCATCACGTATGGCGGAAACGGCGCGGTGTTCCAGAACTGGGCGCAATATTTGCTCACGATGCAATACTTAGCCACCATGACCGACGAGCAAACACTCACGCTATACTCCGGCCATCCGATGGGGCTGTTCCCTTCGGGCAAGGAAGCGCCGCGCGTAGTGGTCACCAACGGCATGGTGATACCGAACTATTCAAGCAAAGACCACTGGGAAAAATTCAACGCACTGGGCGTTTCGCAATACGGACAAATGACCGCCGGGTCGTTTATGTACATCGGCCCGCAAGGCATCGTACACGGCACCACCATCACCGTGATGAACGCCGCACGACGCGTGGCTGACACGGGAAATACCGCCGGCAAATTATTTGTGAGCAGCGGGCTCGGCGGCATGTCGGGCGCACAACCCAAAGCCGCCGTGGTGTCGGGCATCGTAGGCGTTATTGCCGAAATTAACCCGAAAGCCGTGCAAACACGCCACAATCAGGGATGGGTAAACGAAGTATTTACTAATCTCGACACGCTTATTCCCCGCATCCGCAAAGCGGTGCACGATAAAGAGGCGGTATCGCTGGCTTATCAGGGCAACGTAGTAGACCTGTGGGAGCGATTGGTGCAGGAAAATATAAAGGTGGACATCGGCAGCGACCAAACCTCGCTGCACAACCCATGGGCAGGAGGATACTACCCCGCATCCATGCGCCTCGAAGAGGCGAACCGGATGATGGCAGACGACCCCGGACAATTCAAGACACACGTACAGGCCTCGCTGCGGCGGCAGGTAAGCGCCATCAACACGCTGGCCGCACGCGGCATGTATTTCTTCGACTACGGTAACGCCTTTCTCCTCGAAGCCTCGCGCGCCGGCGCTGAGGTTATCGACCGGCCGACCGGGAAGTTTCGCTACCGTTCGTACATCCAAGACATCCTCGGGCCGCTGTTCTTCGACTACGGCTTCGGGCCTTTCCGCTGGGTGTGCACCTCCGGCAAACCCGGCGACCTTGCCGTAACCGACGCTCTGGCGCTGGAAGTGCTGGAGACCCTTTATCAAACCGCGCCGGCGTGCATCAAGCCTCAACTCGAAGACAACATCCGGTGGATCCGCGAAGCGCAAAAAAACAATCTGGTGGTAGGCTCGCAAGCCCGCATCCTGTATGCCGACAGCGAAGGCCGCATACGCATCGCCGAGGCAATTAATGATGCCATCGGGAAAGGAAAGATCAGCGCACCGGTAGTGCTGGGACGCGACCACCACGACGTGTCGGGCACCGACTCGCCCTACCGCGAAACATCAAACATCTACGACGGCTCGTCGTTTACCGCCGACATGGCCGTGCAAAACGTGATTGGCGACGCCTTCCGCGGCGCCACGTGGGTGTCGCTGCACAACGGCGGCGGCGTGGGCTGGGGCGAAGTCATCAACGGCGGCTTCGGCCTCACACTCGACGGCACGGAAGAAGCACAGCAGCGCGCCCGCCACATGCTGCTGTGGGACGTAAACAACGGCCTCGCCCGCCGCAGCTGGGCGCGCAACAGCGGCGCCATGTGTGCCATAACCCGCGAAATGCAGCGTACACCGCTGCTCCGCGTAACCATGCCCAACCTCGCCCATGAAGAACTAATCGATACCCTTATCAAATGAAAAGACTCGACCGCTACATATTGTCCTCCTACCTCAGCCCCATGATGCTGACCTTTTTCGTGATGACGTTCGTGGTGATGCTCCAGCTCCTTTGGCTGTATATCGACGATCTGGTAGGAAAGGGATTGGGCTTAACGGTAATCGCCGAATTTCTGTTCTGGGGAATTGTCACCTATGTGCCGCTGTTGGTGCTCCCGCTCTCCACGCTCCTGTCATCACTCATGACCATGGGCACTCTGGGCGAAAACAACGAACTGCTGGCCATGAAAGCGGCGGGCATGTCGATACAGCGCGTGATGCGTCCCCTCATGGGACTGGTGCTGCTCGTTACCATCGCCGCATTTTTTGTGGCAAACAGCCTTGCGCCATACGCACACCTGCAAATCAGAACACTCATGTATGACATCCGCCAAAAGCGCATGGAGATTAAAATCCCGGCAGGCATATTCTACAATGGTATCGATGACTATAGCCTGAGGATAGAACGGCAGGACGAGCGCACACAGCGCATGTATGACATGATTATATACGACCACACCGACAAAAGGGGCAACGTGTCTGTAACCCGCGCCGACTCGGGCTACATGAAGCTCACGAGCAATAAGACGCACGTTATCGTTAAACTGTTCAGCGGATACGCCTACGAAGAAAGCCAGCAGCAATCCGGAGACTCTGTATTTCCTTTCCAGAAACGGTATTTTTCGGAACAGGAAGTGCTGATTCCGTTGCAGAATTACGAGTTCAAACGCAGCGAGGATAACGATCGTTTCAAGAATCAGGCGGAAATAAAAAGCTTGCGCGAACTGGGCATGATCAGCGATTCGCTGGCATTGACGCAACACAACCTGACGAACACCTATACATCGGACTTCCGTTATAAAGCCTCGCTGGCACGAACGCACGAGCTCGATACCACAAAAACTTTCCGCGAACGATATATCTACACCATAAACAGCGATTCGCTCTTTGCGCTGCTGCCCACCCAGCGGAAGATAACCGCCGTGAACAGCGCAATCAACCGCGTAACGCAAGCGCTGTCGCAAAATGAGGTGTATATCACAAATTACGAACAGGCCGATTATCCGAAACGGAGAGCCAATGTGGAATGGCACCGGAAATTCACGCTGTCGATCGCCTGCCTCATCTTCTTTTTCATCGGCGCACCGCTGGGCGCCATTATCCGCAAGGGCGGGCTGGGCATGCCGGCGGTAGTGTCGAGCTTCTTCTTCGTCATATACTGGGTGGTCGACATATCGGGAAAAAAGCTGGCGCAAGACGGCGTATGGGAGCCCGCCATGGGCATCTGGCTGTCGAGCTTCGTGCTGCTGCCCATGGGGATTTTCCTCACCTACAAGGCCACTACCGACTCGGCGCTGTTTAACACCGACCGCTATATCGACGGCCTGAAAAAGATTATCAAAATTTTCAACAAGAAACGCCGACAATCCTGATGGACAACCCGAACCCCCTGCGCATCGTATTCATGGGCACGCCCGGCTTCGCCGCCGGTGTGCTGAAACCCTTAACGGAAAAGGGCTACCACATTGCCGGTGTGGTGACCGTGCCCGACAAACCCGCCGGACGCGGACAGCAAATACAATGTTCGGCCGTGAAACAACTGGCTACGGAAAAAGGGCTCCCGGTGCTGCAACCCGAAAAGCTGCGCGATGAAACGTTTCTGCAACAGCTCCGTCAATGGCAGGCCGACGTGTTTGTGGTGGTAGCATTCCGCATGTTGCCCGAAGCGGTATGGCGCATGCCGCCACGCGGCACCTTCAACCTGCACGCCTCGCTCCTGCCGCAATACCGCGGCGCGGCGCCCATCAACCGGGCTATCATCAACGGAGAAACCGAAACCGGCGTAACCACGTTCTTCCTCGACCACGAAATAGATACCGGACAACTTATCTTCCATGAAAAAACAGACATCGGACAAGACGAAAACGCCGGCCAGCTCCACGACCGGCTCATGGCCATGGGCGCTGCATTAGTCTGCAAAACACTCGACGCCATCGCCGGCGGAACGCTACAAGCCTCCCCGCAGCCCTCCATAAACAACCTGCATCCCGCGCCGAAAATATACAAGGAAACCGGCAGGATTAACTGGAATAAAAGCGCACGGGAGATTCACAATCTCGTGCGCGGGCTAAGCCCCTACCCTGCCGCATTCACTGAAATAAAAGGGCAGGACGGCACTCTGCTGCTCAAGATATTTGCCACTACTCCCGAAATCGTTGCCCACAACCTACAGCCGGGCGACGTGGACAGCGACCGGAAAAGTTACCTGAAAATAGCGTGTAATGATGGCTTTATATATGTTCTCGACATGCAACTGCAAGG
>JAITQN010000054.1 GCA_031288865.1 Prevotellaceae bacterium
GTGCCGGCGCCCTTTTGAATATTGTTGCGCGCCCGGTTAATCATTTCGCTGATGACCGCCAAGCTGTCCTGTTCCGTAAATTTTGTTTCCATAGTTTTCAATTAAAAAATAATTCACGCTGCAAAGATAAATAAGTTTATGATATAAACCAAATTTATTTTCAAACAAGACGACATTCGCCCATGATTTCATGCAAAAATAGGCAATCTTTTTATCTTTACAACCGCAATCATACACAAAAAAAGTGTATAATTGCAGTTTTCCATTCACCGTTCACCGTTAATCGGGTAATCGTTGTCCGCAGGTGTCAAATCAGAACGGCAGGTCGTCTACGTCCTGTGCCGAAGCGCCAAAGGGGTCGTCGGCAGGAGGGGGCGGGGGCACTGCTCCCGGCGCAGACACAGGCGCTGCCGCGGATGCGGCAGGCGCACCGGCCTGTTGCTTCTCAATGCGCCACGCCCGCACATCGGTGTACCAGCGCTCGTTGAACTCGCGGGATTCCACGCTAAAACTCACCTTTAGCATATCGCTCTCGGCCATGGCCGAGAGTTCGTTCACCCGCTCGCCCCACGCCGCCACACACACTTTCTTCGGGTATTGCTCTTGCGTTTCAATGATAAAATCCTGCTTGCTCCACACGCCCCGCGCGCTCGTCCCGCTTTGCACCGGCAATACCTTAATAAGTTTTCCTATTAATTCCAATGCCATAACCCGCTATTTTGCTTTTCTCACTTCGAGAAGTTCCACTTCAAAGATCAACGTGGCATTGGGCGTAATTTTCTGTCCGCTGCCGCGTTCACCATAAGCGAGACTGTCGGGAATATAAAATTCCGCCTTGGAGCCTTCGCCGATTTGTTGCAGGCCTTCCGTCCAGCCTTTAATCACGCCGGTCAGCGGGAAGGTGGCCGGTTCGCCGCGCTCGTAGGAAGAGTCAAACTCCGTGCCGTCGAGCAGTGTACCGCGGTAGTGCACTTTCACCGTATCTTTTTCGGTAGGCTTAATGCCCGCACCTTCCGTGAGTAGCTTATACTGCAAGCCGCTTGGGAGCGCCACTACGCCCTCTTTGGCCTTGTTTTCTTCGAGGAACTTTTTGCCATCCTCAATATTTTTCGCCTTGGCTTCTTCCCGCTTACGTTGTTGTTCTACGCGCATCTTCATAAAATGCGACTGAATCACCTTGTTGGCTTCGTTGATGTCAAAACGCAGTTCCTTGTCGTTGAACACTTCGTTCACTGCCTTCACGAACGTCGACAGATCCAGATATTCCAGTTCCGATTCTTTAAAGTTCGTACCCATCATTACGCCGATGGCATAGCTCAGCGAGTCGACCTGCGCCGGCGTAACGCCTTCGGGCGCTTTCTTTTGTGCACAACTTTCGGCGGTAAGGATTAACGCCATAATAAATAAACCAAATTTTAATGTTTTCATATTTTTTATTTTTTAAATTAATTTTCAATCATAGTTTGTCGCGCATAGCAGCACAGCTTAAACAACAGGCGGGCGCCCACATTGGCGTCCCACTCGTCACGGTCTGAAGGCACTATTTCGCACAAGTCGAACGCGACTATTTTTTTACCCGACCATGCCAGTGTTTTCAGCAGAAATACCGCCTGGTTGTAGGTTAATCCGCCCGGCACCGGCGTACCCGTATGCGGGCAGTTCTCGGGGGTTAACCCGTCGATGTCGAAGCTCACGTAGACCTTTTCCGGCAACGCCGCTACTATGTCGCGGCACTGCTGCGCCCACAGCACGCCATTGAACGAGGCTTCCTGCAACGCGGCGTCTGTAAACGACACGATCCGCTTGTCGGTCGCCATCCGTTCTGCTTCCTCTGCGCAGTAGTCGCGCACGCCCACCTGCACAATTTTCGTCATATTCCGCAATCGATCCAGCACATTATACATAATCGAAGCATGTGAATAGGCAAAGCCCTCGTAGGCGTCGCGCAAGTCGGCATGTGCATCGATATGCAGAATGCCGAATTCGTCACAGTTTTCGTTCACCGCTTGCAGCAGGCCGAACGGCGTGCTGTGATCCCCACCTACTACGCCCACCACTTTGCGTGCATCCAAATATCTTTTCGCCACCTTATAAACCCGCTGGTTGAGCTTTTCGCACGCCTCGTTCATCGCCATGCTCTCGTCGACCAGCCTTATCAGCGGCACGCCTTTTTCCAATGCCGTGATGACGCGCGTTGTAATACTGCGGGCGCGGCGGCTCGAAGTAGGTATTGATTCGTTGAGCGGCAACGTACCTATCTTAACTTTCCATGCGTCTTTCACGTCTGCATCATACAAATCAATTTGCGTCGACGCCTTAATGATGGCTTCCGGCGCTTTGATAGCGCCCGCGCCGTAGGAGGCCGTAGCATCCCAGGGAACTTGCATCAACACAACGTCAGACTCAATGATAGAATAAGGCAGCGCGAAATAGTTGCCGTTAGGCAGGCCTATGGTATTTGGATCAAATGAAACAGACATAATAATTTTTTAATAAAGGTACAAAGGTAATATATTTTTTCATATCTTTGGCATTATTTTTTTAATGAAGATGGATTTACTTATTGCCGACAACGTAGTTAAACGCTACACCAACCACGTGGCGCTTGATGGCGCAAGCATCAGCGTCCCTGCCGGAAGCATCTATGGGTTGTTAGGCCCGAACGGGGCGGGGAAAACCACCCTGATCCGCATCATCAACCAGATTACCGCACCCGACTCCGGCAAGGTGCTGTTCGACGGACGCCCCATGCAGGCCGATGACGTTCATCAAATAGGCTACCTGCCCGAAGAGCGCGGCCTGTACAAAAAAATGAAGGTAGGCGAGCAGGCGCTGTATTTAGCCCGGCTGAAAGGACTGTCGCGACACGACGCTATGGCGCAACTTAAAATATGGTTCACCAAGTTTGAAATCCAGGCATGGTGGAACAAGAAAGTGGAAGAGCTTTCGAAAGGGATGGCGCAAAAGGTACAGTTCATCGTCACTATCCTGCACAAGCCCAAACTCCTCATATTCGACGAACCGTTCAGCGGCTTCGACCCCATAAACGTCAACCTGCTTAAGCAGGAAATACTGAACATGAAGGCGCAGGGCAGCACGATTATTTTCTCGACCCACAACATGGCGTCGGTCGAAGAATTGTGCGACAACATTGCGCTCATCAACAAGTCGAAAGTGATTGTGGAGGGCAAGCTGGAAGAGGTGCGCCGGCAGTATGGCGACAATATCGTAGAGGTGGCTTTCCGCGGCGACCCCGCCGGACTGCAACAGGCGCTGCGCAACGAATACATCCTCCTGCAACAAAAAGAACAGCACGGCCTACACAAGGCTACCATTAAAATAACGGAACAGAAGCCCGCCAATCACCTTTTGCAACAACTGTTGCCGCGGGTTGAAATCGTTGGGTTTAACGAAGTCATTCCCGGCATGAACGATATTTTTATCAAATTAGTATCTTAAGCGCTATGAATAAAGTATTCCTTATCATTGAACGTGAATTTCTGACACGTGTAAAAAAGAAATCTTTTATTATTACCACTCTTCTCACTCCGCTGCTCTTTGCGGCTTTGATGGTGGCGCCGGTTTTAATCCAGGGGGTGAAGGACGACGAACGAAAAAACATTGCCGTCATCGACCGGTCGGGGTTGGCTGAGAAAGCGCTGCACAACAGCGGTAACTTTGCCTTTGTGTTCATGCCCGACGCAACGCTCGACTCGCTGAAGCAAAATTTCAACAGGGAAAATCTCTACGCCGTGGCCAGCGTCAGCGCCCTGAACGAAAAGAACCAGCCGGCTATCGACCTGTATGCGTTCAAGCAGCCCAACATGGACGTACAGCATTATATTGAACGCGGGTTCAAAGACGCCGTGGAGCAACACAAGCTGGAGGCCTTCCATATCCAGGGGCTCGACACCATCATTGCGTCCATCAAAACGGACATCAAGCTGAAAACATTCGTCTGGGGCGACGACGGCCGGGAAAAAGCCACGAATACCGGGCTGTATATGGGCATTTCATACGTCCTGTCGTTCCTGATTTACATGTTCATTTTCATGTTCGGGAATATGGTGATGCGCGGCGTGATTGAAGAAAAAGCGAGCCGCATCGTTGAAGTTATTGTGTCGTCGGTGAAGCCGTTCCAGCTGATGATGGGAAAAATCACAGGCATCGCTTCGGTAGGCTTGCTGCAATTTATCATCTGGATCGTGTTGACATTCGGGATTGCTACCATTTTTCAGGGCGCCATGAGTGAGCCTGCGGGCATGAAGGCCGCAGGCATGGAAAATATGGTACAGACCGACGCTTCGTCCATACTGTCGATGCTGGGCAGCATTAATTTCACGGCAATTATTGTGTCGTTCCTGCTTTATTTTCTTTTGGGCTACCTCCTGTATGCCTCTATGTTTGCCGCCATCGGCTCGGCGGTGGAGAATGAAGCCGACACGCAACAACTGATTATTCCGGTAACCATTCCGCTTATCATCGGGATGTTTTTGATGCTGCACACCTTCCAGTATCCCGACAGTTCGCTGTCGTTCTGGGCGTCGATTATTCCGTTCACCTCCCCGATGGTGATGATGGCGCGCATAGCGTTCGGCGTTCCGTTCTGGCAAGTGTCGCTTTCGCTCGCCCTGCTGCTCGTCACTTTTGTGGGCATGGCCTGGATGGCCGGGAAAATCTACCGCACCGGCATTTTAATGTACGGCAAAAAGCCTACCTTAAAAGAAATGCTGAAGTGGATGAACTATAAGAATTAATCCTTATTATTTACCTTATCATTTATGAAAGTAACCAAACCGCTGCTCATTGTTTTGTCGAGTTTGATACTCTTCGCCGTACTGTGCGCGGGCATTGCAGGGTATATAATCGTCACTCCCGAACGGATTACCCCGCTTCTTCTTCATCTCAGCAACCGGCACCTGAACGCCGGAATACAATGCGAGGCGGTAGACATTACTGTTTTTTCCACCTTTCCGGATATGGGCGTCCGCCTCAAGAACGGGAGCCTCGTGAGGCACACCGCCGATACCCTGCTTCGCTTTTCGTCGTGCGTCGTTTCGTTCAACCCGATAGATTATTTACGGAAGAACAAGCTGGTTATTCACGATATTCACTTCGACTGTCCCGATATTTACGCCGCCGTAGACAGCGCCGGCAAGGCAAACTGGGGAGACCTGCTGCCGGCTACCGACAGTACCTCCACCGATACTACCGCTTTTCAAATGCCGGAACTGAACCTCGACCGGCTACGCGTCACCGGCGGGAGAATTGTGTATGACGACCGGAAAATACATGTGCAATGCGTCATGGAGGATTGCGATATCTCGCTAACCGGCAACTTGAATAAGGATTCGGCACAACTCCATTTGCAACTCGACATACCGGCGTTCAGCCTGTGGCGCGACCGGCAATGTATGGCCGACAAGATGCCGCTGCAATTTTCAACCTTCCTGCAACAGGATATCGCGCACAGCCGCGTCCATATCGAACAGGCAAGGTGCAGGCTGGCCGGCGTGGACTTCGACGTAAACGGAAATTTGCAGTGGAACGACACGCAGAACGATAATCTCATGGTTGACCTGCACTATAACCTGCATGCGCCGTCGATTCCTAAAGTGCTGGCGGTGATTCCCGCTTCGCTGTCAACGCTTCCGTCGAAACTCGCTACTTCGGGCGAAATCACATTCAACGGCAGCTTAAGCGGCCTGCTCGGGGAAAACAGTTTTCCGACGCTGCGTACGAATTTCAAATTAACAGACGGAACAGTCCGCAGCGTAAAACATCCTCACCGGAAGGGCATCGAGCACCTGCAATTTGAAAGCGAAGCCTACATCGACCTCACCAATAAAACACCGTCGAGCTTCCGGATAGACCAATTCACTGTGCAAAGTTCAACCATAAATTTTTCTCTTTCGGGGGCGGTAAGCGACTTGTTTAAAAATCCGTTTATCAAGGCGCAACTGACAGGCCGGTTTAACTTCAACCGCCTGTCGAGGCTGCTGCCGCTTGCCGACAGCATGGACACGGGCGGCCAAATCCAAATGGATGTGTCGGGCGAATGTTTTTTAGCCGACGTGATGAATTTGAACTACGGGAAGATAAAGGCGAACGGTATCGTGAATGTAGACAGTGTGCGGTTTCATTATCCTGCGAAACAGATTGCGGTGGAAGCGCCCTTCCTCCGCGCCCGCTTCGGCTCCAACTTCAAGGACACCAGCCGCAGCGGACGCGAACGCGATATTCTGTTTCGCGGCCATATCAGCGCCGACAAGATTAGCGCCGTGTTCGGGGAATTGCTGTTTAATTCCGATACGCTGTCGGTTACATTCGCTACGTCCAAACCCAAAGACACGGCAGCGATTGCGCCCATATTCTCGAACATCAGCGCCGGAAACACACAGGTGGAAACGGGCGACCTGAAGGTCAGGGTGCACAAGGCCTCAGGCACCGCACTGTTTGCCGCACAGCGCGACAACCCGTCGAAGCCCGAATACACCCTGCGGCTTTCGCTCGACACGCTGGGCGCCCGCATGCCCGATTTCGCCGGCAGGGTGAACACCGGCCGGCTTCACCTTAAAGCCCGGCCGCGGCCACAACAAACCCGCAGGCGGAACAACAACGCCGATACCACCACAATAAACAGAATCAGGCAACGAGCCCTCAGTAGCGCCAATCAGTCGATAGTAGACATTCGGCTGCAGTCTGAACAGGCAAGAACCGCACTGCGCCAATGGGAGGTCGACGGTAGCTTCGACATACAGGGCGCCCGGCTGCGCACACCCTATTTCCCGACACGCATACAAGTGACCGAAGGTGCACTCCAGTTTTCAACCGATTCCCTGCACTTAAAGACCTTGCAATTGCACGTCGGGCAGTCGGCAGTGACCCTCAGCGGGAAAATACAGGGCATCCGGCAGGCTTTGCTGTACAACGGCCGCCTGAAAGCCGACCTCGGCATCGACGCCCAAAGCATTAATCTCAACCAACTGATACAGGTTATGGTGGCCGGCTCTAACTACGCCACGATGGACAGCACGGTCAAAAACGCGGTCACGGCAGCGCTACTGAACGACTATGCGGAAGCGGTTGAAGTTAGCGATACCGGCAGTACAAGCGGTGTGTTTATCGTTCCCCGCAACATTGATTTCACCTTGCAGGCTAACGTAAAGAAAGTTTTGTATTCGAAATTGGAACTGGAGGACATCAATACCCGCATTTATATACGCAACCAAGCCATTCACCTGCCCGAAGTGAAATTCCGGTCGAACGTGGGCGATATGCAAATGTCATTTTCCTACCAAGCGCCCGACGCCACCGGCGCCCACCTCAGCGCTACCGCTGCGCTTCACCGGATACAGGTAAAGCAACTGATTGAAACTTTTCCGCTGTTCGACACCCTCACGCCGATGCTCCGCTCTTTCGAGGGCATGGTGGAGTGTAAGGTGGTTGCCTCCGCCGACCTCGACTCGCTGATGAATGTGCGGCTCCCTACGGCCGAGGCGTCCTGCTACATAAAAGGAAAAGACCTCGTGCTGCTCGACGGCGAAACGTTTGCGGAAATAGCCAAGACGCTACGCTTCAAGAACCGGCAGCGCAACCTGATTGATAGCATTTCCGTTGAAATGATGCTGCGCAACAGTTATCTTTCCATATTCCCGTTCCAGTTGACATTAGACCGCTATCAGGCGGCGGTGGGCGGCACGCAGTACCTCAACATGGATTTCGACTACCATATTACCGTGCTCAAGTCGCCTGTGCCTCTTAAGTTCGGGATTAACCTGAAAGGCAACCCCGACAAGATGAAAATCGGACTGGCCAAAGCGCTCTACAAAGACATCGGAGACCCCGTAAAGACACGGTCGCTCTACGGCGTATTATTTAATCTCCGCAATGCGATGGAGAAAAAAATAAAAGACGACATCGAGGCTATCATCAACCGGGAACCCGCAGTACGCACACGCACCGACGAGAGGTTGCTGGCAAACCGCGCTTCCACACCCCTGGACGACAGCCTGCGCGTGCTCTTCGTGTCAGATACCACCGGCGTACCGCCCCTCGACTCCCTCGAAGTCATCGATAAATAGTTATTCTTCTGCAGAAAAGACCGAGAGCTCGCGAAATAAGACCGAGAGCTCGCGAAATAAGACCGAGACAGTGGGTTTTGAGAGGGTAACTACGCTTTCTTTCGGGTAGACAAATAAACGGAGCAAAACAGCAGGTAGATAACACATCCGAGGATAACCCACAAAGCGCCGGTTTGCGAACCGAGGGCTTTCGTGAACACGCCCATCAAAGGCGGAATAACTGCCCCACCCGATACGCCCATAATCATCAACCCCGACACTTCATTGGCCTTCCCGGGAGCATGCTGCAAGGCTAATGACAAAATAATGGAAAACACGTTGGCAATGCACAAGCCCATCATGGCAATCATGGCTAAAATAGAAAAATAACTTTGTGTAAAAAATATCAGGCCTAACATGGCCAATATACTTAATAATATGGTGCCCACAAAAAATTTATGCGGTGAAAACCCGGCCAGAATAAATGCGCCGAAGAACGCGCCGGCCGTGCGGAAAAGAAAGTAGCAACTTGTGCCCCATCCCGCATCGGTGATGGACAGGCTGCAACGTTCTACTAACAGTTTCGGCGCAACGGTATTGATTCCTACATCTACGCCCACTACAAATACGATGCCCAGAAAAAACAGCAATATGGTTTTATCTTTTAACAGGCCGGAAGAAGAGGCAAAGGA
>JAITQN010000077.1 GCA_031288865.1 Prevotellaceae bacterium
GAACTGCATTTGTTTCCACAACTTTTTATCTATCTTTATCCATCAATTCTTAAATCTTAGTTCTTAACTCGTTTTGTGGGGTTGTTCACCGCAGCCCCCGCTCGTTTTGGCCACACCACACTCTTTCCTCCGCAAAAGCGGGGGATGACGGGACAAAGCGAAAAGAGACAAACGGACTAATAGTTCATGACGCAGCGCACAGTCAAACCGTAGCCAATATAGGAGGTGCGTGAACCGGGCTCGTACGAGGTACTATTATAGTAATGACCCAGCGCGAACGACGCGTCGTTGTAGGTCGATGTATGGTACCAACCGGATTGGCCAACTGATTGTAATTTCGCATTCATATTGCAGTAACCGCTGTAAGCTCCTTCCCAAGGCGAAGAAGCATTCCAGCATTCATCATTAGTGTTTGGGCACGAGCCGAGAGCGTTATTCAAGTTCTGATATTCACCTGAGCTGGCACCGGTGGGGAGATGCCAGCCCACGGGGCATAGTCCGCGGCATGCAGAAGGATACTGTGTGCCTGTACCTGACGACACACCTGCACACGCGAAAGTAGTAATACTCGTACCATTATAGGCAAGACTGTTCTGCATAGCCGCGGCCCACGTATATAAATAGCCAGCCCCAGCCTGCGAGCTCGCCCGGCAATGGCCTATATAACCGGGAGCCACAGTCGTACCTTGCGTTGTCGCAGTCTCTGAAGATTCATTAACCCAGTTGTCATTACTGTTCGGACAAGTCCCAAACTTCAAGTCCTGCACCATCCAAATATGGCCATCCGCCATCTTCTTTACTTTATACGTCTGTTTATTACCCGACTCCCGAGTATCTGTTAAGCACCAGACAGTACCAACGGCAGCGGTACTTGAAGGAGTAAACGCCGCGAAAGTTCCATCAATAGTTCCACAACCGCCATCACCCGTATCACCGTCAATAGTGCCACCCGTACCAACCTGTACAATAATAGCATTCGAGTTCTGCCAACAATTATCAATCCACGCTTGGCGTATATATATGTAAGAGCTATTATTCGGCTTCCCTGCCGAATTGGTATAGCTGACATTGCTGCCGTTAGTTACAGTAGCGCCATTCTCTAACCACCGGTATGCCGTAGCACCCGTGGCAGTCGCCGCACTCGTTATCGTATACGAGGTGTTTATTGCCACCGTTATATCCGGCGTCACCGCAGCGGTTTGGGCCACACACACCGCACCGCTAAAAATTAACAGCCCCGCCATTACTATTTTTGTTGTCTTTTTCATATAAAATTAGTTTTTAATTTGTTTGAATTCGTATTATTAATTCGTTTAAATTCGTATTATCTATTTTGCTATACCACTGATTATGCCGGCAGCAGCAGAGCCGCCACCGCAAGTATTGCTCCCTGCTATCCGCCCTGCTGAATAGCCGGCTACAGTAATCGTGGCTTTCGCAGAAGGAACCGAACAACTCTTGTTATCGGTCACCACTACCCAATAGTCGCCCGTAGCAACTACCGTGGGGGTGTAGCTGTTACTGCTACTCCCCACATTCGTGCCTTCACCCGAGCCAGTCTTCCACTGGTAGGAGGCCAACGACGAACCGGCAGCGGCGCTGGCCGTCACGGTTAATACAGGCGTAGCCACATACGCACAGAATCCCTGCGATCCCGGAGAAGTATTAATAACAGGCAGCGCGTTCACCGTTATCGTGGCAGGCGCTGACATCGCACCGGTGCAGCCGTTCGCGTTCTTTAGCTGTACCGTGTAGGTCGTATTGGCGTATAATGCTTGGCTGGTCTGGCTGGCGGCGTTCGTCGTACTGGTCGACCCGCCTACATTCCACGTGTAGGTGATGGGCGTAACGTTCCCCACCGTCACCAACGCTGTCAACCCCGCCGTCTGCCCCGTACATATTGTACTAGCCGCTACCGTGGCCACAGGCAACGCGTTCACCGTGATCGTCGCAGGGCTCAACACCGCCCCGGTGCAGCCGTTCGAGTTCCTTACCGATACGGTATAAGTAGTGGTAGTCGTCAGGTTTTGAGAGGTCTTATTGTTGACACTCGTCGTACTGGACGTCCCGCCAATGTTCCAGGTGTAAGTCATGCTGGTGGTGGTGCCGGCAGTAACAGAAGCGGTCAAACTGGCCGTAGCGTTGTAACAAATCGCTGAAAGTGGCATGGTAGATACACTTGGCTTGTCGTACAGTGCTACCGTATGCGTTCCGTTCATCTGCACTTCACAATAGGCTCCTGCCACCGTTTTTGCGGAATATGTACCGCTCAGATGGGTGCCGCTGAATGTAGCAGCGCCTCCGGTATTGGTGGTTAGAGTGGCCGCAACCGTATTGTTTCTTACCAACTGGTAGGTCGCGCCGCTCTGCATGCCGCTCAAGGCAAATTGTACCCCTGTAGCATCCGCACAATAGCCCGCAGCCGATACGGTTAACGTCTGTGCAGCGGGTACTGCGCAGATCAGTATCCCCGGCGCCCCTGTGGCATCGGTAAACGATTTCAGCTTTTTACTCCCGGGATTATAGGTATACGAACCTGACGTTTTCTCAAACACGGTATCAGGACTGTCGCCGTTAAATTCGAGATAAAACGGCGGCGTGCCGGTAAACGTAATTTTGTCGGTGGCTGTGTACTGCCCTTGTGGCTGGTAATTAATAGCATACGCACACGCACCTGTAGGGACGCACGGCCGTGCGTCAGTACAAGCAGCAACCAGTTGGACTGTGGCCGAAAAAGCGCCGGCGTTGCTCGCAACCACCCACGCGCCCCGATTATTACCGGGAACCATGTACGCACTGCCTGCCGAAGAGGGCGGCGTTAACGTGGCTCCTGATAATTCCAGCCGGGTCATGGTGCCGGACTTGTTATAGTCCACGAACACCCACGCGCTGTCGACTGAGGGTTTGTTCCAGCTCACGGTAAACGTTACCGTGCCGGGGGCAGCCTTAAACTCAGAAATGGTGATGCCATTTTGCGCTGCCAGCCACACAGGACAGCATTGCAATAATAAAAACAATTTTTTCATACTTTTCATATTGGTTTTAATTAATCACATTTTCACATTAACACATTTGTCTTCCCACCTTCTGTATCGCCCGCGCGGAACACCCACTATCACCTTTTACCTCGTCTGTATACCGCGCGGATTTTCCTTCGCTCATGCCCACCCCGGGTGGCGGCCGCTCCGCGTCCTTACCCGGGGCTACCGATATGATGCCCCTACAGGGCACGGAATCACATCATCACATTATTCATATCATACTCATTCGCTTTACGCTTTTTATACATTCACCTTTCCGTTCCCCGTTAGCCGTTCTCCGTTCACCGAAAAAAAGGGTTGCCGCATACAACAGGTGATAATGTAAGAAGAAGAACTAATCCGCAGCAGCCCTTTTATCAATGAACAATACAATCCCACATCGCAAAAATATTGCGACGTATACAAGAAACAATTAAACAACTCTTAATTCTTAGTTCTTAACTCTTAACTAAAAATAAGTAGCGCGAGCCTATAGGTAATTTATTTTTCCTTAAGTGGTCTTGAGAAACCAATGCTATCAAAATAAATCAGGCCCACACCTGTCTTTCTAACAATACGAAAAAATTGAAATTGAAAAAAAGTAATGTGTGGGCGCCAACTTCATTCCTCAAATAGCATTATTCGGAAATTTCTCAAGTTTCTTAAGGATAGTACTAAAAGTGAGCGCCAACAAGTAAAATAAAGAACGTATTATTTTACGCTGCAAATATACGTACGTTTTTTGAAAATGCAAACATAAAAGTGTTAAATTATGTTATACGGAGCGAACAATGCATAAAAAAATAGCCCATGAGGGCTGCATTTTCGTAACTGCAGACTGTGCTGCCGCTTAATTAAAAAGATGAAGCGAGCATTTCTGCTCGCTCCCCTCCAACCTTAGATATAACATCTAAAATCATAGATGCAAGGTACCGTAGCAACTCACATCCCTCCGAATTAACGGGTTGCTGTCAAAGTTTTCAGGGATTACTCCTTTCGATCCATGACTCTGCAAATATAAGCACAATTTTCGGAAATGCAAATATATTTGTATTAAATTGTGTTGAGAAATTATTATCTTTGCAATGGCATTCAATTATATTGTGTGCATTTTATTAATTCCAAAACCGCCACTATATGTTAAAACAACTATCGAATATTGCAGAAGGTGTAGCTACAAAACTAATCGCAGTTATCAATGGGAACTTGAGCAATAGAGATAAGGCAAATATACTTGGTGAAATAATACAACATAAGGGGTTTGTCACAAAGTTAAAAGATAATGAAACGAAAACAGCCACGAAAATATTTGGGAGTATTAAAATGATAAATATGGAATATAACGACAATATGAATGCGGCAAGAACCTTAAACAAACTTGGTTACAATGTGTTTATGCTGCCAAAACTACCCAACAGCAAAAGTCCTGACTTTATCTTGCAAAAAGACAAAATGCTATATATCTATGAACTTAAAACTGTTTATGGCGAAAATTCATTAGAAAATCGGCTCAACACCGGGTCTTTACAGTCCGACAGGATTATCCTGAATATTGTTGGTGGTGCGAGTTCGCGGTATGTGGCGAACACGGTAAAGAGGTTTTATCTGAGGAACAGGCATATAAAAGAAATAAAGGTGCTTTTAAGTGGGAAGCCGATAGAAGTTTATAGAAACCAAATCGAAAGGAACGATTTTACAAAAAATTTTATGGATAGGTGGGCAAGATAAAAAGATGAAGCGAGCATTTCTGCTCGCTCCCCTCCAACCTTAGATATAACATCTAAAGACATGGCTAAGATAAACTCTTAACTCTTAGTTCATAACCCATAACTTTGTCGCGCTGCTTCGTTAAGAAACGTGTTCAGCGGCAGCATGAGGCGGTAGAGGGCGACGGCTCGCTTCACGAAATCGCTGCCGGTCACCTCCTTGTTGCTTAGCCCCGCCATCACGTAAAACCGCTTGAGTTTTAAGAACTCGGCGGCCGGCGCGTTCTTGTCGAACCCGGCGGGCACGCGGCTCAGCGCGTCCTCGTCGTGTACCAGCGTGCTAAAAGCATCGCGGAACGCCTTTTTTTTCAAAATGGCCGAAAAGGCATCCCATTCCTCGTCTATCTTTATGCGGATGGCCTTCAGTATGTTGGGCGATGGCATGTAAATGCCGCACGACACAAAGCAGTTGCCGGGCTCGATGTGCAGGTAATATCCCGACAGCTCGCAACGGGTGTTTCCTTCGGGATTTATGATCGCGCCGAAGTTGGGCTTGTAGGGCGACTTGTCGGCCGAGAACCGCGTGTCGCGGGCAATGCGGAAAAGGCACTTGCGCGGGTCGGGAAGCCCGATGGTTGTGTCGAATTTGTGGATTTCCTGCAGGAGGGAAGCCGTGACGCCGAGCACGTTCAGCTTCGCCTTGTCATACTCCGCCTTGTGCGCGTGAAACCACTCGCGGTAATTGTTTTTCCGGAGTTGCGTCAAAAATTGTAAAGTGAATTTTTCTACCATAGGTTACTTATTTTATACAAAGGTAAAAACTTTTTACATTCTCCGAATTTAATTATATCTTTGTCGTATGAAAAGCAGGACTGTTTTCGTACTGTTTTTGTTGCTGAGTGCAATAGTGCCGTTCTCTTGTGCAAAGGAAGATGAGCCGGCGTTGCCGTACGTAAAAGTCGACTTTTACGTAAATTTGCTGGTGTATTCGGATTTACAGAATGGAAAATCTTTAATAAAGGAGCATGAGGGATACAATAGGAACGGGGTAATTATTGTTCCGACAGGTTATGGCCCTGATGCCGAATTTAGGGCCTATGATGCCACCTGCACCCGTAATACTTCGGAAGAAACCACTGCTGTAAAGCTAGATAGAAATAATGCCACGGCCACCTGCCCGAAGTGTAAAACCGTGTATAACCTGCTTAACGGCTATGCGGTAGATCAGACTTTTCATCTTCAGGAGTATGCCGTGCGGCGCAGTGGAAACAATTTATATATTACGACATATTAACTAAAATTTAGACTCATGGAAAGATCAGTGAAAGGTACTCGAACCGAGCAGAACCTGTTGAAATCGTTCGCCGGCGAATCGCAGGCGAACAAGCGTTATACCCTGTTTGCAAAGCAGGCGCGGAAAGACGGCTATGAACAAATTGCGGCGTTTTTTGAGGAAACGGCGACGGAGGAGAGCCGCCACGCCACGGAGTTTTTCAGGTTGCTGGAAGGCGGCGAGGTGGAAATTACGGCGACTTACCCGGCGGGGAAAGTAGGCGCTACGGCCGAAAACCTGTTGGCGGCGGCCAATGGCGAACAGGAGGAATGGGAAACGCTGTATAGCGAATTCGCTAAAGTGGCCGAAGAGGAGGGCTTTCCCAATATTGCAGGAAAATTCAAATTGATCGCCACGGTAGAAGCGCGCCATGAGAAGCGCTACCGCAAATTGTTGAAAAACATAGAGGCGAAAGCGGTGTTCCGGCGCGGGGAATCCCGGGAATGGCATTGCCGCGAGTGCGGATATGTGCACGAAGGCCCCGAGGCGCCCGGAGTTTGCCCGTTATGTAGCCACCCGCAGGCATTTTATGAGCTGCTGGGCGAAAATTTTTAATTTTTACGTTTAATTATTACAATGAATATCACGTTGATAAATAGCTTCCATTAATTAATTTTTGATACTTTGCATTTTTATAATTATATTTGTTCGTTTAAATATGTACTGGATTTTATGAAAAAATTATTTCTATTATTATTATCCGTAGTAATATCAAGCGTTGCTGTTGCACAGAAACCGCTGGTGTTGAAGGTTAAACCGGTTGAAACGGTGTCGGTAAGCGGCAAGCCTACTGCGGAAACCCTTTACAATGATGGCGTGGCATTGCTCGAACAGGGCGAATTTGAAGCGGCTATGGACAAGTTTACGAAGGCGCTTGGGATGAAGCCTCAATTTGAACAGGCCTTGACCAACCGTGCCGTAGTGAAAAATGAAATGCGCGACTACGCGGGCGCGATAGCCGATTACGACGCGGCCATAAAGATTAAGCCTTCGGCAAACGCTTACTTCGGCAGGGGGCAGGCCAAGTATGTGCTGAAGCAAACCGCAGAGGCTATGAGTGATTACACCAAAGCCATTGAGTTGGATGCCACGTTTGCGCAAGCCTACTACTATCGCGGCGGTTTGTACTTTGAGCAACACGACATGGGACGCGCTATTGAGGACTACAACAAGGCCATCGAGTATCGCGCCGATTACATTTATGCTTACAACGACCGGGCGAACGCCTACAGGGAACTGGGCAATATGGAAGCGGCGATGAACGACTACACCAAGGCCATTGCCTTGGATGAGCATTCCATTGATTTCGCGTTCAATAACCGTGGAAACCTGCGGCGCAGCCTCGGCCAGTATGTCGAAGCCATTGAGGACTACACGGCTTCGATTAAGGTGAATCCCGATCACTACATCGCGTACAACAACCGCGGTTTGGCAAAGATTGACGCGGGCGATTACGCAGGCGCCATTCGCGATTTCACCGAAGCGCTGCTCGTGAAGGCCGATTATTATTATGCGCTGAACAATCGCGGCAATGCGAAGTTTAAACAGCGGGAATATGCGGAGGCCATCAAGGATTATAGCGAGGCCATCAACTTGTTTCCCCGCTATGGCTATGCCTTCCTGAACAGGGGGCTGGCTAAGGAAATGCTGCGCGACACCGACGGCGCTCGCGCCGACTATACGCAGGCCACGGAGCTGGGTGTGCGGGTCGCTGAAGATTACATGAGAGACATGAGGTTTTAATATTTTAGTGTGAAAAAACATGAAAAAAATGATGAAATATCTTTTCCTTGCATTCATAGTGTGTGTTAGCCGGCTTGCTATTGCACAAACTAATGTGGCATTTACCCGTGATTATTTTTACGACAGAGAAGAACAGTTGGCCGATGCGCTGTGGAAACTAAAAGAAGGAGATAAATATTATACGGAAGCGGAAAAACGTAGTCCGTCGCCGCTGGCGTTCGACCTGCAGGCCGAAGCGCTTTATGCCGCAGCCCTTCCTTTTTATTTGGAGGCGAACGCCTTTAATCCGAATAATGCCGACCTGAACCGGCGCATTGCGAAGTGCTACCTTTTCGTACAACGCGAAAAAGCGTTGCCTTATGTGCAAAAAGCCATGAGTGTGAGCCTCGACGTAAACCCCGAACTGTATTTAATACAGGCGATGGCCTACCAATCCATACAGCAGTTCGACCAGGCGATAGAATCCTACAAACTGTATAAAAGCAGGCTGTCGCCGGAAGGATACAAGTACGCCGGACTGGTAGAAAAACGCATTGCCGACTGCTCGACGGCAAAAGAGGCTGTGAAAGCGCCGCAAAATGTGTTTATTGACAACCTGGGCGCATCCATCAATACAGGAGGCCCCGACTTCAACCCTTTCTTCGTCCATGGAGAGGATGAACTGACTTATAACCGCGGCGTGCTGACGGAATCCGGCAAATGGGCGTATAACATCTTATCGGCGTCAGGAAAGGACATGTTCGCCGATCCGCAACTGTCTACGTTGTCGAATGACGAATATGCCGTGCTTTACCTTACCGGAAATGAGGATTACGCGTTGCTCCATAACCCCGGCAAAGGAAAAGGCGATATTTTCGAATCGTTCCGGAACAGCGACGACACCTGGACAAAACCGAAAACGCTGGGCAAGGCGGTCAACCACCGCAAGTGGGACGAACGCTCAGCTTATCTGTCGCCCGAAGGGGATATCCTCTACTTCTCGAGCAACCGGCCGGGCGGTTATGGCGGCTATGATATTTATTATACCACGCGAGACTATCGCGGCAAATGGAGCAAGCCCATGAATATCGGCGCAGCCATAAACAGCGCATACGACGATCATATCTTGTATGTGTCGGCATCGGGCAACTCGTTGTATTTCGCCTCGCAGGGGCATGAGTCAATAGGCGGCTTCGACATCTTTCAGGCCACCTTAAAAGATAAAGTGTGGGGGAGTGTGAAAAACCTGGGCTACCCGCTGAACTCGCCGTCCGACGAAATTTCGTTTTATCCCACCGGGCAAACGGCAGAGTTTTACATCTCCTCAAACCGCTTGGGCAGTCGCGGTAGTTTCGACATCTACCGCGTTGCTTTGGTGAATCCGAATAAAGTGGTGGTCAGCAATTATGAAGACAATCTGTTGGCCTACCATACGCAACGCATCTCCGAATTTGTGATCGAATCTGTTGTGCAAGTGAAAGGTATTGAGATGGTTACATTGAACGGCGTGGTGGTGAATGAACAGAAAAACCCGATGAAAGCGGTGATCTCTATTTTCAACACCCGCACCGGTATAGAAGTGGCGCAATTTGAATCGAATGCCGCTACCGGGCAATTCGCACTGCCGGTGCCGGCGGGAGCGAACTACGCCGTGCTGGTGATGGCGCCGGGACACATCTTCCAGTCGCAAAATGTCACTGTGCCGTTCGGGTCAAGGCAAACAAGAGACCTGTATGTGGAACTCCTGAAGATGGAAGTGGACAAGAGCGTGGCGCTACGTAACGTGTTCTTCGACTTCGGGCAACATATCCCGACGGCCGCGTCGTTCAAGGAATTGAACGTGCTCTACCAAATGATGATCGATCAGCCTAACATGAAGGTGGAAATTTCGGGACACACCGACAACCGCGGTTCGCTGAAAGCAAACCAGATTATGTCGGAACGTCGTGCAAAAGCCATTGTGGACTTCCTGATCAGAAACGGCATTGATCCGGCAAGGTTGACCTTTGTGGGTTATGGCTATGAGCGGCCGGTGGCGCCAAACACTACGGTAGAAGGGCGCAGCCAGAACCGCCGTACGGAATTTAAAATTATAGGCCAATAAATGATTACCGAAGACGAAGCCCTGTTCCTCTATGAGCGGGCGCCCGTCAATGAGTTGATGATACTCGCTAATGCTTCCCGGCAACGCCACGTGCCGGGAAGCGGCGTAAGTTGGCAGATCGACCGGAATGTCAATATCACCAATGCCTGTATTTCGGGATGCGTGTTTTGCAATTTTCATTGCAAGCCCCACCAAACCGGGAAGGTGTTTACTACGACAATAGATGCGTATTGCCGGAAAATCGACGAACTGTTTGCACTGGGCGGCAACCAGCTGCTGTTGCAGGGAGGGCTGCATCCGAAGTATGGTCTCAATTTTTATACGGATTTATTCCGCACGCTGAAACAGCGCTATCCGGCGCTGAAACTGCATGCGCTGGGGCCTCCGGAGGTGGCGCACATTGCGCGTTTGAATAAGCTGAGCTATCGCGAGGTGCTGCTGCAATTGCGCGATGCAGGGCTTGACAGTCTGCCGGGAGCCGGCGCCGAAATTTTGGTCGACCGCGTGCGCGCGCAACTGTCGCCGGGCAAACCCGACGCCCAGGCCTGGCTCGATGTGATGCGCGAAGCACACCGATTGAACTTCCCCACGTCGGCCACGATGGTCTTCGGACATATTGAAACCAAACGCGAGCGCATACAGCATTTGATAAAAATTCGTAACTTGCAACATGAAAAACCGGAAGGCGCGCATGGGTTTTTGTCGTTTATCTGCTGGCCGATGCAGTTGCAGGGCACGAAGCTCGAAGGGAAGTCCACACCGGCGTCGGCGGTGGAATACATCAGAACGATAGCCGTGAGCCGTTTGGTGCTCGACAACATCACGAACATCCAAGCGTCGTGGCTGACGGTGGGGCGCGAAACGGCGCAAGTGTGTCTTCATGCAGGCGCCAACGACTTGGGCTCGATTATGATTGAGGAGAACGTGGTGTCGGCGGCGGGCGCCAAGCACCGGATGGATGCGGCGGGCATGCAGGCCGCCATCCGCGAAGCGGGCTACGAGCCGTGGTTGCGCGACCAGCTGTTCCGCAGGGTAGAAACATCGTAGAAAAAGTAAATAAACGGATTATGAAAACAAAAGCAGAAATAGTAGACAATTGGTTGCCCCGCTACACCGGGCAGAAGATAGAAGATTTCGGCAACCTTATTTTACTTACGAATTTCAGGGACTACCTGAGCATGTTCGCCCAAAAAATGAACGTGCGCGTGGTGTCGGAAGACGCCAATATGCCTTGCGCCACGGCGGAGGGCATTACCATGATAAACTTTGGGATGGGCAGCCCGAACGCGGCCACCGTGATGGATCTGCTGTCGGCCATTCATCCGAAGGCGGTGCTCTTCCTCGGCAAGTGCGGCTCGCTCAAGCACGACCACCGGCTGGGCGATTTCATCCTGCCTATTGCGGCGGTGCGCGGCGACGGCACGTCGAACGATTATTTCCCGCCCGAAGTGCCGGCATTGCCTGCATTCATGCTGCAACGCGCCGTGTCGACCACCGTGCGTGACTCAAACCATGACTACTGGACGGGCACCGTGTATACCAGCAACCGCAGGGTGTGGGAATACGATGATGCCTTTAAAGAACACTTGCGCACCATCCGTTGTATGGCCGTGGATATGGAAACAGCCACGCTGTTTTCCGTAGGGTTTTACAATTCGATCAGCACCGGCGCGCTGCTGCTGGTGTCGGACATGCCCATGACGTCTGACGGCGTGAAAACAACGCAAAGCGATAAAGTCGTCACTGAAAATTTCGCCGACCTGCATTTGCAAATAGGCATCGACGCACTAAAACTTATCCAGCGCGCCGGCAGTTCGGTAAAACATTTGCGGTTTTAAACAGGGAGTTGCGGGCGGCAGGCTATTTCTTAAAGAATGCCGCTTTGATGGCCGGTACGGCGTCTAACTTTTCCCACGCGAAAAATTCCACTTCCTTCGTGGTTTTCTTTCCGTTGTAGCGGAGTTCCACTTTCTTTTTCACGCAGTCGCGGCCAAAGTGCCCGTAGGCGGCCGTGGCTTCAAAAATAGGATATTTCAATCCGAAGCGGTCTACGATTTTGGCCGGGCGGAGGTCGAACAGCTTGTTCACTTTTTCACCGATTTCGGCGTCGCTGAGCTTGACCTTTGCCGTGCCGTAGGTGTTCACGTTCACGCTCACCGGGCTGGCAATGCCGATGGCGTAAGCCACCTGTACCAGCACCTCGCCGGCTACGCCCGCCGCCACTAAGTTCTTGGCGATATGCCGCGCAGCATACGCCGCCGAACGGTCGACTTTGCTCGAGTCCTTGCCCGAGAAAGCGCCGCCGCCGTGCGCGCCTTTTCCGCCGTAGGTGTCCACGATAATTTTGCGTCCCGTGAGGCCTGTGTCGCCGTGCGGGCCGCCAATGACGAACTTGCCCGTGGGGTTCACGTGGAGGATATATTTTCCGTCGAACAACTTATGCAGCCGCTTGGGCAGTCGTTTAATGAGGCACGGAATCAGAATGTCCTGCACATCCTTGCGGATTTTCGCCTGCATCTTCGCTTCGGTGTCGAACTCGTCGTGCTGTGTAGATATTACAATAGTGTGCACCCGCGCCGGTTGGTTTTTTTCGTCGTACTCAATAGTGAACTGCGACTTGGAGTCGGGGCGCAGGTATTTCATCGTTTTGCCCTCGCGGCGAATCACCGACAGCTCGTGCAGCGCAATGTGCGACAGTAACAGGGGCAACGGCATGTACTCGTCCGTTTCGTTCGAGGCGTAGCCGAACATCATGCCCTGGTCGCCGGCGCCCTGCTCTTCGGCCTTCTTGCGCACCACACCCTGATTGATGTCGGGCGACTGCTCGTGAATGGCCGACAGTACGCCGCAGGAGTCGCCGTCGAACTTGTACTCGGCCTTGTTGTAGCCGATACGGTTAATCACGCGGCGCGCCACTTCCTGCACGTCTACATAGCCTTGTGTGCGCACCTCGCCGCCCACTACCGTGAGGCCGGTGGTCACGAACGTTTCGCACGCCACTTTCGACTCGGGGTCCTGGCGTAAAAATTCATCAAGAATGGCATCTGAAATTTGGTCGGCTACTTTGTCGGGGTGTCCTTCCGACACCGACTCTGAAGTAAAGAGTGTATTTTTCATTTTAGCATTTTTTTAATTGTGGTTGCAAGCGAGCAAATCTTTCCACAACGGTTAATAATGGGCGCAAAGGTATGACTTTTTTTTATACTGACAAAAAAATCGTACTTTTGGGCAAAATTTTCTAACTATGAGGTCGAGAATTCTTGTGCGTCTGGCAAATACATTATTGGGATTGTTTTTTGTTTGTGTAGCGTATGCACAAGTGACCACCGGCAGCATTGCCGGGATGGTGAAGGACAACCACGGGGAACCTCTCGCGGGAGTGGCTGTGAAAATAACGCACGTGCCGTCGGGAACTGTTTATTATGCGGTGACGCAAGGCAGCGGAAATTATTTTATTCAAGGTATTCGCGTAGGGCAGGACTTTAAAGTGGAATTTTCATTTATCGGCTTTGCGTCTAAAACCGTCGAGGGGATTTCTATTTTATTGGGTGTGCAGGTACAATTGGATGCTACATTAGCGGAGCGCAGCATTACTTTGCCGGAAGTGGTTGTCACGGGCGCTGCTTTTTCCAAAACCGGCGCGGCCACGAACGTAACCAACCAGCAGATTCAAACGTTGCCGTCGATTAACAGGAGTATTAACGATTTTGCCGGATTGACGCCCCAGTCTAACGGCAACAATTCTTTTGCCGGCCGCGACCGAAGATATAACTACATTACGGTGGACGGCGCTGTCTTTAATAACAGTTTCGGCTTAAGCGACCGGATCAGCAACTTGCCCGGCGGCGATGCGCAACCCATTTCTATAGACGCCATCGACCAGATTTCGGTAAACATCGCTCCGTTTGACATCCGCCAGTCCAACTTTACCGGCGCCGGCATCAATGCGGTTACCAAAAGCGGCGATAACACGCTGAAAGGGTCGGTTTACACCTACCTGCGCCCCGAATCGTTTGCCGGAAAAACAATCGACGGCGCAAAATACGACTGGGACGAAACAGCCATGCAAACGTATGGCTTAAGCTTGGGCGGGCCGCTTATCAGGGATAGATTGTTTTTCTTCGTAAACGGAGAATATGAAAAATCGAACAAGCCGAGCACCTCATGGAAAACGAGCACAGACGGGAACGCCGACGCAACCAATTACATTTCCCGCGCCCAAACTTCGCGCTTGTCCGACTTGAAGCAACACCTGCTTGATGTCTACGGCTACGACCCCGGCGACTGGAACTGGCACCCGTTTACCAGCGAGAACTATAAAGTGCTGGCGCGGGTAGACTGGAACATGAACGACCGTCATAAGGTAACGGTGCGCTATAATCAGGTAGTGTCTACCAACGAGGTGCTGACCAATGCCACCAGTGTGCCCACAGGCGTTGCCCGTTCTACCTATAGC
>JAITQN010000081.1 GCA_031288865.1 Prevotellaceae bacterium
ACATCGACGCGCCTTTGGTGTGGAAACAGCACAAGAAAACAGGAGAACTTACTTTTGAATTGAATGTTCCCTTAGACGACCTTGATTCGATTATCGAAGTGACGGTGAAGAAATGATTACCCTCACTTTGTGTTTTACCTTGCCGGAAACATCAGGAAAATTCTTGGCTTTTTGTAAAGATATATATAAAAAAACAATAGTTATTAAAATTTTTTAATAAATTTATTTATATTTTTATAATACATTGTAATTCAATATTATATTTTTTTACGTGTGAAGTAATCTTTAATTTATTCCCCTATTTCATCCCCCTTTTATAGGCTCGTAACAATTTCTGTACATTCATTTTACAGGTGAATTTAAATGCAGTTCCCCATTATATTTTTCCCCTTTTCTTCTTATTTCGCTGTATATCAATAGTGAATTTCGACCTTTTATGTCAAAAAACAACGAAATCGTGTCCCCGATATGGTCGTCGGGAACGATATTTGCTGGAACTGAGCAATGAAGAATAGATTAAAGATGCACGACTTTATAGGGGAAGCGCACAGCTATCAAAAAAATTGCACACTTTTTTATTGTATTTCGTCCGCTAAACTTTCTAAAAATAATACTTATGAATGAAAAACTGAAAACTAAAAAAACCGGAAGGATGTGCCTGCTCTTGCTCGCCGCATGCAGCATGTCATTCTTCGCTATCTGGTCGTGCGAAAGCAAAAACGACAGTCTCGACAGGGGGACTTACGATCCCTCGCAACCGGTAAAGGTGACCGGCTTTGAGCCCGATTCGGGCGGCATGGCCACCAAAGTCCTGATCCACGGCGACAATTTCGGCGCCGATTTGTCAAAAATCAAAGTGTATTTTAATACGATGCGTGCCCCGGTGGTGGGCTCGGATGGAAGCCGCCTTTATGTGATCACGCCGCGCCAGCCGGGAGAGGAATGTACCCTGTCGGTAGTGGTGGAAGGCGATTCGGCAGTGCTGGCGGACAAAAGATTCCGGTACCGTACCATGACTATGGTAGTGACCGTAGCCGGTAAAAAAGGTGCTACCGAATTTAAGGGCGGCACGCTGGCAGAAGCCGCTTTCGATCATCCCTATATGTTATGTGTAGACGCCGAAGGAAATATATTCCTGTCACACTGGCGCGTCCCCTACTGCTTTGTGCTGATCAACCTGGAGCAAGATATGGTGCAGGCGTTATATACGGGTGATCCGCTCGGTGCCCCGACGGCAGATGCGAATGGAAAGGTCATCATGGCGCCCACCGACGGGGGAGACGGCTACTACTCGTTCGACCCCGATGCGCAATGGGCGCCCAAGTCGCGGCTGATATTGCATCCAACCGCAGAACAGGTTGCAGGGGGAATGAAAGACTTCCTCATCAGCTATAAGCATGGCCTGTCGGCCTGCCTGTTGGATGAATGTATTTATACAAAAGCAGTAGACGGGGGAATAGTAAAGTTCGATCCGCTAACCCGGACCGGAGAGGAGCTTTCTAATGGTATATTACCTTGGAATGAAGCCTTTGTGTATTTCGACCCTTACCATCCCAATATATTGTACCTCACCGGCAGCAAGACGCATGCTATTTATACGTACGACATCCTTACAAAAGAATTCTTGTTGTTTGCCGGTTATCCGGGCAGGTCGGGCTGGAAAGACGGTGCGCGCTTAGAGGCTGAATTTAACGGCCCGCACCAGCTCATTATCGACGAGGATGGCTCCGTCCTGGTGGCGGACAGGTTTAACCATTGCATCCGGAAAATTACACCCGACGGCATGGTCTCTACGATCATTGGTAAAGGCAGCATAGCCGGCTATCAGGACGGTAACCCGGAAGACGCGTTGTTCGACGAGCCCACCGGGGTAGCCATTGACAAGGACTATAATATCTATGTGGCCGACTACAACAACAATGTGATACGCCGGTTGTCTGTAGAATAGTCTTATGTAACCAATCGTACCTTAAATAACATAAATAATATGCACATGAAAAATATCATTATTATACTGGCAATGAGCCTGCTTTCTTTATCGGGCTTGGCGCAGCAATCCTGGAATATGGCCGGCGTGGTGTATGACGAGGCAGGACAGACCATGCCCGGCGCCACAGTGTTTTTGAAAAGCGGCGTGTCGCTGGGGGCGATAGTCGACGAGAACGGGGCATTCAAAATCAAGGCCGTCAAAGGCGACGTGATTGTAGTTTCTTTTATCGGATATAACAACTTCGAGTACCTTGTCGAAAAGGAAGACAATCAAATTGTGGTTAAAATGACCCCTTCGGCCACGCAAATGGAGGAAGTGGTTGTCACCGCCCTGGGCAGCCAGCGCAAGATAAGCGTGGTGGGCGCCATTACTTCGATAGACATCAAAGAATTGCAAACGCCGGCCACCTCCCTCGTCAACATGATTGGCGGCCGCGTGCCGGGCGTGATTTCGATGATGACGAGCGGCGAGCCGGGCAAAAATATCTCGGAATTTTGGGTGCGCGGTATCAGCACGTTCGGCGCAAGCAGTTCGGCACTCGTACTGATTGACGGGCTGGAAGGCAACCTGAATGCGATTGACCCGGCCGACGTCGAATCATTCTCCATCCTGAAAGATGCCTCAGCGACGGCTGTATATGGCGTGCGCGGCGCCAACGGGGTGGTATTGGTAACCACCAAGCGCGGCCAGCCGGGCAAGCTGAAAATTACGGCAAGAGCCAATTTTACCCTGTCGCACTTGAACAGGATGCCGGAATACCTCGGGGCGTATGATTATGCCGCCTTAGCGAACGAAGCGCGCGCAGTGCGCGGCGATGTGCCTGTGTATAACGAGCAGGAGATGGGCTTTATCCGCTACCACTTGGACAACGACCTGTATCCCGATGTGGACTGGCAGAAAGAAATCATGAAAGCAAATGGCTTTCAACAAACCTACTATGTGAGTGCGCAGGGAGGTGGCGAGGTAGCCCGCTACTTCGTCAGCCTGGGCATGTCTAACGAAGGCGCGGCCTACAAGACGTCTCCAAGCAATCCTTACCGGTCGGGAGTCGGGTATAATACGTACAATGGCCGCATCAACCTGGATATTAACCTGACCAAAAGCACTACCCTGTACTTCGGCACCGATACCTATGTCACCTTGCGGAAACAACCGGGCTATGCCAGTACGGAAGCGTTGTGGGACGCCCAGGCCTCGCTGAC
>JAITQN010000158.1 GCA_031288865.1 Prevotellaceae bacterium
ACATCACCTTCATCTTCATAGGCTTTATATAAACTGAGCGTAGGCATAAAATAGCCCCAAGTGTTGTAGTAACCCCAACCTGCGGCTTGGAAGAACATGCCGTGGAATTTCGGCCCGGCCGTTTCATTGCCCAATATCGAATAGATGTACTCTTTTGAGAAATTATTTTCCCAGGTGAAAAGATCGGCAAAGTTGCTACGTGTGCTTTTGGTATAATGCAACTCGCGTTTATCGTCGCCGGTTAAATTAATGATACTGTCGCACAATTCAATCACCATGTTGTAATACTCCGTAGGAGTGTGTGTTTCCGTAGCCTTGCTGTTGTCTTGGTATTGCGCGGCATAGAGGGCGGCGCGGGCGGCGAAAGCCCATGCAGCCGTTTTGTAGGGGCGGCCGTAATCGCTTGTGGACATTTTCGAAAGCAGGGGAAGGCGCCGGGCGGCTTCGCGCATGTCGGCAATAATCATGTTGTAGTTGTCGAGGATGGTAGGAGGGCGCGGCACATCCATATCATCCACCGGCGTATTTTCCGTAACAATGGGTATTCCGCCGTTGATGCTGTTGTCGCCATACCACGGCGCGAGCCACAGGTAAGCATAAGCACGGAAAAAGTGAGCTTGCCCGATGGCATTGCTTTTTACTTCGTCCGAAATATCCATACCGGGCACATAACGCAAAATATTGTTGGCTTTGTTGATCATCCGGTACATCACCGGCCATGTGCTGTTTACATCCAGGTTATTTACGGCGCCCATCATAAAGTTTTCGCACGTGTAGGAATCCGACGGCGCCTGCGTGCGGCCGGTAAACATGTCGTCGCTGCAATTTTCGTAATAGAAGATGCCGCGGCCGCATACGCCTTCATAATTGGTATAGTCGTAAAACGCATCCAGCGCGCTTTTCACATCGGATTCCGTTTTCCAAAAGTTGTCGGCCGTCGAAGCGCCGTAAGGTTCGTGTTCCAGGAAGTCATCACATCCGCATATCAAAAAAGCAGTAGTGAGTAACCCAATTCCTATTTTATATATTTGTTTCATGTGATTAAATGTTTAAAAGTTAACGTTAAGTCCCACTATAAATGTCCGCGCTACGGGATACACGCCACCGTCTACGCCGTGATTGCCCACTTCGGGGTCGAAGCCGGTGTATTTGGTGAACGTAAACAGGTTTTCTGCGCCCACATACAGGCGGATGCCCGCGTTGTTCATGCCTGCGCCGCGTAGCCATGCCTTAGGTAAAGTGTATCCCAGTGTGACGTTTTTCAGCCGCAGGTAGTCGCCGTCTTCCAAATAATAATCGGAGGCATTGCTGTAATTTTGGTTATTATCGTCCAACCAGCTGATGCGGGGATTTCCCGATTGGGTATTGTAATTCCATGCATTCAGGACGTCTGTAAACATGTTGGATCCTGCGGCGCCGTTCAGGTAAGCGTTTTGGCGGAAATAGTTGTATATTTTTACGCCGGCCACGCCCTGGAAGTAAATACTGAAATCAAATCCTTTGTATTCCACCGTGCCGCCAAAGGCATACGTCAGTGAGGGAAGGTAGCTGCCCATAAACTTCCGGTCGTCGTTCGTGATTTTGCCGTCGTTGTTGTAATCCACAAACTTGATATCGCCGGGTCGGGCGTTGGGTTGAATAAGGTTGGTGGCGGCGGTTTGCGGGTTGGTATAGGTGTGATTCCTTATTTCATCATACGATTGAAAGATGCCATCGGTGGGGATCAGGGAGTAGGCATACCAGGGTTGTCCCACGGCCGACCGCAATCGCAAGTCATGATCCATCAAATCGCGGGGGCTAAGGTCTAATACTTCGCTGTGTACCGTGCCGGCATTGCCGTATACGGTAAATTTTATGTCGCCGATAGTTTTATGGTAATTGGCGCTGAATTCCCATCCGGTATTCAACACTTTTCCTACATTGCCGCGCGGCTCTTCTTCCAAACCGGCCACCGAGGGCATTGGTTGGTAATCAATCAAATCTTTGGTCGTTTTGCGGAAATAATCTACCGATACATCTAACGTATTGTTGAAAAATGCAGCATCTAACCCGAAGCCGGTTTGTTCGGTGGTTTCCCACACTAATGAACGGTTCGCAATGGTTCGCTGGTAAACGCCATATACCGGCACATTAATGTCTTTTCCTAAAATACCCGGATTGCCTGTCATACCCATCGACGGGTTATAAGAATAGCGGGGTACGGAGCCGCAGTCGCCCACACGCCCCCAGCTTCCGCGCAGTTTCAGCAGGTTGATAACCGGTACGTGAAAAAAGTCTTCGGATGTAATCTTCCACGACGCAGAAAAGGCCGGAAATATCTGGTCGTTATTTTCGGGCGCCAGTTTTGCCGTAGCGTCATAGCGGAGGCTGGCCGTCGCAAAATAACGATCGTCGTAAGAATAGCCTATCCGTCCCAGTCCGGAGAGCATGGAGTCGTCCCAAATACTTTCGGAGGGCTTGGCTTTGCTCCATTCGTTGGCATTGGTGAAAACAGTGTAGTGTTCGTCTTCGCGGTCGTAGTCGGTGGTGGTGGTTCCGTTGTCGCGATGATTCCACGCCTGCATGGTGTATCCGGCCATGGCGCTGAAGTTGTGCTTGCCGAAGTCTGCCGCGTAGGTGGCAATGGTTTCCCATAACCAGTGGGTTTCCCATGTGGCGGACACGTAACGTGAATTTTCAGGATTTGGGCGCCCCAGTTCGGGAATCCTTGAGTCAAAGTTTTCGTAGCGGCCGGAATATAACGAAGCTGTAAAATCCGATTGAATCGTTAGTCCCCGTAAGGGCTTTAGCTCCAGGGTAGAAGTGGAATAGATAGACGATTCCGGACGGTTTTGCCGCAGGCGGTTTAGCGAAGCCACCGGATTGCGGCCGGCGCCATAGCCGGTAATGTCCGACCAGCGCGGCGTAGTGCCGCCATATAGCGGATTGCCGTCGTTGCCATACACCAGGTTGCCGTTTTCGTCGTATTCATACACAGTGGCCGACGGCGGGTAGCCCAAGGCTTCCACAATGTAGCTCTCGTGCGAGTTTGTTCTAATGCCGCCTTGCCCGTTCTTGTATTGAAACGAGCCCTTTTGAACAAATTTCAACCATTTTGTAACTTGAAAATCAATATTCATTTTCCCGTTTAGCTGACTTTTATACGTGTTGATCAGCAGTCCGTCGGTTTTGTCGTAGCCGAAGGAAGCAAAGGCTTTCAGCGTTTCGGATCCGCCTGTGAGCGACACGGCATAATGTTGCACCTGTCCGGTGCGGAAAATTTCATCGAGCCAGTCGGTGCGGGTTGCCGTGCCGTAAGGATAGCGGTCGGCGTCGAATACGTCGGGAAGCGTCAAGGCCGTGCCGGCAACGCCAATGACGTCGCGCCACAACTTATTGAACTGTTCGGAGTTGAGCGCTTCCGGGAGGCTTGCCGCATGTTGAAAACTGTGCGACACGTTGACGTCCACTTTCACTTCTCCCGACCGCGCTTGCTTAGTGGTGATGATAATTACACCGCCGGAGCCTACGGACGCGCCGTAGATAGCCGCCGACGCCGCATCTTTCAGCACGGTAACGCTTTCTACATCTTCCATGTTGTACGGGGCGCCGGGCACGCCGTCAACCACCCAGAGGATGCCGTCGCTGTCGCGCGAGCCTTTGCCGCGGATGTTGTAGGATTGTCCGCTCAGCGGGTCGCCGCCGTCGAACTGAATCGTCAGCCCGGCCACTTGTCCCTGCAATACGGATCCGATATTAGCCGGACGGCTTTTCATCGTCTGGTCTACCTGGATGTTCGCTACGGCCATCGACAGGTCGCTTTTTCGCTGCGAGCCATAACCAATCACCACCACTTCGTCGATGGATTTGGCGGTTTCTTCCATGTTTACATCAATCACCGTACGATTTCCCACGGCGATTTCCTGCGTGGCATAGCCCAGGAAGGAGAATACCAGCACGGCGTTGCTGTTGGGCACGGTAATGCTGTAGTTCCCGTCAATGCCGCTGATGGTGGCGTTTGCACTTCCTTTCACGGCAATGGTGGTGCCGGGTAATGCGCCGTTGTTGTCGCTTACCGTTCCCCTGATCGTTATGTTTTGTGCAGCCAGCGTGCCCGTTAGGGCAATGAACAGGCTGCAG
>JAITQN010000001.1 GCA_031288865.1 Prevotellaceae bacterium
AATTAATGTATAATTAACAATGAATAATGTAATCCTCCCCCGGCCTCCGGCCACCCCCTCCCTCGGGAGGGGGTGAACCGCCCCCCTCTCCTTTTCTCCCCTCTCCTTCAGGAGAGGGGCTGGGGGTGAGGACTGTCCCCCGTTGGCGGGGGTGCCGGAACGGCGGGGGTGGACGGGTTCTATGGGTAACAGGTTTTTCACGGTTCTAATTCTTAACTCTTAACTAAGACCGCGGCAAAGGTAAAAAGGATTTCCGAGACTGCCAAAAATATTATTCATTGGTTTTCTGCCAGATGGTGCACGCAGACGGCCCCAGCAGTCCGTCGAAAGTTAGCGAAAGCGACGTGTCGATGCGGTAGGTGTGGCCGTATATCAATTCGAGCGCGATGTTCCGCGACTTCTTTTTCGTGGTGTCTTTCCCGGTGGCATTTTTATTTCAAAGTCGCCGTTCTCGTTATGTAATGTGCTTCAAAAATGTTATCTTTGCAAAGATAACACAAATTTATAAAGTCGGCATGACAGTTCGGAAAGTTCGCGTACGTTTTGCGCCCAGTCCCACGGGGCCTTTGCATATCGGGGGAGTGCGCACCGCGCTATTCAATTATTTATTTGCCCGCCGGCATGGCGGCGATTTCATTATCCGCATCGAAGACACCGACAGCGGGCGTTTTGTGCCCGGCGCCGAGGCGTATATTATTAAAGCGTTGGCGTGGTGCAATATTCTTCCCAGCGAAGGATTGACCGCCGACGGAAAAATAGCGGAGCAGCCCGACGCGCGTAACCCGCATGCGCCCTACCGGCAATCGCAGCGTAAGGCGCTATACCGGCAATATGCCGAACAATTGGTGGAGAGCGGACACGCCTACTATGCGTTCGATACGCCCGAAGCGCTTAACGCGTTGCGGAAAGAGGCGGAAGAGAAGAAGGAAACGTTTACCTATAATTGTAAGGTGCGCACGCAGCGGCCAACGTCGTTGACGCTGCCTGCCGGCGAGGTGGCCGCCCGCCTGCAACAGGACACGCACTGGGTGGTGCGTTTTAAGATGCCCGAAAACCGCGACGTGCGCATGCACGATTTGATTCGCGGCGAAGTCACGGTGAACACCTCCACGCTCGACGATAAAGTGCTGTGGAAAGCCGCCGACGGGCTGCCCACCTATCACTTGGCCAATATCGTAGATGACCGTTTGATGGACATTTCGCATGTGATCAGGGGAGAGGAGTGGTTGCCGTCGTTGCCGTTACATTATTTATTGTATGAAGCGTTCGGGTGGACGGACACGCAGCCCGAATTTGCCCATTTATCCTTGCTGCTCAAGCCCGACGGAAAAGGAAAGCTCAGCAAACGCGACGGCGACCGTTTGGGTTTCCCGGTGTTTCCGCTGGCATGGAAAGACCCGCTGAGCGGCGAACTTTCGCGAGGCTACCGGGAAGACGGCTATTTCCCCGAAGCCTTTATCAACTTGCTGGCGTTGTTGGGCTGGAATCCGGGCACCGAGCAGGAGTTGTTTTCGCTAAACGAGCTGGTGAACCTGTTCGGGTTGGACCGGGTCATCAAATCGGGCGCCAAGTTTAATCCCGACAAGGCGAAATGGTTTAACCAGCAAGTGTTGAGGACGAAGTCCAATGAGGAGCTGGCGCAGCTTTATCAGGTGGAATTGCGCGAACGGGGGATTACGGCTGCCGATGATTATGTGACACAGGTATGTGGTTTTATTAAAGAGCGGGCTACTTTTGTGGGGGACTTCTGGGAACTTTCGGCCTATTTTTTCACAGCACCCACCGCTTATGATGAAAAGGCCGTGAAAAAATACTGGAATCCGAAAACTTTACCCTTAATGAAGGTGCTGGCTACGGTGTTGGCCGCCATCGAGCCGTTTACCAAGGAAAATATAGCACACGCTGTACATGAATGGATTGCAAGTAACAGTTTGAATATGGGTGCTATAATGAATGCGTTCAGGCTCTGTATTGTAGGAGCTTCAAAAGGGCCGGATTTGTTTGAAATCGCCGCGCTCCTTAAAAAAGAAGAAATTTTAAGGCGAATCAATTCCATAATATAAAAAAAAGTGCTATATTTGTCGTTTATTATTACGCAAGTCAATAAATTTAAGCTTATGAGCAGTTTAAAACAAAAGTGTGCATTATTTGCCACTATTTTTATGATAATTACGGGCGCTTATGCCCAAAATGTCAAGTTTGAACACAACAATTTTCCGGGCCGTGAAGACGAATTAAAGAAGGCGTTAGCGGACATTTATCAAGGGGAGAAATTCCTTTTTGAAGCCGAAACCATGTTGTTTGGAAAAGGAGTAGACGTCCGGCACATGGCCAAAGCGATGGACATGGTGTCGAAAGGACTGGTGTATTTTTTAAAAGCCAATAGTTTTAATCCGCAGAGTGGACAGTTGAATTATACCATCGGGAAATCGTACTTATACATTGGCAAATGTGCGAAAGCCTTGGAATTCCTGCAAAAAGCGCTGCTGTTTGACGAGAAGGGATTTAAGGATGTACACTTCTTAATCGGGCAGGCTCACCAGCAAATGGGTGCGTTTGAACAGGCCATTGAGTCGTACAGTATCGCGGCAAGGAATTATGGCAATGAAGCGGAGATGAGCGACGTTATCAGCAAAAAAATTAAAGAATGCAGATATGCCCAGGAATTGGTGAGCGATGCGGTAGATGTTCGTGTGGAAAGCGTAGGCACTGCGATGAATACCGACGGTGCGGAGTATTTGCCGGTTGTCACGGGAGGAGATGAGATCCTGTTCTTTCAACGTTTTTCCGCCGGGAAAAACAGGCTGTATGCAGCAGAGCGCTCTTCCGGAGGATGGCGAACGGCCGTGGAAACCAACCAGTCGTTCTTGCTTCCCGAGAAAGAAACATTAACGGAATTAACACTGGTGGACAAAAGCGGTACGCCCGCACTCACAAGATGGTTTTCGGTAAATATCGGCAGCCAGCAACAGATGGGGCAGGGGTACTATGAGTCCCTGGCCACTTTATCGAAATCGTACGATAAGCCGATCGCGTTCTTTTCAAGTAACCGCTACGACGGCCTCGGCGGATTTGATGTTTTTATGACCCAACGCGATAAAAAAGGGCGCTGGGAACGTTCTCACAACTTTAGTGAAATAAACACTTCCAGTGATGAATTCGGCGTGGCGTTACACCCCACCAGCAAGATTCTGTATTTCAGCTCGAATGGCCACCAAACCATGGGCGGATATGATATCTTTAAAACGGAATATGACGGCAGGCAATGGGGCAAGCCCGAAAATTTAGGCTATCCCATTAACTCCGCCGCCGATGACATTATATATTCTGTTTCGGATGATGGAAACCGACTGTACTTTTCTTCAAACCGCATCAGCGGAAAGGGTGGATACGACATCTACATGGTGAACTTCATGCCCGGCGTGCTGCCTGTGCGCAAATCGACGCCCGCCGCTGTGAACGTAAGCGCTGAAGCCATCGGCACAATCTCGTCCGGTGGAGAGTCGGCTATAACCGTTTCGGATTTGTTCTCTACAGACCCTGAGGTAATATCTTCTATCGTGGCAAAATATCCTGCCGCGATGCATGGATTTATTTCCGACAACCAAACCTACATGCCGCTGGCCGTAAATTTGCGCCTTCTCGATAAAAGCAACAACGCCGAGGAAGTTATTGAAACGGATAACAAGGGCATATTTTACGCCACCCTGTCGGCGGGCGGATCATACCGCGTCACCATAGAGGCTCCGGGCTACCGGCCCTATACGGAAGACTTCAGGGTGAGCGACGAAGTGGGGCAAAAATTAACGAAAAATATCGGCCTGTCGCCGTTAAATGTGATCGACCATGTAAAGACCGTGGCGGACGCGGTGACGGAGCGGATCGAGCCTGCGGTGCCTGCGGCAGCGCCGGAAACGGAAAGCGAATATGAAGATGTCGTGGTATTGATGCCTGTTGTCGACACTGAAGAGCAGTCGCAGGAAGCAGAATATCCGGTAGCCGTTACGGGTTTGGTTTCCGACAACTTTACGCTGGCACCTGTGTCCGCTAAAATAAAGCTGGCGGTTAAAGATTCGGACGACGAACGCATCGTGGAAAGCAACAGCAAAGGATTGGTTAAATTCAATCTGGCTGCGGGAAAAACCTATGTGCTCACGGCCACTGCGGATGGTTACGAGGAATATACGGAAGAATTTGTAACGCAAGATCGCGACCAGCAACTGTCGAAGACATTTAAATTACAATCTATCGCACCGCCTGTAGCCGTGGCTGAAGTGATTCCGGACGTGGACAGCGAGCCCGTATCGACTATTGTGGAGCTCACTCCCGTGCCGGTTCTTGAAGAAGTGCCCGAAGACGAGCCGCGCCGGCCCACCGAATCGAGGGACTTCACCTTGACGGCTGAAGATATTGCGGCGCAACAGACGCTGGAAGAGGAAAATGTTTCTTATGAAGAGGATATCGTTGTGCTTACGCCGGTAGTGCCTTTATATGAATCTCCCGACTCCATACTTGAAAATCGGGAATATCCTGTAGATTTAAAGGTATATGTGAGCGACGAGAAAACCCTTCAACCGCTGGCCGTATCGGTGAAATTAACCGTTAAGGATACGGAAATAGAAAATAGCCTGGCCACCGATGATAAAGGGATGCTCGGCGTGACCATCGCATCGGGAAATACATATCGTTTGATGATAGAATCTCCGGGATACCTCACGGCGGAGGAAGTATTTGAAGTGGCAAAAGGCCCCGGACAAGTCTTGACGCATAACATTACGCTTTCTCCCATAGAACCTGAAGTAACGCCTGAACAGGTTGTAGCGGAAGTTATTCCAGAGCCTGAAATTATAGAACAACCGGAAATTATAGAGGAACCGGTCGTGGAACCGCTACCCGAGCCTGTCATTGAAGAACCGGCAGTAACACCGGAACCTGAAGTGGAACCGGTACCCGAGCCTGTCATTGAAGAACCGGCAGTAACGCCGGAACCGGTCGTGGAACCGGTACCCGAGCCTGTCATTGAGGAACCGGCAGTAACACCGGAACCTGAAGTGGAACCGGTACCCGAACCTGTCATTGAGGAATCGGCAGTAACACCGGAGCCTAAAGTGGAACTGGTGCCCGAACCTGTCATTGAGGAACCGGCAGTAACACCGGAACCTGTAGTGGAAAAACCTGTGGTGAAACCGGAGCCGAAACCGGAACCTGTGGTGAAACTGGAGCCAAAACCGGAACCGAAGCCGGTTGTGGAGAAGACAAAACCCGCAGCAGTTGAATCGTCTGCGCCTGCACTGGTAGCCCTGTCGGGCGCTGTGGTGGGCATCGACACGAAGAAACCTGTTACGGATGTAACGGTTACGCTTACCGACGTGACGCGCGGCATAACCGAAGAAGTAAAAGTAAACGAACAGGGGAAGTTTAATGTAAACACCGTGGCCGGGTCGAAATACAGTGTGAAGATAAAGGCAGAAGGCTACCAAACCGTTGTGCAGGATATCGAGTCTTCGCCGAAGAGCAAGAAGATCGATGTCCCTGTTAAATTGACTCCTGTAACGGGAACTTTCGTGGCCAATGTCTATTTTGATTTCGACCGCGCCGCATTAAATGAAAAAGCGGAACAAACGTTGCAGCAAGTGATAGCCCTACTGAAACAGGGCGGCAAGGTGTATCTCACCGGTTATACGGACAATCTTGGCGGACATGGCTATAACAAGCGCTTGTCGGAACGTCGTGTGGAAGTGGTGACCGCCTACCTGCATGCGCACGGCATCACATCGGAAGAAATAACAACATCATGGAAAGGCTTGTCTGATCCTGTGGAAACGAACTTCACCCAGTCCGGTCGCAAGTTAAACAACCGGGTAGAAATTTGGACGAAATAGCACATGAATGAACAGAAGGTTCGTGTAGGGATTACACATGGCGATATTAACGGTATTGGGTACGAAGTCATTTTAAAGACGCTTTCCGATAGCCGTATCAATGAGTTTTGTATTCCGGTTATTTACGGATCTTCACGCACTGCTTCTTATTACCGGAAACTCATTCCGTCCTGCGAGAATTTCAGCCTGAATAGTATAAATAACGCGTCGGAAATAAACGCCAAGCGCGTGAACATTATTAACTGTGTGTCCGACGACTTGCGGGTAGAGCCGGGAAAACCCACGGAAGAGGCCGCGCAGGCGGCCCTGCGCGCGCTCGAAATGGCGGTGTCGGACCTGAAAGCCGGCAAAATAGACGTCATGCTGACGGCGCCCTTTAACAAAAACACCATGCAAAGCGACAAGTTTAAGTTTCCGGGACACACCGAGTATTTGTCGTCAGCGTTCGACGCGAAAAATCATTTGATGATGCTTATTGGCGACGCCTTGCGAATCGGTGTAGTAACCGGACACGTGCCGCTGGCCGAAGTGCCGGAACGCCTGTCGAAGGCGCATATTCTGGAAAAACTGGAATTGTTGAACCGCACGTTAATCACTGATTTTATGATTCGCCGCCCGCGTATTGCGGTGTTGGGGCTGAACCCGCATGCCGGCGACAACGGCCTGCTGGGCAAGGAGGAAGAAGCCATTATTAGTCCGGCTATTGCGGAGGCGAACAAAAAGAACGTCCTGACGTTTGGCCCCTATCCCGCCGATGGGTTCTTCGGCGCTGTGTCGTATCGCCGTTTTGACGCGATACTGGCCATGTACCACGACCAGGGGTTGGTGCCGTTCAAGGCCCTGTCGTTTGATTCGGGCGTGAATTACACCGCCGGGCTGCCGTTTGTACGCACATCGCCGGCGCACGGCGTGGGATACGACATTGCCGGCACCGGGAAAGCGTCGCCCGACTCGTTCCGCACGGCTTTATTTATGGCTTGCGATATCTTCAATAACCGGAAACAGGATGCAGCACTTCGCGCCAACGCCATAAAACCGTCGCACACGGAAAAAGCGTCGTAGATGTCGAAAGTTAATGTGGTCATATATTCCGATGGCGCGGCTTCGGGCAACCCGGGTCCCGGCGGATATGGCACCGTCCTGATGAGCGGCGCACATCGCAAGGAACTATCGGGAGGATATGCCTGCACAACCAACAATCGCATGGAGCTGATGGCCGTTATCGCAGGGCTGGAAGCGCTGAAATACGAAGGATGTGACGTGACCGTGTACAGCGATTCTTCGTATGTGGTGGACGCCGTAGAGAAAAAGTGGCTTTTCGACTGGGAAATGAAAAGGTTTCGCAACAAGAAAAATGCCGATTTGTGGCAGCGTTTTTTGAAAAACTACCGGAAGCATAACGTGAAATTTATTTGGGTAAAGGGGCATGCGGGAAATCCGCTGAACGAGCGGTGCGACCAGTTGGCTGTTGCCGCGGCCGCTGCGTCCGGTTTACCCGAAGACACGGCTTACAGGATGCAGACGCAAAACAGTAATTTGTTAAATTAGAATTATGAATCGTACAACCGATTTTTTAGTGATAGGTTCCGGCATGGCAGGCCTTAGTTTCGCACTGAAAGTGGCCGATTACGCCAACGTGGTGCTGGTGTGTAAGTCGACTGTTGATGAAACGAACTCCTCCTTTGCCCAGGGCGGCATCGCCTCTGTGATGTATGAGCCCGATAATTTTGAAAAACACGTGCAGGACACCCTGATCTGCGGCGACGGATTATGCGACGAAGCCGCCGTGCGCTTAGTCGTAGGCAACGCGCCGCAACAAATCAAACAACTGGTGCAATGGGGCGTGAAGTTCGACCGCACTTCGGGCGGGCATTACGACCTAGCGCGCGAAGGCGGCCACTCGGAATACCGCATACTGCATCACAAGGACAATACGGGCGACGAAATTCAGAAAGCCCTTATCAAAAAAGTGAAAACACACCGCAATATCCACGTGCTCGAGCATCACTTTGCGGTGGACTTGCTCACCCAGCACCACCTTGGCAAGGAGGTGCGCCGCCGCGACGGGAACATCGCATGTTACGGCGCGTATATCCTTAATCTGAAGACGCAAGAAGTGTACACGTTCCTGTCGCGGGTCACCGTGCTGGCTACCGGCGGACTGGGCAACCTGTACCACACCACCACTAACCCGCCCATCGCCACCGGCGACGGCGTGGCCATGGTGTCGCGGGCAAAGGGCGTGGTGGAAAACATGAGCTTCATACAGTTCCATCCCACGTCGCTGTATCATCCCGGCGAGCGCCCGTCGTTCCTCATCAGCGAGGCTATGCGCGGGTTTGGCGCGATCCTGAAAACGCAGCAGGGGAAGGAATTTATGGCAAAGTATGACCGGCGCGGCTCGCTGGCCCCGCGCGACATCGTGGCGCGGGCTATCGACAATGAGATGAAGCTCAGCGGTAGTGATTTCGTGTACCTCGATGTGACGCATAAGCCGGCTTCCGACATTAAAGACCATTTTCCGAATATCTATAAAAAGTGCCTGAGCGTGGGCGTCGATATTACAAAAGACATGATTCCGGTAGTCCCGGCCGCCCATTATTCCTGCGGCGGCGTCAAGGTCGACCAGGATGCACTCAGCTCCATTAGCCGGCTGTATGCCGTTGGCGAAACGTCGTCGACCGGCTTGCACGGCGCCAACCGGCTGGCGTCAAATTCGCTGATGGAGGCCATTGTGTATGCCGACAAGGCCGCGCAGCACAGCCTGCAGCACATGCAGGAGTACCACATCCAGGCCGGCATCCCCGACTGGGACTACGGCGGCACGACCCACACCGAAGAAATGGTGCTCATCACGCAAAATTATAAGGAGATGCAGCAAATCATGAGCAATTACGTGGGGATTGTGCGCTCGAACCTGCGGCTGAAAAGGGCGTTAGACCGCCTGGAAATTATTTTTAAGGAAACGGAAGACCTGTATCGTAAATCCATCCTCACCCAAAGTCTTTGCGAATTGCGGAACATGATCAAGGTGTCGTACCTGATTATAAGGAGCGCGCAGGACATGCGCGAAAGCCGCGGCCTACACTATACACTCGACTATCCGTCGAAGAAATAAACGCTATAAAAGCGGAATGTGACAATTAGGTGGGTTCAAATTTTTTACATATCTTTGCGAACTAAATGCGTTTTTATTTCATTTATGCAACAAAAACAACAAACTTTAAAAAAATCGATTTCTTTTACAGGCAAAGGGTTGCATACCGGTTTGCAGGTGGAGATGACGATAGAACCTGCGGAAACCAACCACGGCATCAAATTTCAGCGTATCGATCTGCCCGAAGCACCCATCATAGAAGCATTTGCAGAACATGTCACCGCCAACTCGCGGGGAACGACCCTGGAGAAGAACGGGATTAAAATAAGCACCATCGAACATGTACTGGCCGCCTTGTCGGGCATGGGCGTTGACAATGCCCTGATCAAGGTGAACGCGCCCGAAGCGCCTATCATGGACGGCAGCGCCCGCGCCTACACGGAAGCTATTGCCGGAGCAGGCCTCGAAGCGCAGGACGACGACCGCTGGTATTTCGAGATCAAGGAGAAATATGTGTATTACGACGAAGCCACCGGAAAGGAAATTACCTTCCTGCCCGACGACAAGCTCAGTGTAGAAGTGATGGTCGACTTCAATTCCAAGGTGGTGGGAAACCAGTATGCCCGCCTGCCCGATTTGGGTCACTTCGCCACGGAAATAGCGCCGTGCCGCACATTCGTCTTTCTGCACGAGCTGGAGCCGCTGCTTAAAAACAACCTTATCAAGGGCGGCGACTTCGACAATGCCATTATTATTGTAGAAAACCCCGTATCGCAGGACGAGCTTAACCGGCTGGCGGCCATCTTCAATAAACAAACGGTAGAACGTGCGCCCGAAGGGTATTTGAATCACCTGGAGCTGCGCTTCCCGAATGAGGTGGCGCGTCATAAATTGCTCGACCTGATAGGCGACCTGTCACTAGTGGGTTTCCCCATAAAGGGGAAAGTGATTGCCAACAAGCCGGGACACCAAATCAATACCGAAGCGGCAAAGGTGCTGCGGAAAATGGCGAAGAAGGAATTGCAGAAGCCGGCGACGCCCCGCTACGACCCCAATCAGGAGCCGTTGTTCGACATTAACGGCGTGCGAAAATTGCTGCCGCATCGTCCTCCGTTTCTGTTGGTGGATAAAATTATCCACCGTGAGGAAACCAATGTGGTGGGTGTGAAAAATGTCACCATGAACGAACCGTTTTTCGTAGGCCACTTTCCCGACGAGCCGGTGATGCCCGGCGTGTTGCTCATTGAGGCCATGGCGCAGGTGGGCGGTATTCTGGTGCTGGGCTGCGTGGAAGATCCCGAAAATTATTCTACCTACTTTTTGAAAGTCGACAAAGTGAAATTTAAGAAAAAAGTAGTACCCGGCGATACGCTTATCTTTAAACTTGTCTTGCTGGAACCTATCCGGCGCGGCATCGTGTCGATGCTGGGGCAGGCCTTTGTAGGCGACACCATGGTGTGCGAAGGAGAATTAACCGCACAAGTAGTAAAAAACAAATAAACAATTCGCATGAGTTTAACAAGTATTCACCCCGGAGCGCGCATAGGCGCTAATGTTGTTGTGGAGCCGTTTACCAGCATCGCCCAACACGTGGAAATTGGCGAAGGCACCTGGATCGGCCCTAACGTAACCATCATGGATTACGTGAAAATAGGCAAGAACTGCAAGATTTTCCCGGGCGCGGTGATTGGCGCCGTGCCGCAAGACCTGAAGTTTGCCGGCGAAGTGACCCACGTGGAAATCGGCGACAACACCACGCTGCGCGAGTATGTAACGGTAAACCGCGGTACGGCCGCCAGCGGAAAAAATATCACCAAAGTGGGAAGTAACTCTTTGCTCATGTCGTATGTGCATGTGGCGCACGATTGCAGTGTGGGCAACCAGGTCATCTTGGCGAGTTTTACCGGCTTGGCCGGCGAAGTGGAAGTGCACGATTATGCCATTATCGGCGGATCGTCGGGCGCTCACCAGTTTTGCAGGGTAGGCGTGCACGCCATGCTGTCGGGCGGTTCGTTCTTCGGGAAAGATGTGCCCCCTTATGCGCTGGCGGGCAGGCGCCCGTTGGTGTTTGGCGGGATTAACCTCATCGGGTTGCGCCGCCGCAACTTCACCGCCGACCAGATTACGCTGATTGGCGACGTCTATAAAGTAATATACCAAAGCGGGCTCAACGTATCCGACGCTTGTCGCAAGGTGGAGTCCGAATTTCCGGCGTCGGCCGAACGTGATACGATACTCGATTTTATCCGTGCTTCGAAGCGCGGCATTATTAAAAGCGTGGGAGGCCTCGAGGAAGAATAGTGTATGAAACAGAGCGCTTATCAGGGATTGCATTATGTGAAGCCGTCGCCGAAAAAATCCGTTGCACATATATATAAAGGTAAGGAAGGATTGCCGCAAGTCCGCCATGTGGTGGCTGTGGCCTCGGGCAAGGGCGGCGTGGGCAAGTCGACCGTGGCGGTGAACCTCGCGGTGGCGCTGGCGCAGCAAGGCCTTAAGGTGGGACTGATGGACGCCGATGTGTACGGCCCTTCCATTCCCAAGATGACCGGCACCGAGCAGGCGCAGCCGCTCGTGGAGGTCGTGGCCGGTATAGAGAAAATTATTCCGGTAGAACGGTATGGCGTAAAATGGATGTCGATTGGTTATTTCAGCGCTGCCGAAAAACCTTTGATATGGCGCGGACCCATGGCCACCAATGCGCTGAGGCAATTGTTAAATCAGGTAGAGTGGGGCGCGTTGGATGTGCTGCTTATCGACCTTCCCCCCGGCACGAGCGACATTCACGTGAGCATCACTCAGGAAGTGAAGTTGTCGGGCGCTGTGGTGGTGAGCACGCCGCAGGCCGTAGCGCTCGCCGACGTGGAGAAAGGGGTAAACATGTTTTTGAACGACAAGGTAAATGTACCGGTACTGGGGCTCGTGGAGAACATGGCCTGGTTTACCCCGGAGGAGTTACCCGATAACAAATATTATATCTTCGGAAAGGACGGCGTAGCCCGTTTAGCCGAAAAACTTCACTTGCCTTTGCTGGCGCAGCTTCCCATCGTGCAAGGCATCTGCGAAAGCGGCGACGGGGGAACACCCATAGCGCTGCAAGAAAATGCGGCGGGAAGCGCCTTTCTCGCACTGGCCGCTAAAATTGCAGGCCTGTTACTTTAGTAACGTTTCTCTTTGACTATTTTTGAGATTCTTTTCCAGTTCTGTTTTACGATAAGGATAAGAATCCCTGCGCCGAGAAAGATAAGGATCCACGTTTCCATGTAGGAGTCCAAAGGATTGTCGACTATTGACAGCGCAGGAAAATCCTGGATAATGGTGATGGGCTCACTGTATAAAGAGAGTTCTTGCTTTTGCAAAAAGATCTCATCGCGTATTTTTAATAAAGGCTCATGGTATAATTGCCTTTCTTTTTCGTTTAAAATAAGGATTTGTCCGGATGTTTTTAATGCCTGCAGCGCATTGCTGAAATACTCGAACCGCTCCAGACTGTCTAACCTGCGGTACTGTTCTTCAAGTTCAGCGATTGTTGTTTGAACTTGGGCTATTCGTATTTTATTTCGCTCGATAAAGTGCGGGTTACTCTTCAACGTGGTTGTAATACCCTTATTTATTAAAGGGAATATGGACGGTTCGGACACCGTTACCTGCACGTAAAAGATCTTAGGCACTTTCCGCTTTATGCTGTCCTGGATGTTAAACTGGAACGTCTTGGTGACATCCACATAATCGACGTTATTGTCGCCATCCGTGTCGATGCCGAAAAAAGAATTTACACTCGAAATATGCTTTGCGGCGGATACCGGGATGGACAGGGCCTTTGCATACACAAGCGAATCTTTCGCTTCCCCTAACCGGTTTATGTAATCCACGACATAGGTGTTCGACAATACATTCATTTGCGCCACCATGGTGGACGTATAATACCGCTGGGAGATGCTATAAAATAAGAACGCCACACCCACGCCAAGCAGTACAAAGCCGGTTAACCATAGACTTTTTTTAATAAGGAAAATCGAGATTGCACGAAGGGCTTTGCCTAAACCGTTCCAAACGCGCAGCAGGATGTCCAGCAAATCGATTTCTTCTGTTTTGTATTCTTTTATATTTTGAGATTCAGTTGCCATATCGCTATAATAAATAATGGCCAAAGATAGAACAAAATGCCGGAATTAGCAAATATGCATACGTATCCGCCAGTTCGGCGGATAGAGGTTGTTGCTTCGCACGCCGAGGTTCTTTACAAAGCCGAGCGGAACATTCTGGTAACGAATGAGGATATAATCACGCGGTTGTTGCGTAAGCGTTATGGCGTCGCGCCGCAGGAACCGCAAGGCGGTGTTGAGGTCAACCTCTTCGCAAGGAAAAGAGTCACAGTACAGGGCAGTGGAGAACGCCAGGGCGGCCGAAGGTGCGATATCTTCGCCTTTCAGCTCGCCTATTGGTGTGCCCGCCTGCGCCACCCACAAATGTTGCTTGAGGAGCGCAATATCCTGCATGAAAGCAGGCGGAAAAGCCTGTATGGCGTTGTCCTCATACACAAATATGAAATTGCCGCGGACCCACTCAGGCGAGCAGTTCAGCACGTTAAACCGTGGCAGCTTCCCTTCCTGTTTTATGACCTGAGTGGGATTCCTTTTCCGCATTATGCTGATAAAGAAACCTTCGCCTTTTGTTTTATGTGGAAAAAAGCGATAGCCGTATTCGTTGGCTGTGATGTTCCACTCGTCGCACAGGGGCAGGGTTACCATCTCAGCGCCCAAGTGCTCCAATATCCAGCAGACGTTATCTTCGTTTTCTTCGCGGTTGTAGGTGCAGGTGCTGTAAAGCAACAGGCCGCCGTCGGCCAGGGCGTCCCATGCGGAAGCCACGATATGGCGCTGCCGTTCTACACAGCGGCGTATCTGCTCCTCGCTCCACTCGCCGATGCTCGCAGGGTCTTTGCGAAACATGCCCTCGCCCGAACAGGGCGCGTCGACCAGCATCACGTCGAAAAAGCCTGTCAGTGTGGAAAAATCCTCGGCGGCATTATGCGTAATCACCACGTTGGGATTACCCCATTTGGTAAGGTTTTCGATTAGTGGCCCCCTCCGGCTATTTACAGTTTCGTTGCTCACCAGCAAGCTGTCGGCAGGTAACAGATCGGCTAAGTGCGTGGATTTCCCACCGGGCGAGGCGCACAGATCGAGTATGCGCAAGTCGGTTTTTTCGCGCCACAGCGCAGCCACCTGTTCCAGAAACATCGACGAGGCCTCCTGTACATAGTAAATGCCCGCGTGCAACAACGGATCGAGGGTGAATACAGGCCGTTGTGCCAAATACTTGCCCGCATTGCACCATGCCACGTCGTCGCCGTCTTGTGGGGTTGCGTTTTTATATCGATTGTAGCGTATGCTTACCGGCGCGGGCTGCTGCAACGCTTCAGCAAAATCGTTCCACGCGGTTTTCCCCAGAAGATTTTGCATCTGGGTCTTAAATTTTTCAGGAAGGTTTATCATGGCCGCAAAGGTACAATAATTTTCTTGTTTTTTCATCAATAGCGTAAAGCATTTACCGTTCCTGCAAAGAAATTCGCAAATTATTTGGCAGCCATGTACCAAGTAGAGACAATCGCCGTCTTATCACTGTTTTTTCAGTTCCTTTTTAAGTATGTCGTAGATTTCCTGCCAAGTTTTTTTATAGAACTCCGTAGTTTTATCCGATAGTTTGATAAAAATATTTGAGGTATAAAAAATACGCGAAGCTGTTCTTTCGTCGATATTTCTTTC
>JAITQN010000084.1 GCA_031288865.1 Prevotellaceae bacterium
CACGCCCGCCGCCCGGAGATACTGCAAGCCGCCCGCCACGGCAAAGGCTCCGACATTCGCGTCTCGGCGTCGACCAGCCGCAAGTACCTCTACTACGCCAAGCGCTTCGACCCGTATTACATCCGCATGGCGTTGCCCTACGACATTCAGGTGCGGCATTTCCTCAAGCCCGGCAACGGCTTTCTGTACTATACCCTGGCGCTGTTCGCGGCGGGCATCCTGTTCATCAACTATGTGGCCGGCCGGTTCGGGAAATCCATCAGGCAGCTGCGCGACTTCTCCGCAGCCGTGGGCAGCAACACCGCCGACCTTGCCGACACGCATTTCCCCAACGACGAACTGGGCGAAATCGGGGCGAAAATCGTGCAGAATTACGTGCAGCTGCGCACAAACGAGAAGCGCATTGAACAGGAGAAGGAAAAGACCCGCCAGTTGAAGCAGGAGCTCACCGGCAACGTGGCGCACGAGCTGCGCACGCCGGTGACCAGCATCCGCGGCTACCTCGAAACGATTCTGGAGCAGCAGCTGGAGCCGGAAAAGGAGCGGCAATTCCTGCAGAAGGCCTACCGCCAAACGCTGATGCTCTCGGAGCTCATCCGCGACATGAGTCTGCTCACCAAGTTGGAAGAGCCCTCGGGCATGTTTCAGTTGCAGCCGGTGGCGCTGGCGGCCGTCATCCACAAGGCCGCGCTTGATTTGGCGCCGGTGCTGAAGGCGCAGGGCATTGTGGTGGAGTCCGGCGTTCCGCCCGATACGTTGGTGCGGGGGAACGAGAACCTCTTGTATACGGTGTTCCGCAACCTGATGGAGAACGTGGTGCACCATGCCGGCAAGCACGTAAAAATCCTCATCACGCAATACGATACCGACGCTCACTTTTTCCACTTCTCCTTTGCCGACACCGGCGTGGGCATCGCCGACGAGCGGCATCTTCAGCGGCTGTTCGAGCGCTTCTACCGCGTCACCGAGGGTCGCACGCGCGACACCGGCGGTACCGGCCTCGGGCTGGCCATTGTGAAGAACAGCATAGCCTTCCACAAAGGTGCGATTACCGCGCAGCGCCGTCCCGGCGGCGGCTTGCAGTTCCTGTTCACGCTGCCTGTTAGCCGGTAATGACAGGAAACTGAAAATATATTCACTTTTTTAGGTAATACCAAAAATAGTCCGTATTTTTGTAGCGAACAAGCGAAAAAGGCATGATAGTAATTTTTGAAAAGGAATATTTGCGTGACTTGTATGAAACGGGAAAGACAGCTGACAAAAAGTATCGCTTCCAACCGGAGATAGTGCGTAAATATGAATATTGTATCAAAGTCCTTTTGGCAGCAAACGGCGTTGAAGAACTTTATCCTATTAATTCGTTGCATTATGAAGTACTAAAAGGAGACAAAAAAGGCATTTCCTCTATTAGGATAAACAAACAGTATAGAATAGAATTTACTGTAAAGGAGGAAGCAGGGCCGGTTGTTACAGTGTGCAATATATTGGAATTGTCGAAACATTATAAATAATACCATGATTACTATTAAAGGAGTTAATCCGCGGATGATAGCAAACAACCTGACATCATTTAGCCTTGTCCATCCCGGAGAGCTAATTAAAGAGGAATTGGAATGTCGGGAAATATCACAAAGGGCTTTTGCGCTCAAATTTGACGTTTCGTATCCCATGTTGAACGAAATATTAAACGGCAAGCGCCCCGTGTCCACCGATTTTGCTTTGCTTATTGAAGCCGCATTAGGTGTAAACGCCGGCTTGCTTGTAAGGATGCAAACAAACTACGATTTACAGGTAGCGCAAAAAAATAAAAAGTTGCGTTCACGACTTGCCAAAATACGGGAAATTGCGGCGGTGCTGTAAGCTATTCCCAATTGTTGAAGTATTGTTCTTATGCATACAAAAGCCCCCGCCAGTTAAACAAGCGGGGGCTTTTCATATTTCTATAATTCGTCTTAGTCGTTCAGCGAGAAGCGGCGGAACGCGGTCACTTTTGCAGCGGGATCGGCGGCTTTGAGGTAGTCGGCCACGCTGATTTTCCCGTCCTTCACAAACGTTTGGTCTTCCAGCGTACTTTCCTTGAAGAACTTTTGCAGCTTGCCCTGTGCAATTTTATCCACCATGTTTTCGGGTTTCCCCTCCTGACGGATTTGCTCGCGGTAAATTTCCAGTTCCTTGTCAATAACCGCTTGCGGACACTCGGCCCTGTTGACCGATACCGGCGCCATGGCGGTAATTTGCATGGCGATGTCTTTACCCACCTCGTCGCTCACCTTCTTGTTGAACCCTGCGATGGTGGCCACCTTGCCGTTGGTGTGGATATAGGCCGCAATGTATTCGGCTTCGATATGTGCGTAGTAGGGGATGTCGTGTTTTTCCCCGCTCTTGCCGGTTTGCTGGGTTACCAGTTCCTGTATGGTGGTTTCGCCCACGCGGGCGTCCAGCAACGCTTTCAGGTCGGCCGGATATTCGGCCAGGGCGGTGTCGGCAATGCTATTGGCCAACGCCTTGAACTCGGCGTTTTGCGACACAAAGTCGGTTTCGCACCCAAGGCACACGAGGATGGCTTTCTTATAGCCGGGTGAGATTTTAGCAATCACGGCGCCTTCGGTAGTAGCCCTGTCGGCACGTTTAGCCGCCACCAGCTTACCCTTTTCGCGGATAATTTCCTTGGCGCGGTCGAAATCGCCGTTTGCCTCTACCAGGGCGTTTTTACAGTCCATCATGCCCGCGCCCGTCATTTGGCGCAGTTTTGCCACATCTGCTGCTTTTATTTCCATAATCTTATTCCTTATTTATTCGGTTATTTCGGCGGCCGGCGCTGTTTCCGCAACCGGTTCCTCCTTGTCTGTTTCTCTTTTCGCACCAAAGCCTCTGCGCGACCGGAGTTTTTTGTTCTCGTTATCGCTGTCTTTGTTGTCCCTGTCTTTTGCCTGAGCGGCGTTTTTCTCCTTTTCCTGACGGTGTTCGGCGTTGCCCTCGGCGATGGCGTTACACATGATCTCCATGATGAGGGCGATCGAGGTAGCCGCGTCGTCGTTGGCCGGGATTACAAAGTCGATGGGGGTGGGGTCGCAACAGGTATCCACCAGGGCAACCACCGGAATACTCAGGCGGTTTGCCTCTTTCACGGCGTTGTTTTCCTTTTGTATGTCGATGATGAACAGTGCGGCGGGCAAGCGGTTGAGGTCGGCGATAGAGCCGAGGTTCTTTTCGAGCTTGGCGCGCTGGCGGGTTACTTGCAGGCGTTCGCGTTTGGCGAGCGTTTCAAAGGTGCCATCGGTCAGCATCTTGTCGATGGTGTTCATTTTCTTCACCGCCTTGCGGATGGTGGGGAAATTGGTGAGCATCCCGCCCGGCCAGCGTTCAGTGACGTAGGGCATGTTCACCGATTTGGCCTTTTCGGCCACGATGTCCTTGGCCTGTTTTTTGGTGGCCACGAACAGGATTTTGCGTCCCGAGCGGGCGAGTTGGCGGACCACGTTGGCCGCCTCGTCTATTTTAATTGCGGTTTTATGCAGGTCGATGATGTGGTTCCCGTTCTTTTCCATGAAAATGTACGGAGCCATTTTCGGGCACCACTTGCGTTTTTTGTGTCCGAAGTGTACGCCTGCATCAAGTAAGTCTTGGAAATTTGTGCTTGACATGTTTTTTAATTTTTTTAGTTTTTTTCTCTTTTCATCAACCGGGCGGTAGTAGCCTTGCTAATCCGCCGGGTTTTCCGCAGCCAGGCAATCTCGTTTACGGTTTACTTACCGATGCGCTCGATAATACAGCGAAATTTCGAACCTGTGCTGTGCAAAAATCAGCCTTAACGTTTGCTGAACTGGAAGCGTTTACGTGCGCCGGGCTGGCCGGGCTTCTTCCGTTCCACCTCGCGGGGGTCACGGGTCAGCAGGCCGTTGGCTTTGAGTACCGGGCGGTAGGTTTCGTTGTCGATTTTACACAATGCGCGTGCAATGGCTAAGCGCAACGCTTCGGCCTGGCCTTTAGTTCCGCCGCCGTCAAGGTTCACCTTGATGTCGTAGTTGGCGGAGGTGCCGGTCAGTTCGAGCGGCTGCTTCACAATGTACTGCAAAGTGCCCATCGGAAAATACGATTCCAGGGGGCGTTCGTTGATCACGATGGCGCCCTTGCCGGCATTCACGTAAATGCGTGCAATCGCTGATTTTCTTCTTCCAAGTGCATTAATTACTTCCATGCGCTGTTTTTAAAGTTCATTAAAATTAAGTTGTTTGGGAGCTTGCGCCTGGTGCGGATGTTCGGGGCCTGCATACACGTGCAGGTTGCGGAACAAGTCGGCGCCGAGGCGGTTCTTCGGAAGCATTCCACGAATGGCTTCCTCTACTACAGCGAACGGCTTGCGTTTCAGCAACTCCTTGGGAGTAGCGAAGCGCTGTCCGCCGGGATAGCCGGTGTGACGTACGTACACCTTGTCGGTTAACTTCTTGCCCGTGAGGCGGACTTTCTCGGCATTGACGATGACTACATTGTCGCCGCAGTCCACGTGGGGCGTGAAGTTCGGTTTGCGCTTGCCGCGCAGCAGGAGAGCCGCTTGCGAGGCGAGGCGTCCCAACACCAGATCGGTAGCGTCAATGAGCACCCACTCCTTCGTGACGGTGGCTGCGTTGGCCGATACGGTCTTGTAACTCTGTGTGTCCACTTTGTTAATTTTTAAATTAATATCTTTTTTAAATTATCGCTTTCCCCTTAAAAAGGGGGAGGCAAAGGTAATACATTTTTTTTAATTATCAACAAATAATCCACATTTGTGTTATAATTTTTTGGATTACCCGAAAAAATGTACCTTTGCCCAATATGTTGTTGTCGTGAAGGCAACAAGGATTATAGTAACAATGAATCTCAACGTATGAAAAAATATGTACTATTATTAATCATCGCCAGTGTAACGCTGCCGGTTATGGCACAGTGGCCAATCTATTATCCTGTACAAAACCAGCGGGATCAACATGAACTGTCGGTTTACGGAATATTTGGCAGTGCGGCGCTGTGGGGCCGTTATACCGGCAACATATCCGGCTCCGAAAATTCTTTCGACAAATTGAGCGGCGGCGGCGGTGTTGGCTATACGTTTTTCTTTCATCCGCAATGGGGTATTACTACCGGCGCTGAAGTGTTCCCTTTTAGCGCCATTGTGCAGGCACAGAAAATAGTCGAAAGCTCCTCCGGAACCTATTCGTATGGCGGCGATACCGAGCCGTTGTATTTCAATAGCGTGTTGGCGGATTATGAAGAAACGCAACGCGCCACCTATATTCACATCCCGCTGTTGTTGCAATTTCAAACGGAGGGCTATCATAAATTCTATGTGACGGCAGGCGCCAAAGTGGGGTTTGCGATCTCCGGCAATTACGAAGCCGCCGCTACCAGCCTCACCACTTCGGGACATTTCCCGGAAAGCGCCCAAACCTTTACCGGTATGTCTCACCGCGGGTTTATCAGCGTGCCAAAGCCTGTCTGGACAGGCACTCTTGATTTCGGTTTGAATGTGTCATTGTCTGTCGAAGCGGGCACTCGCTGGGCAACAGGCGCACATACGGCGTTCTATACCGGTTTTTACCTGGACTGCGGGCTATTGAATGTGGTGCCGGAAAAAACAGCAGGCTTGGTGCACTACCAGCCCGACAAGCCGGGCGAACTTATTTACAACAGTATATTGGCAGCGCGAGAACCGGCAACCGGTACGGTTTATGTGGAGAAGTTGAATTTATTTTCAATGGGAATAAAGATGCGATTGACATTTGGTTGGTAGCGCCCTGCAAAATATTTTTTTATGAGAAGAATGCGATTATTTTTAACCTTGACGTGTATTACGCTGTTGCTGCTTCCCGCTAAAGCGGAGCGTGTGGATATTGAAAAAGCGGAAAAGATTGCCCGGTCGTATACGCACACCACGCCGCGTTTGGCGGCGCGCAAGGCGCTCCGGCACAGCCGCACGGTGACCGAGCCGTTGCAGCGCAACCGTTCCGCCCTGCGGAGCGCCGGGCAAGGCGTGGTACAACAGGAGGAGCCGCTGTACCACGTCTTCACGATGAACGGCGACGGAGGGTTTATTATCATCTCGGGCGACGACGTGGCGAAACCCGTGCTGGGCTATGCCGACGAGGGGATGTTCGACGAAAGCAACCCGAACCTTGCCTACTGGATGGGCGCGCTGGCGCAGGAAATTGCCGGCGCCATTGAAAGCGGCGTGCTGCAGGACGTGCAAACCAAAGCAGCGTGGGACGCGCTTTATAGCAGTAGTATTCCCCTCACCGCTTCCGGAGATTACATGGACCCGCTGGTGAAGACGAAGTGGGATCAAGGTGCGCCGTATAATAATTTGTGCCCAATGTCTTCCGGCGAGCGCACAGTTACCGGCTGCGTGGCCACTGCCGTGGCGCAGATCATGAAATACCATGAGCATCCCACAACCCGCACCGTAACCATTCCGGGTTATACAACCGGAACGAGGAAAATTACGATTCCTGCAATTACCGGCACAACCGCTTATGACTGGGATAACATGACCAATACCTACACTTCGTCCAGTACGGGCGCGCCGGCATCGGCTGTGGCCACCTTAATGTATCACTGCGGCGCCGGTGTAAAAATGGATTATAATACTTCGGCTAACGGTGGAAGCGGCGCTTATTCCCAAGATGTGGTACAGGCGCTGAAAACTTACTTCAATTACGACGCGGGAATTGCCTATCACCAGCGAAATTACTACACCTACGCCGTGTGGATAGCTTTGCTTAAAGCCGAAATAAGGGCAAACCGCCCTGTGTATTATGCGGGGTATGGTGGTGGTGGGCATGCGTTTGTTTGCGATGGATATGATACCGGCAACCTCTTCCATTTCAACTGGGGATGGGGGGGCATTTCCAACGGATACTTTGAAGTTTCGGCGCTCAATCCGGGGTCACTTGGGATTGGTGGCGGCGCGGGCGGCTTCAACGAAAATCAGGAACTCATTACCGGTATCCGGCCAAATCAGGGTGGCAGTGGCGAGCAACCGGCTATCCGGTTAGGACTGTCGACGTTTTCGGCCGGCAAGACTTCATTATATAATGTCACCGAATCGTTCAGCGTGTCGGCAGGGAATTTAACGAATACCGGCATCACGACTATTGCCTCCGCCTATCTCGGCGTGTTGCTTTATAACCAGGATGGTTCTTATCGTGACCATAAAACGG
>JAITQN010000129.1 GCA_031288865.1 Prevotellaceae bacterium
AACCTCGTCCCAACGGCGGAACCGGGCGCCCCGGCCCTGGCCGGCGGCGGGTCGGCGCCCAGCGCGCGGTAGAACGCGGTGTTGTACCAGCGGAACGACCACGTGAGTCCCGTGAGCGCCAGCGCCAGCAACACAACGGCAACCCACATGCCGGCGCCCACGTGCAGGTCGCGCCAGAAGCGCCGCCAGCCTTTCCGGGTGTGCACCGTGAGGACACGCTTCCACTGTTTGCGATGCTTCGGCACCGTAATAACAATCCCGGTGACGAGAATAACCACGAACAGCAGCGTGGTGTATCCCACCACGGGCTTGCCCACCGCCGGATGGAGCAGCCAGCGGTGCAGTTTCAGCATCGTGCCGAAGAACGAGCCGCCGCCCGTGCGCGCCACGACCTCGCCCGTGTAGGGGTCGACGTAGGCGGACGCGCGCGGGTTCGACGCGGGTGTGGCCATGTAATTCCGGGCGGGGTCGGACGGAACGGAAAAGCCCGTCACCGGCTCCCCGAGCTGCGCCTCGACCAGCACCCCCAGCTGTGCCAGGGACAGGGGCGTTGCCGTGTTCGGGCGAGGTTGAACCTCGCCCGGGATATGGGGGACGAGGTGCAACCTCGTCCCATCGGCGGGAACGAAATAACGGTCGGGGTGCAACGCCCCTTCTATTTCTGTGCGGAACACCAGAAGGGCGCCGCTCAGGCAAATCACCGTTACAATCAGCCCGAGCGGAAACGCCAGCCAAAGGTGTAATTTCAGTAAAAACTTTCTCATTCTCCGTTCTCCATTAACCGTTCTCCGTTAACCGTTCTCCGTTAACCGTTCTCCGTTAACCGTTGGTTAACCGTCCCACGGCGTTGATATTTGTGGCACCGGTCACGGTCATGCCCTTCGTGGCGGAGGCGCTCGCCGGGTCGATGACGTAAATGGCGGGGTCGGCGGCCGTGATCGGGAAATACAGCTGCCCGCCGTAGGCCATCGGCAGCCCGGTGCCGGTGATTTGGTCATACGCCGGAATGCCGGTAACCCACTTGAAACTTTTCGCGCTCATGTTCACCACGCCGTATTTCGTGGCCGCGCCCAGCGCCGAAGGCTCCTTGTCGTTATAGAACTCGAGCAGGAAGTAGTTGCCGGTGATGTGCCACACCTTGCGAAAGTGAAGCTCCTCTGTCAGCGCTTCGATGTCAAAGTAGTAATCGTCGAAAGCCGTGCCGCCGTTCGGTATCCGCAGGGCGCCGCAAGGATGCTTGGTGGTGCTTTCGAACGAGCCCGAGAACACATACACGTTGCCGTCGTCGGCTTTTCCGATTTGCGCGTAGTACTGCGAGCGGAAGCGCCCCGACGAGTAGCTGATGCGGCCGTCGCGGTAAATGCGTTTCAGGTTGAGGCTGGCGTCGTAGGCGGCCACCCACACGCTGTCGGGGTAGGTCACTATGCCCGAACTGGCCCCGCCTGTGGCGTTGGGGTCTCTGGGCTGCGACAGCACCATGCCGGTGAGGAACTCGCCGTTGCCCATGTCGACAATGCCCGAAAACGTGGCTTGCTCGCCGTTGCCGGCTATGTTCTGCGTGCGGACAACGGGTTTCGTTTCCAGCGACAGCTTTTTCAGGTCGATGAAGTTGAACGTAACGCCGTCGGTTGCGGTGGTGCCGGCAGGGGTTTGTCCGCCTACGCTGGTGATGGCGTAATCGCCGAAGAAGCCGTAGGAGGTGAAGCGGGAGGGAATCTGAAATCCCGCGCCGATGGCTTCCAGCGTCGCGTCCGGCGACAGGCGGTAGCCCAGCCCGATGCCCGGGTCGCCCTGCTGATAAATTAACCCGACGGCCACCGAGGGGTTGCTGTTGAATATCCAGGTGTAGCCCGACTGTTCCAGCTGCTGGTTGTTGTTTCCAATCGACACCTCGCCGCTGCCCGGGTCATCGACCTGCATCAGGTACTCGGCCGACTCGCCGGTAACGGAGAGTACGAACGAGCCCTTCCCTGCCGGAGGGGTGTTGTTGTTGTCCTTGTCGCACGACGCGACGGCTAATGCCATGCCGGAAATTAATCCGCAAAGAAGTAGTTGTTTTGTGTTCATCGTATGTAATGTTTTAAGTGAATCATGCTATTTTCCCCGGAAGAAGACGTAGCGCAGCTTGACGGCAAAGCTTCTTCCGGGCTTTTGCAGGCTGTAGTTGTCGTAGAGCAGTTCGTCGGTCATGTTTTTAACTTCGAAGGCTATGTTGTAGCGTCCGTCCTCGAGCGCCCAAGTGACGCTGAGGTCGTGGCTGCGCTGGCGGGGGATGACGATGGTGCTTCCTTCGCTTTGCCAGGTGAGGAAAAACCGATGCACATACCGGAAGTTGTAGGCTATCGAGAGGGTGCTGCCCTTCCCCGTGAGGTCGAACAGCGTATAGCTCGCGTCGATGTGGCCGAACAGGTAGGGATTGTTAGGCATGCGGTCGTTGTAGTAGACGAGCTTTTGCCCGGTGGGGGCATACTGTTCGCGGTTGCGCATGTCCTGCCACGTGAGGTTCCCTCCTATCGCGATGCGGTTGCGGTAGACGTAGCGCGCCTCGGCGTCGAAGCCCACGTTGCGTACCTGTCCGTGGTTGGTGTAGAAGGCGCCGCCGTAGCGCTGCTCGATTTGCCGGCGGATGTAGTCGCGCGTATCGCGATAGATAAAGCCCGCGTCGAGGTAGACGGTGTGCGCGTGGTGGAGCGTTTCGTTGTAGGTGACGTTGAGGTTGACGTTGCGGCTGCTTTCGGGTTTCAGCGCCGCGTTGCCTGTTTCCAGCACCTCGTCGCCGAACAGTTCCCGCTCGGAAGGCAGGCGGCACGACTTCTCGAACGACGCCTTCAGTTGCAGCGCGCCGGTCAGATAGTAAGTAGTGGCCACGCCGTAGCCCGGCGTGCCGAACGCGCGCTGCTGCTCCTCATACACCGCGGTGGAGGTTTTCGAGGTGTTGACGGGGCCGGTCACGTGAACGGCGTAGTACTTTGCAAACACCGACGTGTGCCATCGCCGGGTGGCCTCGAACTTGTAGGAGGCGCCCAGCACGTTCTTGGCGTTGGCGCGGCGCATGAAGCTGGCCGCGGTGCTGGTTTCGGCGTTCGCCGCGGCGTCGGTGGCCTTGCGCGTGAAATAGTGGTACACGTTGTTGAGCGCGAAATGGTGCCGCTCGCCCGCCTGATAGCGGAGGTTGGCGGTGGCGAAATAGTGGTGGTTGTTGAATTCGCTCAGGGCGTACTGTCCTTCGCCCTTTGTGGTTTTCCCGCGGTATTCGCCCTGCCAGTTGTACTGGCGCGCCAGGGAGTCGGTGTTGTGGTTGCGCGAGCGGTTGTAGTTTGCCGTCAGTGAAAAGTGGAGGTGCTCGACGAATAAATCGTACTTGTCGTACTTCACCGACGGGATGATGCTGCCGGCGCTGCGCGTCCTGCCGCCGTAAACGATTTTCATCAGGTTGGCGTGCTGGATTTCGGCGCTCTCGCGGCTCAGGGTGACGCCCGCCATCAGCCGGCTCGCCCAGGGTTTGTTGACTACGCCGAGTTTCGCGATCAGCGTTTCGTTGTGGTAGGTGTCGTGAAACCGTTTGAACCAGTAGTCGTCGGTGGAATAGGCGTTGGTCGAGAGGTCCAGGAGTTTTGTTTTGACGCGGTAGCTGTTGTCGGAATAGTTCCGGAAGGCGTTGAGCTGGAAAACGAACCCCGACGCGGTGGTGTGTCCGAGGCTCAGGTTCGCTTTGTGCGTGTTGAACGAGCCGAAGGAGTACGACACGTCGGCGTGGGTGTTGGCGGTGCGGCGGGTTACGATGTTGATGGCGCCGCCCAGCGCGTCGGCGCCCAGCTCCACGGGCACCACTCCTTTATATACCTCGATGCGGTCGGCCATCGCCACCGGGATGTTGCCCATCCGGAAGGCTGCGCCGAAGCCTTCGGCCGGGAGACCGTCGATAAACAGTTTCACATGCCGTCCGCTGAAGCCGTTCAGGAAGACCTGCGTGTTGGAGCCCACGCCGCCCGTTTCCCTTATCTTGACGCCTGAGATGCGGTCGAGCGCCTGGCCGATGTCCATCGTGGTGTTGCGCAGGGTGCCGGCGTCGACGGCCACCACGTTGTAGGCCGACCGGTTGATCGCGCTCACCTTGCTGTGGCCGGTCACCACCACCTCGCCCAGCGTCACCGTGCTGTCGAGTTGCGCCGTGGCCGTTGCGTGCGCAAGGAGGAACAACACGCTCAAGCAAAAATAATACTTCAGCCCCTTCATCGGCATGTTCAGTTTAAAAATCGCCGCAAAGGTAGGGGGAATATCGAGGCGCGACAATCCCAAAAAGTAATGGAAAACCGCGCCGGAGTAACAAGAAATGGTTAGGGGGAGGGCGAAAATTGTTTATCGTTTGAAGAATAGCTGTCCGGTGCCGACGAGTGCGCCGCCCGAATAAATGTCGATGGTGTATTCGCCTTTGCCGAACTGCTCGCCGGCGCCGCCGTAGTATACACACACGTCTAAATCCTCACCCTGGTAATCGACTTCGCGCATGGCCGAGTAAATAAGCTGTTCGCCGTTTACCGTGAAGTAATGGTTGTCGGCTTGCGCCAGCAGGATATTGTCGGGGCCTTTCACCCTGATATACACGTTGCGCAGCCCGCGTGTGGCGATGCTGTTTTCCAGAAAGGAGAAGCAAACCCGCAGTTGCGCCGTGCTCTTCGACCGGGATGTTTCCTTCCCTTTCTTGGTGATGGCCGTCACCGCAATATCGCGCACCTTTACCACCGAACCTTTTTCCACCTGTGCCGTGAGGTTGTCGGTGTGTTTTACGAGGTTTTCGTACTTTATGCTCGACTCGCGGGCTGCCGTTTTCGCCTGCACCGTTTCGGCGCGCAGCCGTTGGTTCAGCGTATTCAACGAGTCGATTTGGATCACATACCCGCGCATGATTTCACGCAGCAAGCCCAGTTCCTGCTCATACCGGCGGATCTGCGAGCGGTTGGTGGCCTCCGTGCGCCGTAACCGTTCAATCAAAACTTCTACTTTCTCCCGTTCTTCTTCCAAGTGGGTGTTGAGCGCCTCGTTGTTTGTTTCCAACTGGTCGTAGTCGTTGCGCAGTTGTTCCAGATTCAACTCCAGCGTGATTTTATCGGTAGTCAGCTCGCTGATCATCTTCGCACGGTCAATCCACACATAAATAAACACCGCCACTACCACCGCCAGTATCACAGACAAAACAATCATCACGGTTTTGGCCGTTTTTGCCGCGCCTGACTCCGGCCCTTTCAGTATGTCGTTTCTCTCTGTTGCGGTCATCGTATATTATTGTCTTTTTACGGTTAAATCGGGTGAGTAACGCACCATGCACGACCCGGTGTTCAGGTATCCGCCGCCGGGCGCCGTCCGGCGAAAGAGGTAGTTTCCCTGTAGCAGGTTAAGCTGCATGTTTGAAAGACAAGGTGCAAATTCCTTGCCATAGGTGCGCAGGGCGTTGAGGAAGTAGAACGGCACGTCGTAGCCCTGAAAGGCGTATTGCGAGGGCTCTCTGTTGAATTGCAAACGGTAGCGCAACACAAACTGCCGCACGTTTTCGTGCCGGTAATCCACATAAAACGGGATGGCCAAATGTAAATTCATGTGATGGAAAAACGACAGGTCTACATTCTCGAAATTCCGCCAGCGGGCTTGCCCATACAGGGTTATCGGGTACTTAAGAATAGACTGGATGTAGCTTAAGTTGGACGTGAAATCCGACACCAGCGCCTCATTATTCGACGCCACTACAATGTGATTTTGCCTGTCGGGACGGAGCATGGTGAGCAGCGTATCGCGCACTGCAAGGCCTTTTTCCACCTTGTAGTGGAAAACAGTCAGCGAATCGGTTCGCGCCTCCAGCAGGGCTTTGTAGTCATTTACGAGCGCTGTTTCATTGCCGTCGTCTTCGTAAATCAACAGCACGCGGTCGGTTCGCTTCGATATGTTTCTCAGCAGCCTTTCCTGCTGCGTACACATCGGCGGCGGCACTTGGAAGAGCGTGGGATTGCCCGGCAGCAAGTTTTCTACTTTCGGGTCGAGCGGCGACACCACAGGAAGTTGCCGCTCGCGGGCATACCCCAGGAATTTTTCTAAAGAAGTGGTATCATTTTGCAGGGTGGTATACACCGGCCCGATCACCAGGTCGGTATGACGCAGCAAGTCTTGCTGCAATATATTGTCGAGGTTTTTTACGTCATATACCGAAAGGAATAACGAAAATCCTTTTTGCCGCATATCCTCCATGGCCAACAGTGCGCCCGCATAAAATTCGATGAAATTATCGGAAGCGCGAAGACGTTCGGCCGTCAGCTCCTTGAGCGTGTCGGCAATTGTGTTAAGCGACGGAATGACGTCGAACGGCAACAGCAACGCCACCCGGTAAGTCATCTTTTCGGGGTCGTATGCCTGCGCGGTGCACTCACGATATTCCTCTTCGAGGTAGGTGCATCTTGTCGGGCCCGGCACATCCGGCGTTTGCACAGCCGTCACATCCGGCTGTGGTTGCAGTTGTGGTTGAGGTTGCGGCTTGTCAACAACGGGTGGAGGCGTCCATGTTGCAGGCGGTGCAACAGGATCCGGCTTTTTCGTTTCGGCAGGCGGCGCGGGCGGCGGCGTATGGACAGGCGGTGTTTGCTCTTTCTTCACCACCGGTATGGCTAAGCGGTCGCCTTCCTTCAGCCCTTCCGCCAATTGCGGATTGTATTTCTTCAATTCCTCTATGCTCACGCCATAATGCCGCGAGATGGAGTAAAGCGTTTGCTTTTTCAGGACAAGATGAATGTAATACAGTTGCCCGCTTATGCGTACCTGTTCAGAGGACGTTTCCACCGGTACAGGCTGCACGGGCGGTTGTTGCCCCCATGAAGGACGCCATAAACAAAGGAAAAGCAGAATGAAAATTGCAGGTTTCATAATCGTGCCAACATGTTTTGTACATTAGTTTCTATGCGTTCGCAGGTGTCTTCGGCATACGGAGCAGGGTCGAATGTCGTACCTGTGATGTGTTCATACAGCTCTACGTAGCGCGCGGTGATGCCCTCCACTACCTCGTCAGTCATGGGCGGCGCTTGCTGTCCTTTTTGCCCGCTGAACCCGTTATCCATTAACCATTCGCGCACAAATTCTTTCGAGAGCTGGCGTTGCGGCTCGCCTTTTGCAAAGCGTTCGGCATAGCCGTCGGCATAAAAATAGCGCGACGAGTCGGGCGTATGTATTTCGTCAATCAAATATACTTTTCCGTCTTTCTTCCCAAATTCATATTTCGTGTCTACCAGTATCAGCCCGCGCTCGGCCGCCATTTGCGTACCGCGTGCAAACAGCGCCAGGGCGGCTTTTTCAAGTTGCACATAATCCGCTTCACTCACCAGGCCGCGCTGTAATATCTCATCGCGTGAAATGTCTTCATCGTGCAGCCCCTGTTCGGCCTTTGTGGTAGGCGTAATAACCGGTTGCCCGAAAGTCTGATGTTCGCGCATCCCGTCGGGAATTTTCAGGCCGCAAATTTCGCGTGCACCGGCTTTGTAGGCGCGCCACGAGCTGCCTGTGAGGTATCCCCGTACAATCATTTCTATCGGGAAAGGCGTGCACCGGTAACCTACCGTAACCACCGGGTCGGGCGAGGCAATGCGCCAGTTTGGCACGATGTCGGCGGTAGCCGCCAAAAAGTGAGCGGCAATTTGATTCAACACCTGCCCTTTGTGGGGAATGCCGCGCGGCAACACCACGTCAAAAGCCGAGATGCGGTCGGTGGCGATCATCACCAGATACTTCTCGTCAATGGTGTACACATCGCGGACTTTCCCCACATATTTACCCGTTTGTCTTGCAAAGTGAAAATTCGTTTCGGTTATTGCATTCATTATTTATAAGTGTATTTATTCAGTATATTCTATAAACCCCGTAGTGGTTTCCCGGTACAATTTCCGCATGGCGGCAAGCGCTGTGTTCATGCGCCGGTAGTCGTCGTTATGGGTGAAAAACGCCGGCTTTCCGGCATACACCGCGGCGGGCAACACATAGAACCGGCGAAGGCCTTCCTGTTGGGGCTTGTAAACCCACGTAAAAATGTAGTCGCCTTTATCTATACGAACAACATCGTGGTTTTTCACCAGGCGGATGCGCACCATGGCGCCGATGTCGGTATTCACGGCCGTCATGTTTGAAATAAAATTTCCCAGCGAATACACCACCGCACTTTGCATCGTGGTGTCGTTGGTCATGTTCATCTCCATGCCTTGCAGCACGTGGGGATGACTGCCGATCACAAGGCGCACGCCCTGGCGCAGCAAGAAATCCGCAATAGCGCGCTGCTCGAGGTTGGCATATAATTTATATTCTTCGCCCCAGTGTATAGCCGCTATGATAATATCGGGCGACAGGCTTTTCGTCAAGGCAATATCGGCGGCCATTTTCAGGGTGTCTATGCGGTTCACCACCGTGGGCACTGGGGTAGGAAGGTTGTTGGTGCCGTAGGTATAATTGAGCAACCCTATGGTGATGTTGTTTTTTTTCAGCAGCAACGGATAGGTTTGGCTGCGGTGAGCGCTGTCGTAAAAAGTGCCGGTGTGCGTGATGCGCAACGAATCAAGCACTTTGATTGTCCGCTCCACACCTTTCCGCCCCTTGTCGCACGAATGGTTGTTGGCGGTGAGCAGCACATCCACGCCCGCGTCCCGGAGCGCCGTGGCCAGCTCGTCGGGGGCGCTAAAAGTGGGGTAACCGCTGTGCGGTTCGCCGGCGAGGGTTACTTCCAAATTGGCAATGGCTACGTCCGCCGCCGAAAGGTAAGATTTCACAAAAGTGAAACAGGAGTCAAAAGAATAACCCCGCCCGGTTTTTGCCGCGTCGATTTGCCGCTGATGCGCCATTATATCGCCTATAAACGTTAAATTTACAGTGTCTTGCGATTTTAATTCAGGCAGGCAGAGCAAACACACTAAAATAGTTGTATATACTCTCATTTTGGCGCTAAGGTACATATTTTTTTATTTTTTTCGACTTTTTTTTTGTATATTTAAAATAAATATCTACTTTTGACCCTTGTATTTAATTTATTAAAACAAACAACCTTCGATATGAAGAAATTAATTTACATCGCTTTATCACTTACTATGTTGCTGTCATTGAACAGTTGCGAGTGGTTTAACACTGCTATTTTGGGGAAACCGTCAAAAGCGGAAATAGCGCGCCGCATCAAGGTGGAAAATGCGCGGAAAGACAGTATCGCCAGAGTAGAACAAGAACGATTGGCTGAAATAGAGCGTCAGAAACAGGAAGAACTCGAACGGGAGGAGGCGCTTCGTAATCAGCGCTACCACGTCATCTTCGGATGTTTTAAAGTGCCCTCAAACGCCGATCGAATGGTATCCCGTCTGGAAAGCAACGGGCATTCTCCGATTATCTTACATTTCACGAATGGGTTCTCATGCGTATCCGCCCAGTCGTTTTCCGACATACACGCCGCGTTTAACGCCATGAACGGGTTTATGCGCACTACCAATTATTGCCCGGAAGATGTGTGGGTTTATGACGCTAATTTCGGATTACATCGTTAGTAATTAGCTTTTTATTCCCTGCTTGAAAAAATGACTTATCAACATTGTGTTGATAAGTCATTTTTTGTTTACCACCATTCGATTATCTCCTGTTGTTAATTATTCGGTTAATAAAACAATCCATTTTCCTGAAAAAAGACGGATAACTTGATGTAACTTGCAAACCCTTTCCCGTCCTTTTTTGAGCAATCTTTTGTATATAAATTAATGTATAATAAACAGAAACCTGATGAATTCGAAAGAAGTTAAAATGAAAATTTACGAGTACGACGAAGCTGTCGCTGCAAGTGTGGACTATTTTAAAGGTGACGAGTTGGCCGCCGCCGTGTGGGTGAACAAATATGCCATGAAAGACTCGTTCGGCAATATCTATGAAAAAACGCCCGACGACATGCACCGGCGGCTGGCGAACGAGTTCGAACGTATCGAAAAGCACTACGAGAACCCGATGAGCGCCGGTGAAATCATGGAGCTGTTCAAAGACTTTAAATATATTGTGCCGCAAGGCGGCCCGATGACGGGTATCGGCAATTCGCAGCAAATCGCGTCGCTGTCGAACTGCTTCGTGATCGGCTACCAACAGTCGGCCGACTCCTACGGCGGCATCATGCGCATCGACGAGGAACAGGTTCAGCTGATGAAGCGTCGCGGCGGCGTGGGGCACGACCTGTCGCATATCCGCCCGGGTGGAAGTCCGGTGCTGAATAGCGCCCTGACGTCTACCGGCGTAGTGCCGTTCATGGAGCGCTACTCCAATTCCACTCGCGAGGTGGCGCAGGACGGGCGGCGCGGCGCGCTCATGCTCAGCATTTCCATCAAACATCCCGACGCCGAACATTTTATCGATGCGAAAATGTTGCAGGGCAAAGTAACGGGCGCTAACGTGTCGGTGAAAATCGACGACGAGTTCATGCGCTGCGCATTGAACGAAAAGCCCTACATCCAGCAATACCCCATCGATTCGGACACGCCTAAATATAAGAAGGAAATCGACGCTAAAAAGTTATGGCAAAAAATCATCCATAACGCGTGGCGCTCGGCCGAGCCCGGCGTGTTGTTCTGGGACACGATTATCCGCGAATCTATCCCCGACTGCTATGCCGACAAGGGATACCGTACGGTGAGCACAAACCCTTGCGGGGAAATCCCCCTGTGTCCTTACGACAGTTGCCGCCTCATTGCCATCAATCTTTACAGCTATGTGGACAATCCGTTTTCGTCAAAGGCGTCGTTCAACAAGGCGCTGTTCAAAAAACACGTGCACCAGGCCATGCGTCTGATGGACGACCTGATCGACCTTGAATTGGAAAAAATCGACGCCATCATGGCGAAAATCAACTCCGACCCTGAAAGCGCCGACATCAAACGGGTAGAGCGGGAACTCTGGGAGAAAATCCGCGAAAAAGCCATCAACGGACGCCGCACAGGCCTCGGCATTACTGCCGAAGGCGACATGCTGGCCGCCCTCGGCTTGCGCTACGGCACCGACGAGGCCATCGACTTTTCGGTGGAAATACAAAAAACATTGGCCGTGGAAGCCTACCGCGCTTCCGTGACGCTGGCCAAAGAACGCGGCGCTTTCCCGATTTTCGACGCAAAACGGGAAGAGGAAAACCCGATGATCGACCGCATCTGCAAAACCGACAGAGAACTGTATGAAGAGATGATGCAGCACGGCCGCCGCAACATCTCCATGCTGACTATCGCCCCCACCGGCACTACCAGCATGATGACGCAAACCACGTCGGGCATCGAGCCGGTGTTCCTGCCGGTGTACAAGCGTCGCCGCAAGGTGAATCCGGGCGACAAAAATGTAAAAATATCGTTCGTTGACGAAGTGGGCGACACCTGGGAAGAATACAACGTGTTCCATCATAAATTTATTACGTGGTGCGAAGCGAACGGGCACAAGGCCGGTGATGTATATCGTTACAGCGACGAGCAAATCGACAAGTTAATCGAAAAGTCACCCTACTACAAAGCCACTTCGGCCGATGTAGACTGGGTGGCCAAAGTGAAAATGCAGGGCAAGATGCAGAAGTGGGTGGATCACTCCATCAGCGTCACCGTGAACCTGCCGAACGAGATTAGCGAAGAGATGGTGGCTGTGGTGTACAAAACCGCATGGGAAAGCGGCTGCAAGGGAATCACGGTGTACCGCGAAGGCTCGCGCTCGGGGGTGCTGGTGTCGAACAAAGACAACAAAAAGGAAGACGAGGCGGCCATGCCGAAAAAACGGCCTGAAATCCTCGACAGCGAAGTCATCCGGTTTAAAAACGGCAACGAGCAATGGATTGCGCTGGTCGGCCTGTACAAGGGACGCCCCTACGAAATCTTCACTGGTATTGTGGACGAAGACGTGCGCCCCATACCGAAAGCCGTGACGATGGGCGCTATCATCAAGGTGAAGAACAAAGACAAGTCGTCGCGCTACGATTTCCAGTATACCGATAAATACGGCTACACCAATACGCTGGGCGGCATTTCGCACATGTTCAACAAAGAATACTGGAACTATGCGAAACTGATTTCCGGCGTGCTGCGCAACGGAATGCCCATTGTCGACGTGGTAAACTTAGTGCACGGGCTGGAACTCGACAGCGAAGCCATCAACTCATGGAAAAACGGCGTGGAGCGCGCGCTGAAGCGCTATATCCCCGATGGCACGAAAGTGCCGAAGGGGGAAGCATGCAGCAATTGCGGCTCGGAAGAGCTGATTTATACGGAGGGTTGTCCTATATGTAAAAACTGCGGATACTCAAAGTGCGGAGGATAATCGCCCGTGGTTCTTTTTCCACACGCCAAAATTAATATCGGGTTGCAGGTCGTTGCCCGGCGTCCTGACGGGTTTCATGACATCAACACCCTGTTTTATCCGCTTCCCTTGTGCGATGTGCTGGAGCTAATCCCTGCGGAAAAAACCGCATTGCACCTTACCGGGCTTCCGGTTGACGGAACAGCCGGCGACAATCTCTGCATGAAGGCCTACCGGATATTGCAACACGACTATAAACTGCCACCGGTAGCCATTCATTTGCACAAAGTCATTCCCACGGGCGGCGGGCTGGGCGGCGGCTCGTCCGATGCGTCGCACACGTTGTTGGCGTTGAATAAACTGTTCGCGCTGCAATGTTCGGAGCAGCAACTGATGGATTACGCCGCCCGGCTGGGAAGTGATTGCGCTTTCTTCATCCGGTCGAAACCCGCACTGGCAGAGGGACGCGGTGAAATATTACATCCCACGGAAGTTTCTCTACAGGGATACTGCATCCTGCTGGTGAAGCCGCCGGCACAGGTGTGCACCGCCGAAGCCTACGCAAACATTATCCCGCAACAACCCGCACAGCCCTTGCAAACATTGGTAAACTTGCCGGTAGCGGAATGGCGCGGGAAAGTATGCAATGATTTTGAGACAGGCGTTTTCGCACAGCACCCCGAGTTGGCCGCCATCAAAGCTGCCTTATACGACAAAGGCGCTATATATGCCGCCATGAGCGGCAGCGGCGCCACGGTGTTCGGATTATTTTCCGACGAAAACACCGCACAGCAAGCCCGCCGGGCTACAAATCACGTGATTTTTGCAGCAAAATTATTTTTGCATTATTAAAATAATGCATACCTTTGCATGTATCATTAAAAACTTTCATACATAGAACGATGGAAACAGTAAAAATATCCGCACGGGGCCAAATTACCATACCTTATACCATCCGGGCAAGAATGAACCTTAAAGGCGGCGATACGGTCGCTTTCGTAGAGGATGAAGGGAAGGTATATGTCCTTAATACCGCACTTCCTGCCTTGCGGGCAATCCAGCAAAAGATGAAAGGAAAAGGCGAAAGTGCAGGCTTCCATGCGCCGGACGACGTGACTGCATACATCAGAAATATGAGGAAACAAGCCCAACCGTGAGCGAATGCGTATTTTAACGGATACCAATATTATCGTTTCGGCCATATTATTTCCAAATTCTGTGGTTGCCCGTGTGTGGAGTTACATTATCGAATATCACCATGTAATAATATCCGAGTATTCTATTGGCGAGTTGAACGCAGTGTTCCAGCGTAAATTTCCTGATGATATTGATGCGCTGCACTGTTTTCTTGCGCGTCTTGCTTGCGAGATAGTAGATGCAGGGCATCCGGATATTGAAACTCCGCTGATAAGGGATAAAACAGACCTCCCCATACTGCTTGCTGCCATCGTTGCGAACGCTGACATTTTGCTGACAGGTGACAAGGATTTTACAGACATTTCACTTAACAAGCCGCTCGTGATGAGCCCCACCGCCTTTATGAAATCTTTCATGCCGTAGGGAGACTCTCCCGCCGGGCTACAAATCACATGATTTTTGCGGCAAGAATATAATCTTTAACAACGAAGCGGTAGGGCAATGCAGCGTCGTCGCCGGCGTAGTCTATTCCTATGCGGGGCGTCACGGCGATGGCTCCGGACGGTATGCGGATGCCCCGGTCTTCAATCCATATCCGGTCGCCCAGCAAGGACGTGCCGGTGAGTGAATAATGCAACCCCAGCGCTTTCGATAACTTTCCCGGCCCCGTTAAAAGGTCAGGCGTGGCTTTGCTTTTCTTTGTCCGTCGCAACATCATGTCCAGGCCTGTGAGCGGTACCGCCCCGCGGATAAGTACGGCATGCGGCACGTCTTTCACGTTGGTCACCACATTAAATAAGGAATACATGCCGTAGCACAGGTAAATATAGGCCGTGCCGCCCTCCCTGTACATAATTTCGGTACGCGGCGTGCGCCGTCCGCCGTAGGCGTGCGAGGCCTTGTCGTTCACGCCGGCGTAAGCCTCGGTTTCCACAATCACCGCTTCCATTCGTGCACCGTCGAGGTGCGTGCACAGCACCTTCCCCAGCAGTGCGCGACTGAGCCGCACCACGTCTGTACGCGTATAAAACGAGGCATCGAGTTTTTTGCCGGAAGTTGCCATGTTAAAATCAAT
>JAITQN010000028.1 GCA_031288865.1 Prevotellaceae bacterium
AGTATTGGCTTCGCAGCCCTGCGTGTTACAGAAGGCGTTTTATCGGACTTCGATGTGCTGATAGGAATGGATATAATAACACAAGGCGATTTCGCTATTTCTCAATCCGAAGGGAATACAAAATTCACCTTCCAGATGCCGTCCACTCACGATTTTGACTTTGATAAAGAACACCGTCTTGAGGTTCATACCCCGGTCACCGTTGCTAAAAAAACATCTCGCAACGACCCCTGTCCCTGTGGTAGTGGCAAGAAATTCAAACATTGCTGTGGAAAATAGCTAAATTAAAATAAATAAAATTATGACACCGAACGGATTTTTTCAACTTGCGATGCCGGCCAATGAGCCGGTGAAATCGTATGCGCCGGGCAGCGCCGAGCGCGAGGCCTTGCTGGATACTTACAAAAAAATGTATAGCGAACAAATCGAAATACCGATGACCATCGGCGGACAGGAAGTGCGTACCGGACAACTCAAAGACATCGCGCCGCCGCACGACCATAAGCATGTCATCGGGCGTTACCACCTCGGCGGCAAGGCCGAAGTGACGGCAGCCATCGAAGCGGCGCTGGCGGCCAAACCCGCGTGGGAAGCCATGGCGTGGCACGACCGGGCGGCTGTGTTTATGAAAGCCGCCGACCTGCTGGCCTACAAGTACCGCTACGTGCTGAACGCCGCCACCATGCTGGCGCAGTCGAAAAACGTGTTTCAGGCCGAGATCGATTCGGCATGCGAACTCACCGACTTTTTCCGTTTCAACACCTACTACATGTCGCAGCTATACAAAGACCAGCCCGCGTCGTCGGCTACGGTGTGGAACCGCACGAATTACCGTCCGCTCGAAGGCTTTGTGTTTGCGCTTACGCCGTTTAACTTCACCGCCATTGCCGGCAACCTGCCCACGGCGCCCGCCATGATGGGCAATACGGTGGTGTGGAAGGTGTCGAACACGCAGGTGTATTCGGCGCATTTCCTGATGAAACTGTTGCAGGAAGCGGGCTTGCCCGATGGCGTCATCAACCTTGTATTCGTGAGCGGGAAGGACGCCGGGGAAGTGATTTTCGCACATCCCGGCTTTGCGGGCATTCATTTCACGGGCTCCACCGCCGTGTTTCAGGAAATCTGGAAAACGATAGGGAACAATATTCACCGCTACCGTTCTTATCCGCGGATTGTGGGCGAAACGGGCGGCAAGGACTTCTTTGTGGTGCATCCGTCGGCGGCGGTGAAGCCGGTGGTGGCGAACCTCATCAGGGGGTCGTTCGAATACCAGGGGCAGAAATGCTCGGCGGCCTCGCGGGCGTATGTTCCGGAGTCGTTGTGGCCTGCCGTGAAGCAGCTGTTGCTCGACGAGATGAAAACCATCAAAGTGGGCGCTCCCGACGACCCGTCGAACTTCGTGAATGCGGTAATCGACCGGGCGGCCTTCCAAAATATCGCCACTTACATCGACTACTGCAAGCAGGCGAAGGACGCCGAAATTATCACCGGCGGCCAGTATGACGACCGCCAAGGCTATTTTATAACCCCCACGGTAGTTGTTACGACCAATCCGCATTTCAAAACGATGGAAGAGGAAATTTTCGGCCCGGTGATTACGATTTACGTCTACAAAGACGCAGACTGGAACGCAACGCTCGACTTGGTGAACACCACCTCGGCGTATGCATTAACGGGTTGCGTGTTTGCCCAAAGCCGCGCGGCCATTGCCGAAGCGAGCGCAAAGCTGATGCACGCGGCAGGGAATTTCTACATTAACGACAAGCCTACGGGCGCTGTGGTGGGACAACAACCCTTCGGCGGCTCGAGGGCTTCGGGAACGAACGACAAGGCGGGGTCGTTGCTCAATTTGACCCGTTGGGTGTCGCCGCAAACCATTAAGGAAACGTTTGTGCCCGCCGACGATTACCGGTATCCGTTCCTGACTTAGCGGAGATAGATGAAGAAAAAAAGATCCGGCAGGATGGTCCTCGCTGCCGGATCTATACCACCAAATTATTTCAACATAATACAACTTTTATTGGCGGTGTTTTTTATGTATGCCGCTTAAAATGGCGCGTCTCCCGGGTCTTCTTTTTGTACTTCGAAATCTTTACTTATTTCTATTTTACTTTTGTACTCCTTATTCATTTTCGACGGAAATGTCGGTTGCGGGCGTGACGGCAACGGATCTTCTTCCTGTCCGAAGGTGGGGTCTCCGTCTGCAAACTTCGCCTGATCTCTGAGGAAGCGCAGCTTGATGTCGGCTGTAGCGCCGTTGCGGTGTTTGGCAATAATGATTTCGGCAAGGCCTGCGGTGGAGTTTCCGTTTTCATCTTCGGTGATGCCGAAATATTCAGGACGGTGGATAAACAGCACCAGATCGGCGTCCTGCTCGATAGCGCCCGATTCGCGCAGGTGGCTTAGTTGCGGGCGCTTGTTCGACCCGTGTGTCTCCACCATCCGGTTGAGCTGCGACAACGCAATGATGGGTATCTTCAGTTCCTTGGCGATGGCTTTTAGCGACCGCGAAATAGCCGACACTTCCTGCTCGCGGAAGCCCTGTGTGTTGGGCGGCCCCGTCATCAATTGCAGATAGTCGATAAAGATGGCTTTGATTTGATGCATCAACACCAGCCGCCGCGCCTTCGCGCGAAATTCAAAGATGGAAAGCGCTGCCGTTTCGTCGATATATAGCGGCGCTTCGATGAGTTTGCTTATTTCCTGTTCGAGGGTTCGCCACTCCTCCGGACTGATTCGCTTGCCGCCGCGTATCTTGTCGGACGAGATGCCGGTTTCGCTGGTGAGCAGCCGCTTTACAAGCTGCATGGATGCCATTTCTAAGGAGAAGAAGGCCACGGGAATTTTGTGGTCTACCGCCATATTCCGCGCCATGGTGAGCACGAAGGCGGTCTTACCCATCGAAGGACGTGCGGCCACAATAACGAGGTCGGAAGGCTGCCACCCGAGCGTGATGCGGTCGAGCGAAGAAAAACCGGAAGGAAGGCCGCTCAGCCCGTCTGCGGTTTCATGAACGGCTTCGATTTCCTTGATGGCTTCGTTGATGATGCCGCTGATATGACGCGTCTCGGAATGGATATTGCCCTCCACAAGGTCGAATATCTTTTGCTGTGCACTGTCGAGCAACTCGTCTACGATGATGGCGTCGTCAAAGGCCTCCTGTTGCGTTTCGGAAGCTATGCGGATGAGATCGCGCTGGATATATTTCTGGGCAACTATTTTGGCATGATACTCTATGTGCGCCGCCGAGCCCACTTTAAGCGTGAGTTGCGTTAGATAATAGTATCCGCCGATTTCCTCCAGTTCGCCGGTCTTCTTCAGTTCTTCCGATACGGTGTAAATATCGATGGGATTATGGCTCGACGACAGGTTCAGGATGGCTTGGTAAATCTTCCGGTGCGTTTCTTTATAAAAACTTTCGGGTTTTAAAAGATCCTGAATGTCGATGATGGCGTCTTTCTCCAGCATGGCCGCCCCGAGCACCGCCTCCTCAAGGTCAATGGCCTGTGGCGGTTTTTTCCCCAGTTCCAATCCTGCAAAGTGTACGCTTGCCATATCTTTTTTACGTGTAGGAGTGTTCGTTTTTGCCATAATGAATTTTTTGGGAACCAAAGGTACGAATTAAATCCTCGGAATTATTAACAAGTTTGATATTGTCGATAAACCATAAAATGCCATTAGAAAGCAGCCTGTTGGGATTTCTTGAATTGTTGAAAACATGTTGAAGAACTGTTGAAACCCTGTTTATTTTGATATATGGCAGAAAGTTTGTATTTTTGAAACATTTTTATGCAAACCCTATGAGTTTATTATTTTATAGTGCCGTTACCGCGCTTGTGCTCACATTTCTGTTGACACCCCTGTTTGTGAAATTTCTTATACGTATTCAGATACTGGATAAGGGCGGCCGCCGTAAGATCCATAAGGGAAGAATCCCATCGATGGGAGGGCTGATTGTTTTCCTGAGTTTCCTGTTCGCCATCCTGCTGTGGCAGCCGTCGGTGCTGTTTGACAACAACAGGTTTCTGCTGGCCGCTATGATTTTAATGGCCGTCACCGGCATCCGTGACGACATCGCGCCGCTGCCTCCCTTTTTGAAATTGCTGGTTCAAGTGGTGACGGCGCTCATCGCGGTGGTTGTGTTGACCGACGTCAGGCTCATCTCGTTCTACGGACTATTCGGCGTTTACGAATTGGCGCCGTGGCTGAGCTATATTATAAGTATCGCGTTTATCCTGTTTGTGACTAACGCCTTTAATCTGATCGACGGCATCGACGGACTGGCAGGCACGGTAGCGCTTATCGGGCTCGCATTCCTTAGCATCTGGTTTTACAGCATAGGAGATACCGGAAGTGCGGTGTTCCTGATTTGTTTTGCGGGCGCCATCCTGGGATTCTTATATTACAATTGGCAGCCCGCCTCCCTGTTTATGGGCGATACGGGGTCGCTGGTGCTGGGGTTTGTCATCGCGGTGTTTACCTTGAAATTCATTTTGTTTAACGGCGCATTGCATGCGAGCAGCAGCTATAAATTTCATGCGGTGCTGAGCGCCGGCCTGGCCGTTGTGCTGTTGCCGGTGTTCGACACTACGCGCGTGTTTCTGCTCCGGATACTCGAGGGGCGGTCGCCGTTTTTGCCCGACAAGCAGCACCTGCACCATGCGATAGTGCGCAAAGTCGGGCTGCATGCCAGGGCTACCCGGTGGATTGCCGGCGTTTATTTCCTGTCGGCCGCCGTTATCATGTTTGTGAGCTGGATGAATTGGCTGCCCGAGTGGGCGCTGCTTCTGGCCATACTGCTCTTTCTGCTGTTCGTAAATCAATATGTCCGCCGCCTGCTTAAGCAGCTGAGCAAGCATTAGCGCTAATGCGAAGCTCATTGTTTCACATTCCGGAGGAATGTGAAACAATAAACAATGCCGCCCGGCGCCAGCCGGACGGTTTGTTTTTATCGTAATAATAATTACCTTTGCAACGTTAAGTAAACAACAAACAATCATGACAACAAACGAATTGAATATAAAAACCGGAGATTTTTTGCTTGATATTGCTAAACTGCTTGTGGCAGGCGTTGTGCTTTCTTCAATATTTGACGATGACATGTCGAAAGATGCAGCGTTTTTGTGGGGAGCAATAGCTACATGCGTTTTCATTGCAGCAGGTTATATTATACTTTATAAATCCGTTAAAAAATAATATTATGTGGACAAATGCATTTTTCGTATTCGCAATGGCAGGAGTGGTAGTACTCATTGCAACCGTTATATGGGCTGTACACGATACTAATCGTAGCAAAAAGCAGCAAGTTATATAGTACGCACAA
>JAITQN010000106.1 GCA_031288865.1 Prevotellaceae bacterium
GTGCTGCGCAAAAAGTTCTGGGACGACGTGTATGTGCCGGGCGACTCGGAGGAGTTTAATCAGGAACTGGAAAAAGCCCTGCGCGTAGCCGACTTTCTCGAGTTAGGCGAGCTGATGGCCATCGACGCGCTGAACCGGAAGGAGTCGTGCGGCGGGCACTTCCGCGAAGAGATGCAGACCGAAGACGGCGAAACCAAGCGCGACGACCAGAACTTCACGTACGTGTCGGCCTGGGAGCACAAAGGCCCCGACGCCGCGCCCGAACTGCACAAGGAGCACCTCGATTACGAATTTGTGAAACCGGCCACGAGAAATTACAAGGATTAGAACATAGACTATCAGAACATAGATTTTAGACATAGTGACTATGCATAACTTTAAAAAAATGAAAATATGGCAAGAAGCGTGTAGTACCGTAACACACATTTACAAATTAACCGAAAAAATACCGATAAATGAACGTTACGGACTAATATCTCAAATACAAAGAGCCGCAGTTTCCATTCCTGCAAATATCGCAGAAGGTGCTGGACGAACCACAAATTTAGATTTTAAGCGTTTTTTGGATATTGCCATCGGGTCTGCGTTCGAATTGGAAACATTGATTATCTTAGCCGGTAATCTTGGTTTTGTTTCCGAAGAAGAAACCATAACAAATACAACAAACATCAATAACCTTGATAAAATGATTATAGCCTTCAAACAACAATTATAATAAATGTCTATTATCTAATGTCTCATGTCTAATATCTATTATCTAATATCTCATGAATTTCACACTAAAAATATGGCGACAAGCCCACGCCAAGGCAAAAGGAAAATTTGAAACATATAAGGTTGACAATATTTCGGCCGACACCTCCTTCCTCGAAATGATGGATATCCTCAACGATACCCTGATTCGCGAAGGACGCGAGCCGGTGGCCGTAGAAAAGGGCTGCAAAGGCGGCAACCCGGTGGCGTTCGACCACGACTGCCGCGAAGGGATTTGCGGGATGTGTTCGCTCTATATCAACGGCCGCGCGCACGGCCCCGACGACGACGTAACCACCTGCCAGCTCCACATGCGGAAGTTCAAAGATGGCGACACCATTACCATAGAACCCTGGCGCAGCAGGGGCTTCCCTGTAGTGAAAGACCTGGTAGTCGACCGCAGCGCATTCGACAAAATACTGCAAGCCGGCGGCTTTATTTCGGTAAACACCGGCGGCGTGCCCGACGGCAACGCCATCCCCATCCCGAAACCCAAAGCCGACGAAAGCATGGACGCCGCCGCCTGCGTGGGCTGCGGAGCGTGTGTGGCAACCTGCAAGAACGGGTCGGCCATGCTGTTTGTGGCAGCGCGCGTAAGTTCGCTGGCGCTGCTTCCGCAGGGACGGATAGAAGCCGCACGTCGCGCAAAATCCATGGTAGCGAAAATGGACGAACTGGGCTTTGGCTCCTGCACCAACACACAAGCCTGCGAAATGGAATGTCCGAAAAACATCTCCATTACGCACATCGCCCGCCTGAACCGCGAATTTCTGTGCGCGAAATTACAAGATTAATCATTAACCGTTATGAATACAGTAGTCCTCATTACCGGCGCTTCGTCGGGCATTGGGAAAGCCTGTGCCGGATACCTGTCCGCAAAGGGCTTTTCGGTTTACGGCACTTCGCGTAAGGAAAACCCTTCGCAAGCGCCGGGTGGTGTCCGCATGCTCCCCATGGACGTCACCGACGCCGCCTCAGTGAAAAAAGCCATCGACACCATTATTGCCGAACAGGGACGTCTCGATGTAGTGATTAACAATGCCGGCATGGGCATAGGCGGCGCGCTGGAATTAGCCACCCCGGAAGAAATAAAGCTGCAAATGGACACCAACTTCATGGGCATGGTAAACGTTTGCCACGCGGCGCTTCCGCACTTACGGCAAGCCGGCGGCGGAAAAATAATCAACCTCAGCTCGCTGGGCGGCGTGATGGGCATTCCGTTTCAGGGATTTTACTCCGCGTCCAAGTTCGCCATCGAGGGTTACAGCGAAACACTCAGCCTTGAAGTACATCCTTTCCGCATCAAGGTGGTGCTGGTAGAACCGGGAGACTTCAACACCGGTTTCACTTCAAGCCGCGTTATCTCCGAAAAAACGAAGCAAAGCGAGATATACGGCACACAATTTTCCAAAACCATGGCGGTGATAGAAAAGGAAGAAACAGGTGGCGGAAATCCCGTACAAATTGCAAAACTGATGTACCGCATCATTCGTTCAAAGCATCCCAAGTTCCGTTACAAAACAGGCAATTTCATACAAACAAACTTCGCAAGAGCCAAGAAATTTATTCCGGCGCGCACGTATCAGCTTCTATTGCGCTTTTTTTATAACATGTGATAATTTGTTTATATCACCGTGTACAAATGTTCATAATTTTTAAAAAATATTTTTGACTATTTTAAAACAACATTCTCTAAAAATTATTTTCAAAAATCAAAAAAAATAAGCAGGAATTTTTAGAAAATTTATACCCTAAATATTCACAATAAACAAATGTTCATAACCTGTTTTTTTATCAACAAAAGTTTAGTTAAAGCCCAGTAAACACTACATGTTTATTGCTTATAAAAAAAAATATAAACCATGTTAACCTGCTATAATAATCACCATCTTTTTAAAATTTTTACTTTTTATAATTATTAAAGATAGCTCCACATGTTGAAAACCGAATGGACTGAAAAAATAAAAAAGCTGAAACAGGAAAAAAACGCTGTTTTGCTTGCGCATTACTACCAGCGTCCCGAAGTGCAGGACATAGCCGATTTTCTGGGCGACAGTCTGCAATTGTCGCAGGTGGCAGCACAGACCAATGCGGATATTATTGTGTTTGCAGGGGTTCATTTTATGGCGGAAACGGCAAAAATACTTTCGCCGGAAAAAAAGGTGTTGATACCCGACCCTGATGCGGGCTGCTCGTTGGCTGAATCATGCAAAGCCTCCGATTTTAAGAAATTCATCGACGAACATCCGGGACATACGGTGATTTCCTACGTAAATACAACAGCTGAGGTAAAGGCATTAACCGATATTTGCTGTACATCGAGTAATGCGTTGAAAATAGTGCAGAGCTTGCCGAAAAGTGAAAAGATTATCTTCGGTCCTGATAAAAATCTTGGTAATTACATCAAAAGCGTAACAGGACGTGAAAATATGCTGGTGTGGAACGGCGTTTGTCACGTGCACGAAGCTTTTTCGGTGGAAAAGGTAGTAGCTTTGAAGAAAAAACATCCCGATGCAAAAGTGTTGGCGCATCCCGAATGTAAGGAACAGGTGCTGCTGCTTGCCGATTATATAGGTTCTACAGCCGCCTTGCTGGCTTTTTCGGCGCAGGACGGGAGTAAAAGGTATATTGTGGCCACCGAATCCGGAATAATTCACCAGATGCAGAAAAGGAGTCCGGGCAAGGAATTTATTCCGGTGCCCTCAAGCAATGCGCTCGACGGTGATGCAGACGACAGTTGCGGCGCTTGCAACGATTGCGAATATATGAAAGTTATCAATTTAGAAAAGATATACCTATCTTTGTTGCACGAACAGTATGAAATAACCCTTCCGGAAGAGGTGAGGAAGAAGGCGGAAAGAGCTATTTTAAATATGTTGCACTTGTAAAAAATTATACGTTTGCCGGAATTTGACCCACATATTGAACGCGAGCAGAGCGACGGCGATTTCGAACAGCAAATCAGGCCCCGTGAATTTTCGGCCTTTTCGGGACAGGAAAAAATCATTGATAACCTGAAGGTGTTTGTAAAAGCGGCGCTGCTGCGCGGCGAGTCGCTCGACCACGTACTGCTGCACGGCCCTCCCGGACTGGGGAAAACCACGCTGGCGCACATTATCGCCAATGAACTGGGCGTGGGTATGAAAATTACTTCAGGCCCGGTGCTCGACAAGCCCGGTGACTTAGCAGGCCTGCTGACCAATCTCGAAAAGGGAGACGTGCTGTTTATCGACGAAATTCACCGCCTGTCGCCCATCGTAGAGGAATATCTCTATTCGGCCATGGAAGACTACAACATCGACATCCTGCTCGACAAGGGGCCGAGTGCCCGCTCCGTACAAATAACGTTGAATCCCTTTACGCTGGTGGGTGCTACCACGCGCAGCGGACTGCTCACTTCGCCGCTCCGCGCACGCTTCGGCATCCAGTGCCACCTTGAATACTACGATGCCAGCGTGCTTTTCCATATTCTAAAGCGCAGCGCCACGATTTTGGAAGTCGATATAGAAGAAAGTGCCGCGCGCGAAATAGCCTTGCGTAGCCGCGGTACGCCGCGCATTGCAAATGCCCTGCTCCGGCGGGTGCGCGACTTTGCACAGGTGAAGGGATCGGGCGTGATTGACCTCGACATTACGCGCTATGCGCTGGAAGCCCTGAATATCGACAAGCACGGGCTCGACCAAATGGACAACAAAATACTTTCTACTATCATTCACAAGTTCGGCGGCGGGCCGGTGGGGCTCACCACCATTGCCACCGCCGTAAGTGAAGACCCCGGAACAGTGGAAGAGGTGTATGAACCGTTCCTCATCAAGGAAGGCTTTTTGCAGCGCACGCCCCGCGGACGTGAGGCCACGTCATTAGCGTATAAACATTTGGGAATTGTTCCGCAACGGGGCGTAGAATTATTTTAAAACCACTGTTGGATTTTTTAAAAATAATGTCTACATTTGCACCTGCTCTTAACGGTTACACGTTTTCCTGAATAAATTTGTTTATTATTTTTAGGTGTGGGCTTGATTTATTGAACATCTGGTTTCTGAAGACCTCCTTGTCGAATAAATCATTCTAATAGGCCCGCGCCCCCCTTTTTTTCCATTTTTCCATCCTGACTGCATACCTATATATATAGGTATATATATAAGGTATACCCCCCCCCGAACACTGCAGTGTTTGTTTTCCCACGACGCGTGGGACTCCGAACACTGCAGTGTTTGTTCTCTCACGACGCGTGGGACTCCGAACACTGCAGTGTTTGTTCTCTCACGACGCGTGGGACTCCAAACAATTACTCGTTGCTTGGCTATTGCAGCGAGGCTTGCATCGTCGCCCGAGCAATCCGTGAAGCTGTTGCCGCTGCACACATGAAAAGACTTCCACTTGGGGCTTGCCTTCAGAACGGAGGGAATAGTCCCTGTGAGGCTGTTGTTGTTCAGCCACAGTTTTTCCAGCATGGCGTAACTGCCGTCGGGGATGGCGCCTGTCAGGTTATTGTGATCCAGCGCCAGCCACTCCAGCGCCGGCAGGTGGGCAATAAAGCCGGGTATACTGCCGCTCAGTGACGAATGATAGATGTAAAATACCCGCAAATTAACCAGTGCCGCCCAGTCGGGAATGCCGCCCGTGAATGAGTTGTTGCTGAGGTCTAAGGTGTGTAGCCTTGTCAATGCCTGCAACCCGGCGGGCAAGGCGCCGGTGAGGTTCGTCTGTTTCAGCCGCAGGTCTTCCAGCCCTGTGAGGCCGGTGAAAAAAACGGGCAGGACGGCTGCCGTAAAATTGTTTTCGCTCAAATCGAGCATTCTTAAGCCGGTAAGCGATCCCATGTGGGGAATATTGCCGGTAAAACTGTTGTTCGACAAGTCCAGTATTTCCAGTCCGGTGAGTTGATTCACACCGTCGGGGATGGTGCCGGTCAGTTGATTGTTGTTCAACAGGCAATACTGTAATTTATCCAAAAACCGCCAGTCTTCCGGAAGGGTTCCGGACAGGTTGTTACCGCTCAGGTTCAGGCCCACTACCCGCCGGTTGTTGTCAATTGTTACGCCGGCCCACTGGAAGAGCGACTGCGAGAGAAACCAGCGGCGCGTCCATTTGTCGCCGCCGGCTGCCCGGTAGATGGCCGCCAGCGCCAGGCTGTCGCTTTGCACGGGCGTTACGGTCTCTTGTTGCGATACGGTGATTGCCGCCCGGGCGCCTCCCGCCACGCATACAATACTTGCCGAGCGCGCCGCTTGCCGGTTGGGCGACACTTGCAGCTTAACCGTACGGTCGTCTGTTTTCATGGCCGTAATCCAGTCATTGCCGGCCACTGTCCAGGGCGTGTTGGCGCTTATTGCCACGGACGTTTCGCCGCCTGTGGCGGGCATTTCCAGTATTTGCACTCCGGCGGTTATGGAGGGGGCGTTGCCGGATTTGGAACAGCCGGCTAATAACCAGCCGCCGCAGGCGAACAAAAGAGAGATCGGTATGATTTTTTTATTCATGGGGTGTCGATTTATAGTTTAAGGACGGGCAGGGTGATTTGTGAAGCCCCGTCGGACAAGTGTATGAGCAGTATTCCTGCCGGACATCTTGAGAGATCGAGCGTTTCCACCGGGGCGGTGAGTTTTTTGGTCAAATAGGGCGTTCCGCGGGTTGAGATGACCGTTATGCTTGCCGGCGGTGCGTTGATGTCCCGTTCCACGGTAAGGTTGGTTTCAACCGCCGTAGGATAGATTTTCACCGGCCCCTCCTGCACGTGTGCCGCCATTGCGGATGCGTTCGATTTTTCAATGGGTTTGAAATAAATGACGGCGCTTTTTACGGCGGTTTCCCCGATTTCGTTTTTCAGTTTAGTGTATACGGTTTTATAGCCGGGGTTGTTGGATTCAAACGTGTAGGTCACCGAAGGGCTATAAGCCCGCCAGAGGGTGTTGTTCAGGCGGGAGGCGTCTTCACTCACTTTGTACGACAGCGGGGCGTCGCCGGAAATGATGAAATTCAGGCGTGCCGTTTGCTTGGAAGTCGTGGACTCGTCGTGGTTCAGGGTAAATTCAAAGCCGGGTATTGATTTTTGTTTGTATCCGAAGGAAATTCTCCCGTCGGTTTCCGCGATGCCGGTAATAGGGCTTTGGATACCTTCGCCCGTTGTCCATGAAAAGCTCATGGGGATGGTGGCGTCGGTGAAATAGGTCTTGCCGGATGAACCGGGAAAGGGGCAGCCGGTGCTGTTTATGGAGCCGTATGAATTGGGATCGGCGTTCGGCTTGGCAATAGCAGCGTTGGCGCACACGGGATAAAGCCGTTGCGGGTGGCGGGCGTTGACCGTATTTCCCTCGCTGTTCAACAGCGACGGGTGCACGTGGTAGATGAGCAGTCCGTGTCCGGGCACTTGACGGTCAAACCCTGTGCGTTGGCGGTTTTCCAGAATGTACTGTTCCCCGCTGCTGCCGGTGTTAATGACGTAGGCCGTCGGGCTGGATGCGGAGTTCGGCATGCCGGTTATCGTTTGGCTCCCGGTAAGTTCAACCGGCCTCACCCAGCCGTACTGTATTTTCTGAAACATGTTGATATGTGCCGGCACTGTTCCCCACGACGCCTCATCAGGGCCGTTCCACATGCCGTTTGCCATCAGGTCCCAGTTGCCGGTGCCGAGGAAACTGCCGCCGTAGCCGCCGTCGGTATCATAGTAATCGGGTGCGCCGAAAACGTGGCACAATTCATGGCAAATAACGCCCACGTGCGTAATGCCGGTACCCGTTGCCTTCCGCAGTTCGGGAGAGCAGGAGTAGTCATACACGGTAACGCCGTTCAGCGGGAGTGGCGACGACAGTACCCACTTGTGCGACCAGATGTCTGTGCCGGCGCCGGAAGCTTCCGAGCCATGTCCTGCAAAAATCATGTGAAAAGTTTCCAGACGGTTGTCGGCGTTGGCGAAATCCTGCAGGTTAATGCTGCCGTCATTGGAAACCGCCGTTATGGCTTCCCGCGCCAAATCCGCGCCTCCGTAGGAACCGCTTTTGTCGCCGTAACTGTTGTGGTTATGCGCAGCCGTGTAAGGGCCTGCCACGGTGATCTCCAGCGTCATTTGGCCGTATGAATTTTCGTAGTAGAAATCGCGGACGCTGCCAACCGCGCCGTCGTGGCTGTAGCCCACTTGGTTGAGCAGGTTATCGAAGTCTTGCCCGGTTTTCACCATGGGCATGTCCGGATATTGCATAAGTACGCAAAGCGCCTTTTTTGTGCCGGTAACAGGGCTTGGCGCTGCCCGTTGTGCAGTGCCGGCCACTTCCCACAATTGCCGCAACACCGCTACCTGCGCCGGACTGTAGCGAAGTCCCTTTTGCAGCGGCGTTGTTCCATCTATTGCAGGAGCTTGTGCGCCGGGGCGGTCGCCCGGATACCGCATGTTCGACGGTATCAGGTTGCCGGCGGGGTCGGTAGTGGCGTACACCACGTATTGTTCGGCGTCGTAGAGCAGCGTATAGCCGTCTAAGGTTTCCATCCAGTGGACTTTTTCATCGCCGCGCTGGATAATTGTAATTTCCGTACCGTCCGGCTGTACTTTCCGGATGGTTGCGGGCTCTGCCGGCGCTGCCTGCAGGCCTGCCGGAAATAGCAGCAGGCCGCAGCAACAGGCCGTAAACAGGGACAGGCTAAATGTGCGTATCATCGTTTTCTTGAAAATTTAGCGGGATCGAAGTCAATGGTAACCGATTTCAGCGCCGCCGCGCCGCCGGTCTGTCCGTTGAGTTTCGGAAGTGTCACCCGTTCGCCGGTAAAGGCGGGCGCGCCCGATGGGCCATTCTTCACGAATTTACAGCGCTTGTAGCCGTCGGTAAAAGACGCTTCCCATTTTTTGTTCTTAATGTCGGTGCGGGCAAGGACAGCTACTATAATATCGTAGTCCACCCCATCGTGCTTATACACGCCCGAAAAGTCTAATGTTTTTGTGGCCGGATCCCAAAACGCCTGATAATATTGGGTATTGAACCAGTATACAGAACCGCCGCCGATAAAAAAAGCCTCGAAATAGGCGGTATAGGTTTTTGAAAAACCCGTAGCCCCATCCATAGCGGGTTCCGTCCCCAAGGCGCGCTGGGTATTTACGGCAAATGCAATCGTCGCCTTATCCTCGGAGATTCCTGCTTCGAGATAAATCGGTGGAGACTCGTCATCAGGTGTCTTAAAATCGGCAAAGGGCCTTATCGCATAATAAGAAGTGACGCTGCCGGCTGAGAAGACAGACGTCCATGTTGAGGAGCCGGGAGTGCCCCATATACTCGGCGTTCCACCGGCGTGATACGTGCCCAACAGGTCGGCATAACTATACGCTGCGCTGCAAAGGTCGATGTACACCACGTAGGCGTTTGCTGTTTTCTCGCTTGTGCCGACGGTGTTCGCAGCGGTTGCGTAGTATCCCCCGGTGGTGGTTACCATGTATGTAGACGCTGTAGCGCCGGTGAGACGTTCGTCATAGCGATACCACTGGTAAGAGGTGGCCCCCTCCGACGCGGCGGTCAGCACCACCGTTGTTTCCGGGCAAGCATTTTCATGGCTGCCGCTGATCGTCGGGGCGGGAGGCGGGCACTGCGAAATAGTTACGTTTTTTTTCTGGCTTTTCGCACTTTTGCCGTAAGCGTTCTCTGCCGCCACGGAATATACGCCGCTTTCGGTCACATCGTAAAAGTCGGTTGTAGCGCCGGGAATAACTTCCGTCCCTTTATACCATATATAGGTTTCGACATGTTCGGCGGCTGCCGTCAGCCGGAGTTTAAGGTCCGGGCATATATTGCTTGTGGGGCCGGTGAGATCCGGCGCTGCCGGCGGACAATTGAGGGAAATGATTACACCCTTGCCCTCGCTTTTTTCGCCTTGGCCGGTGGTGTTTACGCCAGTCGCATAATACGTGCCGCTTGATATGGCGGCGTATGTCGAGGCGTTGGCATTTTCAATGGCAAACGTATTGCGATACCAAAGATAGGACTGCGCACCTTCGGCCGACGCCGTTAAGATGACGGAGACGGCGGGACATTCGTTGGCCGCCTCGCCGGTAATGACGGCTTTTGCGGGGACTTTGCCGCTCTTATCTTCTTTGTCGCAGGCCATAAAAACAGTCGCTGCAATAAAGCTTGCGGCAACGGTATGCCTGAGATATTTCAGGGGATTGTTCTGTGTCATAATGATGTGTTAAGGTTCAACAGTAATAATATAACTGGGGCCATCCGTCAAGCCGGAGAATAAGACAGTGGTGGAGTAGTCTGCGCTCACGCTGCCTACAGTCATAGAACCGACTACTTGACTGGCGATAGTTTCGCCGTAGACCTCAACTATCCAGTCGTGCGTAGAAATGCTTTCAGTCTGCCCGATTTTATAGACGCGGTCATTAGTGGCAAACAACGTGCCGTCGTCGGTGATGTACAGCGCTATGCCGCTGGCGTCCTCCAACAGCTCCAGTTTATCGGCTTCCATGTCGTAGCGAAACAGTTGTCCGCCGCCGATCAGGCTCGAACCATAATGTCCGCAGGCATATTTCCCATACAGGCTGAGGCCGCTTATGTGTTGCGCACAGAGAAATTGCTTCGGAGTAATGGTCATAAAATTTTTTTCTTCATGCTCGGTCTTCACGGTGTCCCACTTGTTCAGGTCGCCGTCGCTATAGAGCCCGAGTTCCTTAAAGGTATAGGTGTTGGATGTGCCGATGCGCGTCCATTTGGCCGCAAACCACCCGTTATCCGTGTTCATCAGGCGGCCGTAAATATGTTTTCCGTCAGCCGACATCTTGTCGGGAATACAGCCTTGGTACTTGTGCCGCGACACATAGCCCGGTACGGTAATTGTGGAAGTCGAGTAGGTGCCCGGGTAAGACAAGTTGATTTTGCGGTCGTTCCGCATAATATAGGGGATATAGCGGTTGGGGAAAAACTCTTTATCAGGACCCTGATCCACGGCCCCTTGGGTATCGTAGTCCGAATAGATCGTGCCGTCGCCGGAACAGCCGCCGGAGTAAGGCTTCCCGTTATTGTCGATACTGTGTACGCCTCTTTCCAAGCTTACTCGCGTGCCGGTATAGCTCTGGTCAGCCAGCTTCGTTATATCCACTACGATAATAGCGGTGGATTTTTGCCCTGTCGCCCACCGTCCGTTTTCGGAGCAATGGCGGGCAGTGATGCCACCCTGCAATGTGCGCGTATAGAGACGAGGTGTGCCGTGCGCCTGCGTAACCACAAACGAGGCTTCTCCCTGCTCCGGATTGGTAGCGGCCACAGTCAGCGTGGTGGCGCGGTCGTGCAAGAGGCGCGAAGGAGTGGCCGTTATCCGGAGGGTGTTGTCCGGCAGTTTTTCGGCACTGACCCACGACGCGGTGTTTCTTACTTCCCACTCCGTGGTGTTTTCAACCGACAGCGTATGGGTTTCGTTGGCCTTGCTGCCGAAATGAAAAGTATTTTTGTCTATGCTTATGGCGAGGATTTCCTGAGGGTCTGGAGGCTTAGGTGTGGGCGTTTCGTTGTTTTTGTTGCATGCCGGAAAGGCAATAGCGAGTACCGGCACCGCTACCATCATGATAATGTTGTTGAATTTTGTTTTCATTTGGGTTGTTCTTTTAATTTTTCATTTATTCGAATACTCAGATTATTTCTTCGTCCATGTTACTGTTTTATTAATACCACCACCAAAGGCAGAGTTTACTGATCCCGTACAGTCTTGTTTGCCGAGATAATAGCGCAAGCCTGATTGTGCTATGCTCGGTTTTCCATTTAAAGTGCTGAATTTTATATCAACAATTACGTTGGCATCATCGCACGACAGAGAATTGTTTTCAGTCGTTAAGTGCCGGAATTTATAATTACCAGACACTTGTTTCGGGATAGTAATAGTGCCATAGATGCCATCCTTGCCTACTGAGCCCACAAAGGAAACGGCTGCCTTAATTGGAGTATTTACGTTTCCCAACTTTTTGATGATAATTGAATCAACGTGAGCATGCGCCTCTATGGTCAAGGTATGTAGGAAAGGCTGATCAGATACAGCACCCCTATAATCAACAACATCATAAGTGCCTAATATGGCAGAACGGTCGTATGACGAGGGGGGCGTTACTTTGGTGAGGGTGATTTCTTCGCTGAACGCGCTCTCTCCTTTGCGCGTTGATTTAGCTCTTACCTTGTACGTACCCGCTTCCTTAAGTTTGTAGGTGAACGACGAGCTACCTGTTTCTACTTGCGTATTCGTAGCCGGAGAGTCATTGAAATACCATTCATAACCCGTAATAGCGTCATTTTCGGGATTATTAAGTATGACTTCGGCATATCCGACGGTACTTGCAATAATCCTCGGCTTGATGGCAAATGTGGGGGGATCAGGCGGACATATTTTCAGGTCGATTATGATTTCTGCCGTCGGACTTTCGTAAAGTTTGCCGTTGGCAAATTTAGTATATTTTACGGAATAGGTCCCATTATTTGCTGTTGATATGTTGTTTATCTCCGTCTTATATTCGAGGTCTGCCCATGCTTCTTCAGTTCCACCGTCCGGCTTGATACGTGTCCATGTAATGGTGCTCGGGACGGCAGGTATGGTCGGAACATCCAGATACATATTGGTTTTTTCTTCAGGACATTTATTGGTGAGCACACCGCCGGTGATTTGTCCGCTGTAGCCAGAGGTGCTAATCGTCGAGGCTTCCAAATTAATAACCGGCACCGGACAGTCATTGAGAATCTTTACGGCAATCCAGTTGTTGCCGAAATCGCTATCACCTTGATTGTTTTGAGCAGTTACCATATACGTGCCGGAAGGATAGGTGGTGCCGTCCACAACAATTTTTCGCGCAGTGGAACTTGTTCCGCTCGTAAATACCTTGGTAAAGGTTCCGCTTTCCGTGGTTTTTACCCAGAAGGAGTATCCTGTTACCGGATATTTAGAGGAGGTATTTTTAGAGTCATTACAGGCAAGTTCTACTCCCGCAACTATTTTTGTCACTTCCTGTATCTCGCAATTGCTTACTCCAAAACTGTACTGACCTTTAGTGGGATAAAAGCCGGGTGCTGTCGGATACAGGGCTATATTTCCCTTAGCACCGCCCGGAGGGTTTGGCACATAGCACTGCGTGCCCACAATTTGAACAACGTCGCTCATAGGGCTTTCGCCATCCGCAGTAACGGCTATCACCGCAAAATTGTAAGTATACTCTTGCGGACTGCCTAACTGCTGTACAGGGTGTCCGTCGGTAGTCCAGCTTGTCAATGCGGGATCTGATCCCACTAATTGCCAAAACCACTTGTACCTGATAACATTTCCGGATGATGTGGTCGCCGTACCCGGCATGCTTGTGGCAGGGCACTGTATGGTATATACTGCGGTATCGCCGCGCTGGCCGGTTTTCCACTCATTCTTACCTTGAATAACCGGTTTGGCGGCTATACAAAGTACCTTAGTCGCCACGTGCGGCGGGCTTGCCACGCCATAGCCCAGTGCGTTCAATCCGCTTACGGTATAGGTCAGAGATCGCCCTTCTTTGAATTTCGCGAAATTGCCGGTATAGGCAGGTTCGACGGTAACTGCGGTATCAATATCATCCGCGGCATAGCTAATGCTCCAACTGTAGGATGTAGCGCCTGTAATCGGCGCTACGGATAATACCACTGCTTGCGAAGGACAGTTGTTCACCGCAGAGCCGGTAATCGTTCCGGCAGCGGCCGGCACAGCGCCCTCGTCGCCCGGGCACGGCACAATGTTTACTATGTACACAGCGCTTTTTGCTCCTTCGCCGTTAACATTTTTCCCGCCCACCGTGTAGGAGCCGGACTGGGTCACGGTATAGGAAGCGCCCGAAGCGTCAGGAATGGCTTCGTCATTCCTGTACCACACATACGCCGTAGCTTCCGCTATGGCACCAATGGAAAGATCCACCGTTTTCGCCGGGCAGACATTTTCCGCTGTCCCGCTAATGCTCCCCGCATTGGCGGGAAACATTTTTTCTTCTTTTTCTTTACATGCTGCTACGGCGAAAAGAACGGTAGCGCACACCAGTGCGTTGACCAGGTGCGTTTTCAATGTGTTTTTCATAAAGATTGATTTTAAAATTATTAAATAAATAGGTAAACTTGTTTATTCATTATTATCGGCTTCGGTGATGCTGGGGTTTTCCAGGATTTCGGAGCGCGGGATTTGGTAAATCCAGCGTTTGTCTTGAGCCGGCACGGGAATTTTAGCGGAAGAATAATGGTTCGATTCCGGGTAGTTGCGGTCGATACCCTTGTTTTGGCGTTTCAGGTCGAACATAGCAAAGCCTTCGCCCCAGAGTTCGATGCGGCGTTGCTCCCATATATCTTTAACGTAAACGCTGGTTTTAGTCAGGTTTGTGCCGCGTTTCGACAGCAGTTCGTTCAGCACCGTGGCGGCGCCGGTGAGATTGTTTTTGCTCGCCAGTGCTTCAGCTTCGATCAATACCATTTCAGCAGCGCGCATATACACATAATCCTGCGTGAAGGCGCCGTCGTAGCCGAATTTCAGATTGGCGTAGGGAAGTTTCCAGAATGTTGCGTCGGCAGCCGGCGTGGTTTTCGGGAGAACCTTCGCGGGGTCGCTTTGAAACCACTTCTTGCGCTCATCGGTGCCGAGGATACGGTTATACAGTTCCCTGTCGATGAGGCGGGGCGCATAGCCGAGCCCGGCATAGCCGGCCGTGAGGTTGGAGATGTGCGAAAAGAACGACCCGTAGAGCGTGGAGGTTTTGGCATTGTGGTCGAAGCCCCACATCCATTCGGCGTTGTCTATATCCATAAAGCCGGTGTGAATTTCGGCGGCCGGCATGATGCTGTATGTTTTGCGGGCTTCCTTCGCGGCGGCGATGGCTTCGTCCCACTTTTGGGTGAGCAGGCAATAGCGCGCCAGCAGGCCATTGGCCACGTTATAGTCAATCTGGTTCTTCGACGTGCGCTGCCAATCCTTCAAATTTTTTATGGCGGTAGTGAGGTCTTCTTCAATTTGCGCCAGTATGGTTTTCACGCTTGCGCGACCGGTGATACTTTTTTTCTCTTCATTGCTTGCATAGTAAAGCGGTACGCCGGGCTGGTCTTTTCCGCCTGTTGCCACCACCGGATATACGTGCTGGTAGAGCTGCACTAAGTAAAGGTACGAGAACGCGCGCAGCGCCAGCGCCTGGCCGCGCGCAGCCCGAATGTCCGGCGATTCGGAACTGGCCGAAGTAAGCGATAACACTTTGTTGGCAATGGTGATAATGGTGTAGAAATAGCCCCAGATCATATTGGTGCGGGATTGTGTCCAATTGCGGTTAAGGTGTAGATAGTCGTTGGCGAACCAGTCCAGCCGGTACATGGCGATATCTCCCGACATCATGTCGGTGGCATGCAGGATAGACATGTAGCCGAACACGTCGTGACTGCCGCTATACAGGCCCAGTTGCACCATCGTGGTGTATGCGGCGTTGACCAGTGACAATATGCTCGCCGGGTCGTCCTCAAGCTCTTCCTTAACGGCTTCGGCGGTGGCGGTAGACGTTACGGGAACATTGAAGAATTCGTCGGAACACGATACGCCCGCCAGCGCCACCAGTAAAAAGAATATAAGTTTATTTGTTTTCATGCTGTTCATTTTTTAAGGATTAAAGACTTACCGACAAACCGGCCGACACGGTGCGCAATGCCGAATAGATGCCAAACCCGGTTGAGCCGCTGAACGACTGGCGCGGGTCGAAGCCTTTGCGCGCCGAAGCCAGCCACAGGTTGTCGGCGCTTACATACACGCGCACCGATCCGATTTTTGCCTTGCCGGTAATGCTTTTCGGGATGATATAGCCCAGTGTCACGTTTTTCAGACTGAAATAGGAGGCGCTGGTCAGGAAGCGGTCGGATTGAGAAACCACTTCCGTGTCGCCGGCCGAGAGGCGCGGCACATCGGTTGTGGTATTTTCGGGGGTCCAGCGGCCCAGGACGTCGGTGTGCCAATTCGATCCGGCGGTAATGCCGCCGTGCATCAAACTGGCGTAGAAGTAGTCGTAGGCATAGCCACCCACCTGGAAAGAGGTCTGTATGCTCAGGTCGAAGCCGAAGGCCGCCACGTCGGTCGAGAAGCCGCCGTAGAAGTCGGGGAACGCCGATTTGCCGGTTTCATAATAGGTGGCTTCCGAATAATGATCGGTGGTTGTCCGGGTAATGTTTCCGGTGGCGTCTTTTTCGTCCTTATACCACAAGGCTTTCCCTTTTGTTTCGCCTTCGTTTGATACGCCTGCATACAGCGGCATGTGCCAGTCATACAGCGAGCCGCCGGTTTTCCGCCAATAGCGCCCCTCTTGATATCCGTTCGGGTCTTTATCGCCGGGCAGGCGGGTGAGTTCGTTTTTCAGGGCGGTGAGGTTGGCGGCCGCGCTCCACGAAACACCGGACGTTTTCAGGATGTCTGCGTTCACTTCTATTTCCCAGCCGCTGTTGCGCATGTCGATTTGGTTGTCCCACACCCATGAGGGATATCCCAGCGACGTGGCTAGCGGTTTTGCGTAGATCATGTCTTTGGTGTTCTTGATGAAGTAATCGACGTTGAGTGTTACTTTGTCGAAGAACCTCGACTCGAAGCCGATGGTGAGGTTGGTCGATTTTTCCCAGGTCAGGCTGGGTGCACCTCTGTAAATCAGCGTGGGCGCCGGGTATGTGCCGTCGGATGCGATCTCATACTGGTCGGTGTAGAGGTTGGAGCCGCTGATGGCGTCGTTGCCTTGTGTGCCGTAGCTGGCGCGAAGGCGGAGGTTGTCGATTTGTTCGATATCGGTCAGGAATGACTCCTGTTTGGCGCGCCAGGCGGCGCCTACGCTCCAGAAGTTGCCCCAGCGGACGTCGGGGTGGAATTTCGACGAGGCGTCGCGGCGGAAGCTGCCCGAGAGCATGTACTTATTGTCGAAGCTGTATTCCGCGCGCGACAGGAAGCCCTCCAAACGGTATTTTTCCAGGTAGGAGGTGAGGCCGTACATTGATCCGGCGTTGGCCAGCTCGGGGTTGAGGGGGTCGTAGAATTGCGTTTTCACGCCCTCTAAGAAAATATCCTCATTGGCCTTGATTTCGTGTCCCAGCAACACGTCTATCTTGTGTTTGTCGATTTCTTTCGAGTAGTTCAACAGTTGGTTGGCGTTTAGCGCCCCATACCGCTGGGCGGTCCTTGCGCCGAGTCCGCCGTAGCTTTTGCCGTCTCCTACGGCAGGGTTGGTGTAGTCGTTATAGTTGGTGTTGAAGATATCGTAGGCGATATTGGCTGTGAAAGTAAGCTCTTTCAGGAGCTTCAACTCCACGTAGGCGCGTGACGACAGGTTGTCGACGAGCGTCCGGCTGTAGTCGTTTTGCAGCTTATACAGCGGGTTTTGTTCCGCACCGTAGGCGCGGGTCCGTGAAGAAGGTTCGCCGTTTTGGAAATTGCCCGATCCGAAGTCGTAGGCGTGTGAGCCGTCGGCGTTGTAGATGGGTGCGCCGGTGTCGAGGTCATACTTGTAGATCGGGTAAATGGGGGCGATGCTTTGCGAGAAGAAGAAAATGTTGGAATAGTCGCTGCTGCCGCCCGAAGGAACGGGCACGTTGGCATTGGTTTGTGCGTAAGCCACATTTACACCGGCCTTGAAGAAGTCCTTATACTTTTGGTCGATTTTCCCGCGTACGCTTACCCGCGAGAAGTCCGACCTCTCGATGATCCCCTTGTCGTCGATGTATCCGAAAGAGAAATAGGCACTGGTGTTGTCTGTGCCGCCGCTTACGTTGAGGTTGTATTCCTGCCGGAGTTTGTGCTTAAAAGGGTCGGTGAGCCAGCTTTCGTTCCACTTTTTTCCGGTGGCTGCCGGGTTGATTTTTCCCGTAGCGGGGTCAATCAGGGCGTCGTCGGGCACATCCTTATATATGTTATAACCCAGTTTGTCGATAAGCTTCTTGCTGGCCTCCTGTGCGGCCGTTTCGACGGTGTAAGCGCTTCCCGTTTCTACAAGGTTGTTCCGTTGGGCCTCCCATGTCAGTTCGTAGAAGTCGGCGTGGTTGGTAATCATGTCGTAGGCCGGCACTCCGCGAGCGTTCAGGCCGGCGCGGGCTTCAAAGTTCACTTTCACCTTGCCGGCTTCGGCTCTTTTGGTGGTAATCATCAGCACGCCGTTGGAGCCGCGTGCGCCGTACATGGAAGTGGCGGCGGCGTCTTTCAGCACGTTAAATGTCTCGATGTCTTGCGGCGCAATGGAATTCAGCGAGCCCTCGTAGGGTACGCCGTCTACCACAATCAGCGGGTTCGAGCCCGCCGAGATGGAGCCGATCCCCCGCACCCGGATGCTCGCGCTGACGCCCGGCTGTCCCGAAGCGCTTGAGATCTGTACGCCGGCCACAGCGCCTTCCAGCGCTTTCGTCACGTTGGAAGTTTCGCCCTTTGTTAATTTTTCGTTTTTAATCACAGCCACCGAACCGGTAAAACGTTCTTTGGTGGTTGTCCCGTAGGCCACCACCACCACATCGCTCAACGCTACGGCCGCAGCTTCGAGTGCGGCGTTAATCACCGTGCGTCCCGACACGTTTTGCTCCCGGGTACTCATTCCCACGAAGGAGAACACCAGTGTGGCGTTTTCCGGCACATTAACAGTATACCGGCCGTTGGCGTCGGTTGAGGTGCTGATTCGCTCCCCCTTTACCACCACCGATACGCCCGGCAAGGGTTGCCCGTCAGTGGCATCGGTTACCACGCCCGATACTTGCACGTTTTGCGCCGGAAGCGCACTAATGCCTGTAAATGTTAGACACAATAAGGACAGTAATATTCTTTTCATGCAGGTTTAAATTATTAATTGATAGCTTTATGTATAATCTACGATCTCGTTTTCTAATTCATTGAATACATCAGTCAAATTTAGAAAGTGGCATAACCGTTGCTACAAGCGGCTTGTTGACATCAATAAAATGCAAAGGGTAAGAATTAGGGGAAGAAATTTTTAATGGAAGAGGAAAAAAAACAGTGTAAAATTATTGAATAGAAAGAATTACATGGGAAAATACAGGGGAAGAAAAAGGGGAAGAAAAAATAAATTCGCACGCTGAAGCCCGCGAAATACGTAGATAGGTGCAAAAGTTAAAGAAAACGGTAATAAAATTAAGTTGCTTATTATAAGTTATATAATAAGTCGATTTGACTGATGTAGTCAAATTTTAAATATAGATGATTATAATCTCCCATTGCAATTATTTTACCGTAAGCAAAGGTAGAGAAATAATTTTTAATCTCTAATTTTTTTAACCGCTTTTTTAATAAAGCTACCACAGAAAATTGTTAAATGGATAACGGCCAGCGTGGATTTCCGACACCATGGCGTATACGTCGGTGCGGAACTTGTCGATGTTGGTCTTGTTTTTGGCCGAAATGAATATGGCGGGAATGCC
>JAITQN010000063.1 GCA_031288865.1 Prevotellaceae bacterium
TAATCCTCAATCATGCTGAAGTCGAGTAGTTTTTGGTCGAGGCGGGCGCGGAGCAATTTTACGCGCACCAGGTCGCCGTAGGTGAGCGTCTTTCCGGTGTGGCGCCCCTTGAAGGTGTAGCGCTCGGGAAGATAGGAGTAAAAATCGCCGCGCATCTCGCGTTGCGGCACGTAGCCCTCCACGCCGCTCTCGTTCACCTCCACGTAAATGCCGTATTCGGTGACGCCCGACACGGTGCCGTCGAAAATCTCGCCCTCCTTGCCCTGCATAAATTCCACCATCTTGTATTTGATGCTGGCGCGCTCGGCGTCGGCGGCCATCTGTTCGCGCTGCGACGCGTATTTGCACAAGTCCTGATACAGCGCCTTGTCGGCCGACGCGCCGCCCGCCAGATAAACCGTGAGCAGGCGGTGCACCATCATGTCGGGATACCGGCGGATGGGCGACGTGAAATGCGTGTAGTAGTCGGTGGCGAGGCCGTAGTGCCCGATGTTGTCCGTAGAGTACACGGCGCGCGCCATGGTGCGGAGCGCCATAATCTCCATGGCGTGGTATTCGGGCTTGTCCTTGGCGGTTTCGAGGAGCTTGTTGATGGCCTTCGCGATGTCGCGGGGCGTTTTGGTGGGCGGCATCTTGTAGCCCAAGTGCCGGATAAACTCGCGGAAATTCTTGAGGCGGTCGACCGTTGGCTCGTCGTGCACGCGATACACGAACGTCTTGGCGGGCGTGGCGGTGGCAATCATTTCGGCCACGCTGCAGTTGGCCAGCAGCATAAATTCCTCGATGAGGAAATTCGAGTCCTGCATACAGCGGAAAGAAATCTCGATGGGCTTTCCCTGTTCGTCGACCTTCACCTTCGACTCGGGCTGGTCGAACAGCAGTGCGCCGTTTTTGGTACGCTTGTCGCGCAGCAGTTGCGAGAGCTTGTGGAGCGTCTGCATTTCTTTGGCGAAGGTTCCCTTTTTCGTTTCAATCACCTGTTGCGCGCTGTCGTAGTCGAAGCGGTGGTCTGAGCGGATAATCGTGCGCCCCACCCAGCGGTTGCAGATGTCCGCGTTCTTGTCGAGTTCAAACACGGCCGAATAGCACAGCTTGTCCTCGTTGGGACGCAGGGAGCACAGCTCGTTCGAGAGATGTTCGGGCAGCATGGGCACGGTGCGGTCGACCAAGTAAACCGACGTAGCCCGCATGGCGGCTTCCTTCTCCACCAGTGTGCCGGGCAGCACGTAGTGTGTGACGTCGGCAATGTGGACGCCTACTTCCCAGTTTCCGTTCTTCAGTTTTTTTATCGACAGGGCGTCGTCGAAATCCTTTGCGTCGAAGGGGTCGATGGTGAATGTGGTTATGTCGCGGAAGTCGCGTCGTTCGGCGATATCGGCGGCGGTAATGTCGCCATGGATTTTTTCGGCGTCTTTTTCCACCTTTTCGCTGAACGCGTAGGGCAGCCCGAACTCCGCGAGGATGGCGTGCATTTCGGTGTCGTTCTCGCCCACGTTGCCCAGCACCTCGCTCACGCGCCCCACGGGTTCGCGGCGGCGTTCCGACCATCCGGTGATTACAGTGGCCACTTTCTGCCCGTTCTCCGCGCCGTTCAGGTCGGCGGGCGAAATCCTGATGTCGTAGGGCATATAGCGGTTGTCGGTAATCACATAAATATCCTTTTCGGTGATTTGCACGATGCCGATGTAGGGGCGTTTGCTGCGTTCGAGGATTTGCAGCACTTCGCCGTCGAACGTGCGGCGCTTGGTGGTGCTCGGCGCGATGCTGAGCCGCACCCTGTCGCCGTGCAGTGCGCCGTGCAGCTTGTTTATGCCCACGAAGATGTCGTTGTCGTAGCCTTCCACCGCCACAAAGGCGAAGCCGTTGCGCGACATCATGATGACGCCCTCGCCGGCCGGCCTGTCGTAATGTGCAATGTTGAGCTTGTAGCGCTTGTGCGAAAGCCGCACGATTTTCTCTTCTTCCACCAGTCCGGCGAGCGCCGCGTCAAACGCGGGCACATGCTCTTTCTTCACACGTATCTGATGCTGGAGCTGATTGCCGTTGAACGAAGTCAGCGCGTGTCCTTTGAACCAGTTGAAAAGAATATTTTTTATTTCTTCAGGCTCTTTGTAGCCTCTTTTCTTTTTAGCCATAATAATGCTATCTTTGTCGTTTAAAATTTTGCAAATATACGGAGAATAACCAAGTATAACGAAAAAATATATTAAATAATGAACAAAAGAGTACTGCTGATGATTCTGGACGGGTGGGGAATCGGCCGCCACGACCACTCCAACGTGATTTTTACGGCCGGCGCGCCGCATATCGACAAGCTGGCCCAACGCTACCCCCATGCCCAACTGCTGGCTTCGGGCGAAAACGTGGGGCTGCCCGACGGTCAGATGGGCAACTCCGAAGTGGGACACCTTAATATAGGTGCCGGCCGGGTGGTGTATCAGGACTTGGTGAAAATCAACCGGGCGGCGCGCGACAACTCCATCATGGAGAACGGGGAAATACGGCGGGTATATGACTACGTGAAGACGAACAATAAGCAGCTTCACCTGCTGGGGTTAGTGTCCGACGGCGGCGTGCACAGCTCGATGGAGCACCTGTTCAAGCTCTGCGACATCGGCAAAACGTATGGCCTCGAAAAGCTGTTTGTGCACTGCTTCATGGACGGCCGCGACACCGACCCGAAGAGCGGCAAGGGGTTTGTTCAACAACTACAGGCGCATCTGGAGAAGTCGGCCGGGAAGATTGCGAGCGTAACCGGCCGCTACTACGCCATGGATCGCGACAAGCGCTGGGAACGCGTGAAGGCGGCCTACGACCTGCTCACGGAAGGCAAGGGCACGCCCATAACCGATGCCGCGCAGGGCATTCAGCAATCCTACGATGCGGGCGTCACCGACGAGTTCATCAAGCCGATGGTGTGCACCGGAAACGGCAAGCCGCTGGCCACCGTTCAGCCCGGCGACGCGGTAATCTTCTTCAACTTCCGGAACGACCGCGCCAAGGAGCTCACCATCGTGCTTACGCAGGACGAACTCCTGAAAAAGGCGCAACAGGAGGCGCACGCGCCGGGAAGCGCTGCCTCGGACGAAGCAAAAGCGGCTATTGCGGCCATGAAGAACGTCCCGCTCTACTATTGCACCATCACGCCCTACGACGACAAGTTCAAGGGGCTGCACATCCTGTTCGACAAGGACAACGTGCAAAACACCCTGGGCGAAACGCTGGCCGGGGCCGAAAAGAAACAGCTGCGGATTGCCGAAACGGAGAAATATGCGCACGTGACGTTTTTCTTTTCCGGCGGGCGCGAAGAGGTATTTCCCGGGGAGGAGCGCATTCTTGTTCCCTCGCCGAAGGTGGCCACCTACGACCTGAAGCCCGAAATGAGCGCCTGTGAAGTAGCCGACGCGCTGGTAGCCGCGCTGAACAAACAAACGTTCGACTTCATTGCCCTGAACTTCGCCAACGGCGACATGGTGGGGCACACGGGCATCTACGAGGCCATTACGAAAGCCGTGAAAGCCGTAGACCAGTGTGTGGGGAAAGTGGTGGAGGTCGCACAGCGCAACGGCTACACCGTCCTCATCACCGCCGACCACGGCAACGCCGACTACGCCGAGAACCCCGACGGGTCGCCCAACACCGCACACTCGTTGAACCCGGTGCCGTTCATCGTGGTCGACAACGACGTGAAGGCCGTACGCGACGGCATCCTCGCCGACATTGCGCCTACTGTATTAAAACTTATGGGGATTTCTCAACCCGCCGGGATGACGGGGAGGGTGTTGGTGGATTTTTAGTCTATCGCCAGAGTTTGCGGGTCCCGGAACAATCCGCTTCCAGACGGCATAGCGCCGTAGTTCGTCACGCGTCCGTAAGGGATTTGTCTCGCCACGGCCAGCACTTGCTCGAAAAAGTTGTCGTCGTTCATGGGGAATCGCTTATTTCGTTTAACTCTTGGACAATAATTTCTTTTAACTGCTTTTCGGGTATTTGCAATTGATAATCAGCCACCCCAATAGGTTTATTAAAATCGTTTAGAGCAATTTCTACTTCCACGTTATCTTTATCCGCACATAAAATAACACCAATCGATGGATTTTCGTCAGGCTGTTTCACTTGCTTGTCTAATAG
>JAITQN010000110.1 GCA_031288865.1 Prevotellaceae bacterium
ACGAAGCCACCTCCGGAAAAACGTAGCCCAAGCTTAGGGCAAGTTGCAGCGGCGTAACTAAGTTGTAATTGATCTCGTTCTCCGGTTCATAAGGATAGCTGTCATTGCCATAAACCGAATTGGCGGGAAATATCATTTTTCCCTCCGAACGTTTGGTGAATGAATAGAAAGTGGGTACCTGCAGCGACAGCCCTATAGAAAATTCGGGAATCGGCAGGATGAGTATGCCCACCCTTCCTCCGAAACCTAATCCCGACAAGTTGTACATGCGGTTGTAAGAATACCGGTAGTCCGTATCAATCACACTTTCTTCGTTCAATTCGGCCACAAAGGATTTTCTGCTGTCACGCACGATAAAACTTGCACCCAGGTATATTTTTTCGGAGATATTCGCCCCGAAGGAAAGTGCATATTCACCCACATGGCCAGTTGTAGTATACATGGCGCGCTGACCAATGTCCCCAAGCAGCGCACTATACAGCGTACCGTCTTGGTTAAATAAATATTTTCCGTCGCCGAGTTCTTTATGGTCATCCACAAATTGTTCATCGCGTTCATTCCCCATTTTGGCTACTTGCCCTATATAAGACTCCTCGCTGGGCACGTTGGGCGCGTTTATACGTTCATTGGCATTGAAAAAGTTCTGCTTATTGTATGCAAACCCAATATTATACCGGGTAGACGAGCGCCTGGGTTGAATCGCAAACACAACACCCGCATTATTGATGTTGACGCCGTTCTTAAACCTTGAATTAAGCTGGTCGTAATAATTGGTGGTCGACTCTACCCTGTAGAACTCGGGCGTGAAAATTAATTCATTGGTTTTGTAGGTAACAATAGCAGCCGGGTTTACGGCAATGGCGCCCATCTCGGAACCCAATGCGCCGGAAGCCCCGCCCATGGCGGCCGACCGTGCGGTAGAGAAATAATAGGGCTGCGAGAACAGCAACGCGTCATACGCTTCTTGCTGTGCAAAAGTAGTATTCACAAGGAATAGGGTAGCAATAATTAAAGAGGTTTTTTTCATAATATAAATTAAAATCGAAAGCCTAAAGTTATAAGAAATTTCCCGGCAAAGTTAGTATTTTTTAAATTATTATTATCCGCATAGAGCGATAAAGTTTCTTTTTTATATGGTGATAAAGTTTCTTTATTTCCGGGAGAGGCTGAATATACGGCATCTATAAAATACCCGCCGCTTTGGTAACCCGCACCTGCCGAAATGATATGACGGGCATAGCTATCATCGTTTTTCACCGGACTGCCGTAGTAGGCATAGCCTCCCCGGAGAGCATACTGCTTGATGCGGTACTCCACACCCGCCCGGATATGGGTGGCTACCTTGAATTCTTCACGGACTTCATCATCCACATCCGTCCACCTTACGTAATAGTTGTCTTCGAGTCCATACATTTTGAGGGTGGAATAATCCGTGCCCTCGTAGTCTATGCTTATTAAGCCATAATTATCAAAAATATAGGCAAATCCCGTACCCCATTTCACCGGGGTGACCACCTTATAGTCGGATGTAGAGGATACATCACTGCTGAAGCGATCGCCGTCTGAAAAGTGCGAATTTATTTGTTCCGAAAATTTATCGGTAAGGTACATCCATGTGGGAGAATGGAAATAGGCGCCCCAGCGCAAACCGGCTGCCGGCTTCCAAATAAAGCCCAACTTAACGTTATACCCCGTACCCGACGTGTTTAAGCGTTCCGAATAGGTGAAATCGCTAAATTTCGTAGGATTTTCCGCAGTATCGAAATCAGACGGATTAACTGCTGTTTCGGAATATTTTTTGTAATATTCGTTCCGAATGGCCTGCATTCCGGCCGTGAAGCCAAAATAAAACCTGTTGGAAATATTACCGCCCAGGCTGAATACATATTCACCGGTGTGCCCGGCTTGTTCGGCATAATAGGCGTGTTTCAGCAAACCACTCTGGCTAAGGTCTGAGGCATTTTCAGTAGCGGTAATGTATTTTTGATTAATAGTGTCAATTAGTCCGGTTTGCCACGCTAAAATATGCGACCAATACGCTGAACTCAAATTATCAAAAATATTATCTGTATCAAGTTCATGGCTAAGAGTAGGAGGATGAGCCTCTGTTAGCTCATTGGCCAAGACTGTAAGTATAGATGAATTTCCCGAAGTCCCACTGGCTGTAATGCGGCGGTTGGTCACATTATGCAGCTTGTTATAGCCCACACCCCAATTCAGGCTTACCAGACCGTCACTTCCGTGTGCATCGCCAAACACTATGCCTAAATTATTAACGCCCACATTCACATAAGAGTCGGTTATCGGGTTTCCGGCGAGGTATTTGGCCTCGGTGTTGCCGTGATTGAACGCCAGGGAAAAGGTGAGTTCCGTATTGCGGTACACGCCAATGCCGGCCGGATTGACGCTCAATGTCGTAAAGTCGCCGCCTAATGCGGCAAATGCGCCGCCCATAGCTGTGAAGCGGGCGGTGCCCTCATATTGCGTTTGGGAAAGAAGCAACCCGTCCCATGCGCCCTGGGCATTTGCGGCACTTACGGCCGCCATAGTCAATATAAAAGATAAAAGTATTCTATTCATCATTATCTCCTCCTTGATGACCCGCCACTACTGCTGCCGGTACTTCTGTTGCTGCTACTGCTGCTGTTGCTGCTGCTCCTGACCTGACTCGAAGAAGACGAACTTCTGGAACTGCTGTTGTAGCTTGGCGATTGGCTGCTGCGACTACTGCTATTACTATTACTATTACTGTATGAGGTATTGCTGCGGCGAGAATTGGTAGTGGTGCTATTATTATAGGTAGAGGTTGATGTCCCCCTTGAGGTATTGCTATTGCTGCGGGTATAGTTGGCGCTTTGTGCGCTTGAGCCTGTGCTCCGTGACGTTACTGCAGTCCTGCGGCTGGTGCCCGTGCTTTGCTGCGTCGAAACGCTTGTGCCGGTGCTGCCGGCTGTAGAAACGCTCCGGCGGCTGGATACCGCACTGTTGCTGCTTTGCCGGGTTCCGCCCACTTGCTGGATTTGCGGTTGGGTGCGGGAAGCAGCGCGCCGTGACACGCCTGTTGAGCCGGTGTTGGCGCCGGCGTCCGGCGAAACGCGCCTTACCGTTCCTGTGCCGGTTAAGCGGCGCCCGTAATTCACGTTATTATTGTGGTAATAATAGTTGTGGTGATGCGGGTAGTGATGAGAATAGTAATGCGGGTAATGATACCCGTAGTATCCGCCATAATACCACGAATGGTAATAGCCCGGATAGTGATAGTACCACGGATCCCAGTAATCGTACCACGCCCATGAAGTCCTCCCGTACCACGGAGCGTAATATGACCCGTAACGCCACCACGGACGGTACCACGAGTAAGGATCGCCGTAGCCCGCGTCGATATTGATGTTCACGGTGGGCGGCACGTATTCCTCGTCATCGTCGAACATGCGCAGCCGGCGGGCATACGAGTCGCTTTCATCCATGATGAGGCAGGTCTTATCGGGTTCTGCATCAATGTCTACCGTGCGGTTTTCATCGGTCACATAAAGCGTGTCTATCTGTTTTTTGCTGGCCGTTGAAGCTGCCCGGGCAGCCACTGCAGTCTGTGTTTTTTCGTTTAATTGTTTGGCTTTGGTCATCGCGGGCGTAGGCGCCGGAATATAGGGCTTGTCGGGGTTAAAGTAAATGCCGTCTTCCGATGAGGTATACTGGCCGGAAGCACACGCACTCAACACGAACGTGGCGGAAATCAGAATATAGTTTAAAGTTTTCATGCATTCCTCCTTTTTTATTCGGTTAATATTTATTACTTTTGCACCGTCAAAGATACGGACTTTATATAAACTATTCAACAAAAAGATTTATAAAAAACGTTAAAATACATATTGCAAAGGTACTAAAAATATGGCAAAAGAAATAACAAATCGGGAAGAAAACTACTCCTTATGGTATAATAATTTGGTGGTGAAGGCTGATTTGGCTGAAAACTCGGCGGTTAGGGGCTGTATGGTGATCAAGCCTTATGGATATGCGATTTGGGAGAAAATGCAAAGAACGTTGGATGAAATGTTTAAGGAAACAGGACACGTCAATGCCTACTTTCCGCTGTTTATTCCGAAGTCGTTTTTGAGCAAGGAAGCCGAACATGTAGAGGGCTTTGCAAAAGAATGTGCGGTGGTGACGCATCACCGCTTGATGAACGACCCCGACGGAAAGGGCGTGGTGGTCGACCCGTCGGCGAAATTAGAGGAGGAGCTGATTATCCGCCCCACGTCGGAAACGATTATCTGGAACACGTATAAAAACTGGATTAAGTCGTATCGCGATTTGCCGGTGCTGTGCAACCAGTGGGCCAACGTGGTGCGGTGGGAAATGCGCACCCGGCTGTTCCTGCGCACGGCGGAGTTTCTGTGGCAGGAAGGGCACACGGCGCATGCCACGCAACAGGAGGCGGTGGAAGAAACCGAACGCATGGTGCAGGTCTACGCGTCGTTTGCGCGCGACTGGATGGCCATGCCGGTGCTTGTGGGCAGCAAAACGCCGAGCGAACGCTTTGCCGGTGCGCTGGATACGCTATGTATCGAGGCGCTGATGCAGGATGGAAAGGCGCTGCAGGCGGGCACGTCGCACTTCCTGGGACAGAATTTCGCGAAAGCGTTCGACGTGCAGTTTGCCGGCAAGGAGGGTAAGCTGGACTACGTGTGGGCTACGTCGTGGGGCGTGTCTACGCGCCTGATCGGGGCGCTGATTATGGCGCACAGCGACAACAGCGGCCTTGTGCTGCCTCCGAAACTGGCGCCGCTGCAAGTGGTGCTGGTACCTATTTATAAAGGTGACGAAGAATTGTCGCAGCTCGCGGAGTATTTGCAACCGGTGAAGAAGGCGCTGGAGGCGAAAGGCATTACGGTGAAATTGGACGACCGAGACAATGTGCGGTCGGGCTTCAAGTTCGCCGAGTGGGAGATGAAAGGCGTGCCGGTGCGCATCGCAGCAGGCCCGCGCGACCTGCAGCAGGGAACGCTGGAAGTTGCCCGCCGCGATACGCTCGAAAAACAAAACGTGTCCAAAGACGGGATAGGCGCTTACATCGAACAGCTGCTCGTTGCCATACAGGATAATATCTACAAAAAGGCCTACGATTTCAGGGAAGCGCATACGTTCACGGTCGACCGCTACGAGGAGTTTAAAACGCGCATCGAAGACGGCGGGTTTTTCCTCTGCCACTGGGACGGCACGCCCGAAACCGAAGCGAAAATCAAGGAAGAGACAAAAGCCACCATCCGTTGCATCCCCGCCGGCGTGCCGCCGGAGCCGGGAACCTGCATGGTTACCGGGAAACCCTCGGCGCAACGTGTGGTGTTTGCCCGTGCATACTAAATTTTAAATTTAAATATTATGCCAACAACAGAAGTGCCTCCCCGAGAGGCGATCCTCAACCACCTCACCGGAAAGTCGGTCGTGAAAGAGCAGGTTTACGATGCTACACTCGACGTCTTCAACCAAATCAAGGAAATATCACACGAATTGTGTAACGACATCAACGAGATGTTGCCCGAAAACCTCAGCCGCCGCGTGCGTCTGGAATACCGCGACCGCGGGAAGTTCGAGGCCGAAATCAAAGTGGCCGGCGACGTCCTTATCTTCAGCATGCACTCCGACGTGTTCCACTTCGACCGCGGCCACGCCGTCTGGAAAGCCGGCTATACGGGCAGGGATCCGTATAACGCGTATTGCGGTGTCATCAGTGTGTACAACTTCCTGTCCGATTCCTTTAAATATAACCGCAACGACGACCTGGGTTACCTCATAGGCCGTATTTTTATAAACAAAGACAAGCACTTTTTCGTGGAAGGGAAGCGTCAGGAGGCCTTTGGCCACCGCCGTTTCGGCGAAAAGCCCATCACCCCGGCCGACCTCGTGTCGATTATGGAAACGGCCATTCTGTATGCCATAGAATTCGACCTGCTCAGCCCTCCCTACGAGCTGGTGAAGCTGGCGACCGTAGAGCAGATGAATGCGAAAATCGAAAGCGCCAGGATGCAAACCGGCAAGCGGATAGGCTTTCAGTTTAGCACCGACGACGTGCTGGGCGCTTCAGCATAAATGTATATTTGAATTATGGCGCGTATCGTGGCGATTGACTATGGCTTGAAGCGTACGGGGCTGGCGGTGACCGACCCCCTGCAATTAATTGCTACGCCTTTGGCCACGGTCGACACAACGGCGCTGATGGATTATTTGAAAGAATATGCCGGCAAAGAGGCGGTGGAGTGTTTTGTGGTGGGGTATCCGAAAAACCTGGACAACACGCCGGCAGCGGCCGCCCGCCATGTCGACCCGTTTTTGCAGCACTTGCGCAGGCAGTTTCCCGGCGTCGGCGTGGTGCTGGAGGACGAGCGCTTCACGTCGAAAATCGCGTTCAGGGCGATGATCGACGGAGGCGTGAAGAAGATGGACAGGCGCAACAAGGGCATGGTCGACAGGGTGAGCGCCGTCATTATTTTGCAATCGTATTTAGAAAGAAAACAATAAAATGATTTTATCAATTTATGTGTACGGCTCTGCCGTGTTGAAGAAGAAGGCGCTGCCGGTAACGGAAGACTACGAGGGCTTGCAGCAACTCATTGCCGACATGAAAGAAACCCTCGCCAATGCCGAGGGCGTAGGCCTCGCGGCGCCGCAGGTGGGACATTCCATCCGTTTGTTTATTGTCGACGGTGCGCCGTTCAAGAAGAACGAGGCGGCGCTGGCCACTTTTCAGCGGGTGATGATTAACCCCGAAATCACGGAATACAGCGCCGGCACGAGCTCCTTTAACGAGGGCTGCCTCAGTATTCCCGACATTCATGAAGACGTGGTGCGCCCCAACGAGGTGCGCATTCGCTATCTCGACGAACGCTTTGAGGCGCAGGAAGAACACCTGAAAGGCATTGCGGCGCGTATTGTGCAGCATGAGTTCGACCATTTGGAAGGAAACGTGTTTACCGAAAAATTATCGCCCATTCGTCGAAAATTAGTAAGCGGGAAGCTCAAAAACATTGCGCGTGGAAAGGCCTCTGCATCATACAAGACACGCATCGCCTGAATAAAATTTAGCATTAGTTAACATTTCTGCGGGTTCTACTTTTTCGAATTGTGTGTACCTTCGTGCAACAAAAAAATGGTATTATTGTTCTTTAATTCTCTTCACTGGCGTTGCTTTTGACTCTGTGTAAAGGAACTTACGAACTTTTAAAGATACTATCTGAGGAACAAAGATAACGCCCTCTTTTTTATCTATTTTTATCCCAACACCGCCTCCCCGAGGCGTATGGCCGCCCGGCGTTTTGCAAACCACCGGGCGGCCCCTTTTCAACCTGTTGGAAGCGTTCATAAAGTCGTTTATGAAGTATGAGGATCGTGAATACAATCATAAAATAACTGTCTGTTCATGGATAATTAAAATATTTTCGTGAATATTTTGTAACTTTGCATCCGGATAATAAACGTATTTTTTATGATTACGCAAACCAAAAAAGAGAATTTGTTCAAATTGAAGTTGGAGTATGAGCGACTCCGCGCTACACGCAACGATTTGCTGAAAATGATTGCCGAATCGGAACTGCCCGAAATGGTGTATAACTCAAATGCCATCGAAAATTCGACACTTACACTTAAAGAAACGGAAAAAATTTTGTTGGCACAGGCGTTGATGCGCGAAGTTTCGTTGCGAGAGACATACGAGGCAACCAACTTGGCGCGTGTTATAAAATATCTTTGGACACGTCCAAACTATGAACTTTCAGTCGAAAATTTTGAGCTCTTGCACCAAATGTTGCTCGGCGGTATAAATGACGATTATGCAGGGCGAATTCGTTGCACAGGCGAATATGTACGTGTAGGCTGGCACATTGCGCCTGCTCCCGAATTGGTAAAATCAATGCTTGAGAATATTATAAATCAATATAATAGCGATGATGATAAGTATTTTTTGGAGAAAATCACCAGATTTCATTTGCAATTTGAAACCATACACCCTTTTTGCGATGGCAACGGACGAATGGGACGTCTGATTATAAACCTGCAACTGGCAACTTTGGGCTACCCACCGGTAATTATTCAGAACAAGGGGAAGAGAGAGGAATATTACCCGATTTTTGACGAATGGCGTGACAAACACAAGTCGGATAAATTTTCCGATTATCTGTACCTTGCTCTGTCCGAATCGCTCAACAAGCGGCTTGCCTATTTGCGGGGCAGTGAAATTGTAAAACTTTCCGACCACATTAAAGAAAACGCTTTAAACGCCTCTGCAACAACCAATGCCGCCAAACGACAAACCATTCCTGCTTTTCGTCAGGAAGGCATTTGGCGAATTGGGAAGTCAATCTCTTGAATTTGATAATACCTCAATTTTATGAACAATAAAATAAGGTACTACATTAAGCGCATTAACCAGCGATTGATGTGCATAGGTGACGCCTCCTGCCCACATACCTGCCGACCCGCCCGGCCCGACAAACCAACTGAAGCCGTAATTCTACAGCAATTTCTTTTACTTCTTCCGGCCTTCACGAGCCCGAACGTTCCAGCTGCGCCCGGTGTCGATGCCCCTACCAGTCCCATTTAACAGCACTTTCATATACATACGCCAGGTGTGGGTAAATAATTGTTGGCAGAACTCGAATGCTATTATTGTACAGATTGGCACGGGCGGTTCTATTGGCAGTGATAGCGGCGGTGGTTGTGATATGCCGGGTACAACGGTGGATTTCACTGCATTTGTTTTCACAACTTTTATCAACCTTTATCCACCTTTATCGTGTTGGCGTGGCCACACGACAACACGTTTATCCATTTTTACCGTATTCCTGTAGAAGACGCGGCATGCCACGTCTTTTCTACGTGTCGATATTGGCGTATTTGGCGTGGGTTTCGATAAATTCGCGGCGCGGCGGTACTTCGTCGCCCATCAGCATGGAGAAGATGCGGTCGGCTTCGGCGGCGTTGTCGATGGTTACCTGCCGCAGTATGCGGTTCGTGGGGTTCATGGTGGTTTCCCACAGTTGCTCGGGGTTCATTTCGCCCAGCCCTTTGTAGCGTTGCACGTTTACGTTCTTCCCTTTTCCCATTTCCTCCGCCGCCTGTTGGCGCTCGGTGTCGTTCCAGCAGTAGCGTTTTTCCTTGCCCTTGCTCACCAAATAGAGTGGGGGAGTAGCGATGTAGAGGTGTCCGCGTTTTATGAGGTCGTTCATGTGGCGGAAGAAGAAGGTCATGATGAGCGTGGCGATGTGGCTTCCGTCCACGTCGGCGTCGGTCATGATGATGATTTTGTGGTAGCGCAGTTTTTCGAGGTTCAGCGCCTTGCTGTCTTCCTCCGTGCCGATGGTGACGCCGAGCGCGGTGAAGATGTTGCGGATTTCGTCGCTTTCAAATACCTTGTGCTCCATGGCTTTTTCCACGTTGAGGATTTTTCCGCGTAGCGGCAGGATGGCCTGGAACATGCGGTCGCGTCCCTGCTTGGCCGATCCGCCGGCCGAGTCGCCCTCCACCAAGTAGAGTTCGCATTTTGAAGGGTCGCGGTCGGAGCAGTCGGCCAGCTTTCCGGGAAGGCCCGAGCCCGACATCACGGTTTTGCGCTGCACCATTTCGCGCGCTTTGCGTGCGGCGTGGCGGGCTGTGGCGGCCAATATCACCTTGTCGATAATCTGCTTGGCGTCTTTCGGGTTTTCTTCGAGGTAATTGTCCAGCGCCATGCTCACGGCTTGCGACACGGAGGCCGTGACTTCGCTGTTACCTAATTTCGTTTTGGTTTGTCCCTCAAATTGCGGTTCGCCCACCTTCACCGAAATCACCGCCGTGAGGCCTTCGCGGAAGTCGGCCGGGTCGATGTCGAACTTGAGTTTGGCGAGCATGCCGTTCTTCTCGGCAAAGTTTTTAAGTGTGGTAGTGAGCCCGCGGCGGAAGCCCGAAAGGTGTGTGCCGCCCTCGATGGTGTTGATGTTGTTCACATACGAGTGTACGTTTTCGCTGAATCCGTTGTTGTATTGCATGGCCACTTCTATGGGGAGGCCTGTTTTTTCGGTTTCCAGATAGATGGGCTTTTCCGTCAGTTTTTCGCGTGTGCCGTCGAGGAAAGCCACGAACTCGAGCAGGCCGCTTTCCGAGTAGAAATGGTCGGAGCGGTAGTGTTTTTCCGTTTCGTTTTCGCTTTCTTCCTGTTCGCGTTTGTCGGTAAGGGTAAGGTGGATGCCTTTGTTCAGGAACGCCAGTTCGCGCAGGCGCGTGGCCAGCGTGTCGTAGTCGTATTTAGTGGTTACGGTGAATATGGTGGCGTCGGGTTTGAACGTGATGGTGGTGCCCGTCCGGTTGGACTCGCCTGCCACTTTCACCTCATATTGCGGGATGCCGTACTGGTATTCCTGTTGGAAGACTTTCCCCTCGCGGTGGATTTCGGCGATGAGCAGCGACGACAGCGCATTCACGCACGACACGCCCACGCCGTGCAGCCCGCCCGACACCTTGTAGCTTCCCTTGTCGAACTTTCCGCCGGCATGCAGCACGGTGAGCACGACTTCCAGCGCCGACTTGCCTTCTTTTTGCATGATATCGGTAGGGATACCGCGTCCGTCGTCGGTTACCGTGATGGAGTTATCTTCGTTGATGGTCACGTCGATATTTTTGCAATAGCCGCCCAGCGCTTCGTCGATGGAGTTGTCGACCACTTCATACACTAAGTGGTGCAGCCCGCGCTGGCCGATGTCGCCGATGTACATCGACGGGCGTTTTCTAACGGCTTCGAGGCCTTCCAGTACCTGAATGTTTTCGGCCGAATAGGAGTTGGCCGCTTGTTTCTCGTTTTCCGAAATCATAATTAAAAATGCTTCATTTTGTAAACGTGCAAAGCTACAAAAAATAAACGGAAAAAACAAGGTTTTCCGGATATTAAATTAGAAGGAAAGCGTAAGTCCGCCGCCCACGGTAATGCCTTGGTGGTAGTAGAGATAGTAGTGCTGATAATGTTGGTTCAGCAGATTGTTTCCCTGAAGGAAAACGGAAAGTTTTTGGGTGATGCGGTACTCTGCCGCAAGCCCTAAATTCAGGTATGCATTTGTAGAAGTGGTATGCACCTCATAAGCTGCAGGCAGCAGCACCGGCGTTTTTCCGCGGAGCAGTGCGTCGAGGGTGAATATGAAAGCGCCTGTCTCGTATCGTGTCTGTAACCCCGCTTCAACATTGGGTTTGTGCCATGCCTTTTCCTGTATATCCATTTTGTATTGGATATAATTGAAGAAAAACAACGATTCGAAATTCTTGTATTTGGCGCTCAGTTCGAACCCTACCGTGATTTTTGAGATGTTGTCATACTCCACATCGAAGTTGCTGAGAAGCGCGCCCTCCGGGTTCGTTGGTTGCCCGTCGTTGATGGTTTTTATGCTGTTGACGAAAAAGTACATGCTGTCGATCATCGCGTAGGAGGCGCTCAGGCGATAGGCGAACATGGTGCTGAACTTTCCTTTGGCGCCGGCCTCGCCCTCTATTCTGGTGCGGGTGTTCGACACGTTCAAACCCGGCAGTACATAAGGGTTCTCGGAAATAATTTTGTCGTAGTTGTTGAGGGTCGAGCCGCCCTTTACCTCGAGATAAGGAATGAATACGCCGCCGTAGGTAATGCCGTGAAAGGCCAGGAAAGGATAGAAGTTGAAATTCATTCCGTGTCCGGTGTAAAGGCCTTCGATATTCGCGCCCGCCGATGCTTTTATGACATTGTTGTGAAAAGAATAGGACGGGGTGACGTTGAACAGCCCCGACGCGAGTTGCTTGGTCAGGTTGTCGCGGTTGTATGCCCGGGCGAAAAGTTGTACATTAAAAGCGTGGTATTTGCCCAGTTTCCGGTTGAGGAATCCGTCCAGCCCCACTGTATATTGCCTTGTAGCCCTGTAGCCGTATTGATGCGCCGATTCCCTGAGGTAATCGAAATGCGCCTGAAGGTCGAACGAAAGCGCTCTGCCGGAATTGTTCAGGGAGTATATGCGGGCATCGTTTTTGAAGATATTGAATGTTTGGCGCATGAATTTTCTCACAAAATCGTTATCGGCAATGGAGGGGTAATTTTTAAGATACAGTGTGTCCTGGCCGTGATACAGCAGGGATTGATGCCTGTATTCCGATTTCACGTTTATGGCCGCCTGTTTGTAGAGGTGTTGCAGTTCCACACCGGCTTGTGTTGTTTCGTGCGCCGATGAAATTTCATTCGCAAGGGGTTGCACAAATACGGGCGCCTGGTCGTAAAGCGGCGATTTTCCCCAGAAGGAGCGGTGTTTGAGGTAAATGCTCACTGCCGATTTTCGCGACAGCTGACTGTGGAGGTAGAGGTCGGCTTCGGGCGCCGTGGGGTACAGAAACCCTGCGCGGAGGTAGCCGTATCCCACGCCGGACAGGAGCAGATTATCCGTAGCCAGTGAAATGGCGGGAATCGGTTCGAGCGAAAAGCGGCTCTGCATATCACCGGTGATGTATGGATAGGTGAATTTTATTTTCGGATGGATGATAGAGTCGTTCGTGTTATAGGGGAGGTCGATTTTATCGGATTCGAGGAGTTTTCCTTTGTAATCGGTCACAACTTCAATGGTAGGATCGATTCCCATAGTTGTTTTTGAAGGTTGCTGCGCCACCGTAGCGGCGCTTGTGCAAAGCATCAATCCGGCGATAAATATGACAGTGTAATGTAGTTTCATAGTTATTGAATTGCAGCTAAACGTGTTTTTACCACATCGATAATTCCGTCTCCTTCTATAGTGTATTCGTTTACGATGCTTTTATATGTGGCTTTCGCCTGTTCTATTTCGTTTCGTGTCACGTAGATGTCGCCCAGGATGATGAAGCTTTGCGCCAACCAGTAGGGTTGTCTGCTTTGCGCATCCGAGAAAGCGAATACGGCGTTTATGGCCTCGTCGGCGCGGTCGCTTTGGTGCAATATTTCGATGAAACGAAATGCGGCTTCGGCGCCTTCGGGCGTCTTGATAAAGTTGTCGGAGAGTTGTTTGTAAAACACCATGGCCCCCTCGTTATCTCCCAACTGCTGCGTTGATTTTGCGCGTATGAGCATGGCCTTTAGCCTGTCCTGTTCGCCGGCGGTTGAAAACCGGAGTACACTTTGCGCCATTTCAATCGCTTTTTGATAATTTTTCAGGTTGAAGCAGGCTTCTGTAATCCGCGATGTGGCTTCGAGGTTATAGTTTTCTACCTGGGTAGAAGCGAGCAGTTTTTCATACGATTTGATGACCTCGCTGTAATCTTCGAGCCTGTATACGCTGCGTGAATATCCCAGCAAGGATAGTTCGGTAAATGCATTTTGAGGCTGTCCGGTCACAAAACCGAAGTGTTTTCTGGCTTCGCTGTATTGCCGCTTGCGGAACAGGCAGTCGCCGAGGTAAAAATTAACATGGATGGTATGAGATGATGCGGGATACGTTTGCAGGAAATTTCTAAGCGCGTTAATGGCCTCGTCACACTCGCCGGAGAGGTATATCTTTTCGGCCTGAATGAAGCGGCTGTTTTGTTTTTCAATTTCTCTTTCGGCCTCGCTGCCTTTATCAATCGCCAGTTGGTCGACGAAGCTGTAGTAGCTTTCAATGTCGTTGATATCCTGATAGGCGTTTTTCAGCCCCGACAGCGCGTTTTGTGCGTCCTGCGAGCCGGGATTAATTGATATGGCCTTTTTGTAATAGTCGATGGCTGCAGCATAGTTGCCGGTATTCACGTTGACTAATCCGAGTTCGATGAAAGCCAGTTGGCAGTAGGGGCTCGCGGGGTATTGCCGTGTGATTTTGAGGAACGCATTGCCGGCCAGGTCGAATTTATTCAGCCGGAAGTACGTGCGTCCCATCTCATAAATTCCCGGAGGGGTGTATTCGGCCTGCGGAAGCTCTGAACTGAGGGAGTTAAGTATGTCCAACTTCTGTTGTGTTTTGCCTGCCAGTCCCATGGACATGGCTTTTTGATACATGGCATAATCCACGTGATTGGCTTTGAGCCGTATGGTTTTGTCGTAGTTTTCGGCCGCTAAGGTATACTTCTGTTGGGTAAAATAACAATCGCCGATGCAGTTGTAGGCGTCGCCGAGGTATTTGGTGTCGTTCTTTGCCAGGTTTACATATTTCCTGAACCAGCTTATGGCCTCGTCGTGTTGCTGCATCTTTAAGGCGCAATAGCCGATGTTGTAGTGGGCGAGCTGGAATTCGGATTTGTTGTTGAACGCCCCCTCGGCGTGGATAAAGTCCTCATATTGCTTCTTTGCTTTCCGGTAGTTGCGGCTTTTGTAGAGGGCTTCGGCCTTCCAGTAGCGCGCCGTAGCAGCAAGATAGGAATCATATTTGCTGTAAGTGAGGGAATAGTCGAATGATTTGATGGCGCTGTCGTATGCCGCGGCGTCGTATGAAGCCATAGCCTGGATGAACGCGATGCGCTGGATATCGGCATAGTCCGTGTCGGTGTGTTTAGGCAGGGCGAGGAGCGTTTCTATGGCTTTTTCGTAACGTTTATCTACGGTGTAGGCAATAACGAGTATGCGGCTTATGTCTTTTTGCGGATAGGCCTTGTGATAGTCGTAAAGGGGATCGGTGTTGTTATGCAGTTCCAGCGCCAGCTTGGCGGCGTTAAAGGTGGTAATGTTTTTAATGGCATAGTTGAAATCCATTTTCCCGGCGGCATTGAAGTAATCGAGCGCTTTTTCGCTGTTTCCCGTTCGCAAGGCGATGTCGCCGGCGTAGTAAAGCGCATTTTGCGCCAGCGAATCGGTGCGGATGGTTAATACGGAGTCGAGCACCTGCAGCGCTTCGGGATATTGTTTGAGCCGGTAATAAAGCGAGGCCTCCAGGTAATAATCGTTGCGGGTTATCTGTGCGGCATTTTCGCGGTAAAGGTTAAAGTAGCGGAGCGATTCCTCGTATTGCTGCATCTTAAAATACGCATTGGCGATCAGGTAGGCAATCTCCGGATACCGCGCATCATCAACGGTTTTGAGCAACGGCACGCCGAGGGTGATTATTTTTTCATATTCCTGTTGATAGGCGTGGATCTGAAGCGTATAGAGGGCAATCAATGAAGCAAAACGGCCGTCGGTGGCTATCTCCTGTAAGGAGGTGTTGGCCGACAAATAATTTTTGTGCAAATATTCGATGTGCGCATAATAATAAGTAGAGGTAATGCTGTAGTCGCTGAAAGGCAGCGCCCTGATGTGGGAAAACAGCGACTGCGCCTTGTTGAAATCATCGGTTTTGAAGTAGGCGTAGGCCTGTAAGTACAGGCATTCTATCCTGTCGTCGGCGTTCAGTTCCCTGTTGTCGACTTTTTCAAACCACGTGATCGCCTTACGGTATTGCCCGGTGCCGCACAGTTGCTTTGCTAAGGAAAAATGGATGTAGTCTGCGTTTGGGTTGCCGGGCATTGCTTTGTCAAGCTGTATCACCAGGTCTTCGGTATGGTCTAATTGTAACTTGATGGCGCACAATGTGAGGTGCGACGCAATGTCGATTTGCAGTATTTCGTTGGAAGCAACCTCCGCAGCTTTTTTAAATTGCGTTTGCGCGTCGGTATATTGCCCTTTTTTATACAGGTCTATGGCGCTGGAATAATAGGGGTTGCCAAATCCGGTATGAACCTGTGCCGGTGCAATAAAACGGCTTGTACAAAGAAACAAGGCACAGATAAACAGTCGGTAGCAAAGTTTAATTTTCATAGAAAATTAATAATAATTCACAAAGGTATGAAAATTAAATGTAAATGTGAAATTTTGAGGGTAAAAATTACTTTAATGCTGCTCAAGTTCTTTTATTGCCCGCGTCAAGGTGTTGTCGATATTGCTGAGAAAGGGGTAAAAACCTTCGTCGTCGAGAGACGTATTACGCCCTATGTATGCTTTTAAATAATTTTCAATAAGGTGCTTGCATTGATTCAGCGCGGCGGGCTTCGGTTTTACGCCCTGGCGTGCCGCATACTCGGCGAAGCGTTGCGGCAAATCGAAAGAAGCGAAAAATTTCCGGAGGTCGTCCAGCGTTTTGATCTTGTTGATTTCGGTTCGATGGAGGTCGGAGAAGTGGATGGCGTAGCGGTATATGAGGTTTTTTCTCGACACATTGATGAAATATTCGTTCACGCCGGTTGTATCATACGGAACGAACACGTCGGGCGCAATGCCGCCGCCGCCATACACGATTTTCCCACCGGGCGTGGTGTAGCGCTGTACCGTGTCTTGTTTGATGCTGTCGGCGTCCAGAAATTCACCGTGAAGCTCGCGCTGGAAGATGTCTTCTTCGTAGTTTTTATCTTTGCCGTATGGCCTTTGTATGCTGCGCCCGGTGGGGGTGTAATAGCGGGCTATGGTGAGGCGCAGTCCCGAATTGTCGCTGAAGTTAATAGGCTCCTGTACCAGCCCCTTGCCGAATGTGCGCAGTCCGACAATAAGCCCCCTGTCGTTGTCCTGCAAGGCCCCGGCTACGATTTCGGAAGCAGACGCCGTGGCTTCGTTGGTGAGCACGGCCACGTTGATGTGTTGCAGGCGCCCCTGTCCGTTGGCATACAGGTCCTGGCGTTTGCGCGCCCGGCCTTCGGTATATACAATAAGACTTCCGTACGGGAGAAACTCGTTAGCGATTTCAAAAGCCTGGTCGAGCAGCCCGCCGGTATTGTTGCGCAGGTCGAAGATGAGGTTTTTCATTCCCTTTTTTTGCAAGTCCAGCGCCGTTTGGAGAAATTCATGGTGCGACGATTTTGAAAACTTCGACAACTTGATGTATCCGGTGTGGTCGTTTACCATGTAGGCCACGTCGACATTTTTCACGGGGATTTTGCCGCGTGTGACGGGGAAGTGCATCAAATTCGGTTCACCGACGCGCTGTATGCCTATGGTTACTCGCGTGCCCGTTTTGCCGCGCAGCATTTTCACTATGTTATTCTGGTTGATTTTCTGTCCGGCAATCAGCGAGTCGTCTACCGTAATAATCCGGTCGCCGGGGTGTATGCCCACGCGTTCGGAAGGCCCGCCGTTGACCACACTGATCACAATCACCGTGTCGTTCGGCATATTGAACGTAATCCCCACGCCGTCGAAGTTTCCTTCTATCGATTCATTGGCCTCTTCCATCTCCGACGCCTTTATATATATGGAGTGCGGGTCGAGCGCTTTCAGTACGAACGGAATGGTTTTTTCCACCAGGCTGTCGATGTTCACCGGATCCACGTAGTTTTCCTTAATTTGGCCGAACACGAGTTGGAGCTTGCTCAATTCGAGTTGGGAATGATATACGGGAATGGGAATATACTTGTTGATGTCGGCGTTTTTGTATAAAAGGTATTGACCGATGATCATGCCGAGCACGATGCATACCAAAGAGGTTAATAGGCGAAGCAGGATGTTTTTATTCATAGGTTCTTTTTATTGAGAGGTCTGTATGCTGCGTGTTTATGTCAATGTGGATGATCTCAACCCCGGCGCGGCGCAGGAGTTCGATGCCGTCGGTGATGCGGTACTGGTTGCTGTACACCACGCGGGTAATGCCGGCCTGTATGATGAGCTTTGCGCATTCCATGCAGGGGGAGGTGGTGATGTAGAGCGTGGCGCCCTCGCTGCTGTTGTTCGATTTGGCCACCTTGGTGATGGCATTGGCTTCGGCGTGGAGCACGTAAGGCTTGGTGAGGCCTTCTTCGTCTTCGCATACGTTTTCGAAGCCGGCCGGGGTTCCGTTGTAGCCGTCGGATATGATCATGCGGTCCTTTACAATAATGGCGCCCACCTGCCGGCGTTTGCAGTAGGAATTTTTCCCCCACACCGCCGCCATTTCGAGATAACTGCGGTCAAATTGCTCCTGTTTTTCAGCGGTCATGCTTAACAAATAAAGCACAAAGATAGAAAAAAGTCGGTGATTTCTTAAAAAGATTATTGCGGAATCAAAAAAAGGTGTTACCTTTGTGTCCCCAAATGAACCGGTGTGGTAGTTCAGTTGGTTAGAATACGTGCCTGTCACGCACGGGGTCGCGGGTTCGAATCCCGTCCGCACCGCCAAGCCCGCCTTCAGCAATTAGTCCGAAGGCGGGTTTTTGTTTGTGAAAAATGATTATTCCACCTGCAATACTAAGCCCTTTAGGTATTCGCCTTCAGGGTGATAGATGTTGATGGGATGGTCGGCGGGCTGGGTGAGCTGATGCAAGATGCGCACCGGGCGGCCGGAGATGGCGGCGGCCGAGAAAACGGCGTTGCGGAAGTCGACTTTGTTCACCACCTGCGAGCAACTGAACGTGAACACTATTCCACCCGGCGCAATACGCGAGAAAGCCGCCGCGTTTAGCCGCTTATAGGCCTGCAGCGCGTTGCGCAACGCCCCTTTGTGCTTGGCGAATGCCGGCGGGTCGAGCGCCATAAGGTCGTAGGTATGGTTGTCTGAATTGTACAGGAAATCGAACGCATCGGTGGCGAAGGCCTCGTGCGGCGCGGCGCGGAGGAAGTTCAGCGAAACGTTTTCGTTGGCCAGATCAATAGCCCGCTGCGAACTGTCGACCGAATGCACCCGCGCCGCGCCGCCGCCCAGCGCGTACACCGAAAAGCCGCCGGTGTAACAAAACAAGTTCAGCACGGAGCGCCCTTTGGCATATTGCGATAACAACCGGCGGTTGTCGCGCTGGTCGAGGAAGAAGCCTGTCTTTTGCCCCTTTTCCCAGTCTACGGCAAAGCGGTAGCCGTTTTCGGAGATGACCTTTCCGGATTCTCCCGCACGGTACAGGTAGCTGTCGGGAATGGCTTCATTTTCCTTGCTGGTGAGGGTAGCGGCGCTTTTATCGTAGACTGCCGCGAGTTGGGTTCCGTATACTGTCCGTAAAGCGTCGGCTATGGCGTGGCGTGCGCGAAACATGCCGATGGTGTGGGCTTGCAGCACGGCTGTGCTGCCGTAGAGGTCGATAATCAGCCCGGGCAGGTTGTCGCCCTCGCCGTGTGCCAGGCGATAGGCTGTGGTGTCGCCTGTGGAGATGACTGCTTTGCGCAAAACGCGCGCCTTGCGTAGCGCCGCTTCCCAAAAGGCCGCATCAACAGCGCACTGTTGAAACGACAAAACCCTTACGGTGATAGAGCCTTCCTGATAGTGTCCCGTGGCCAAAAAAACGCCGTCGTGCGTGTATACCTCCACCACATCGCCCTCTGCGGCCTGTCCCTCGTATCGCGCCACTGCGCCGGAAAAAACCCACGGATGAAAGCGCCGGAGCGACTCTTCGCGCCCCCGTTTTAAAAATAGTCGCGTCATATTATTACACATTCACATTCTCCGGATTCGGCTCCGGTCTCAAATTCAACGGTGACGTGGTGAATTTCAAAGTCATCGCACACCGCCTTGACGGCGGCTTTCAGCGCTTGCCGGCCGGCCTCCGGCAAATTACCATCTATTACAACATGTAAGGTCATGATGTGCTGCCGGCCGTCTAATGTCCATACGTGCAAATCGTGAATTTGCAATACGTGATCCAGCGCCCGTAGCGCGGTTTCCAGCTTTTCCACATCCACGTTTTCGGGAATTTCCTGCAACAGCACCTTTAGCGTCCCTTTCAGGTTTTTATAGGCGTTGCACAGCACCCATACGCAAATGGCGAGCGACAGTATGGGGTCGATCACCGGAAGGTCGATAAACAGCATCACCACGCTGGCTACCAGCACGGCCATCCAGCCCAGCACGTCTTCCATGATATGCAGGAACAGCGCCCGTTCGTTGAACGACGATCCTTTTTTCATTTGCAGCGCGGCCAGTCCGTTTATGACGATGCCCAGCACAGCCAGCAGGAGCATGCCTTGGGCATGGGCGGGCTCGGGCGTGATAATGCGCGCGATGCTTTCCTTAATAATAAATATCGACCCGATGAGGAGCACCACCGAGATGAACAGTGCGCCCAACAGCGAAAAACGACGGTATCCGTAGGTGTAGCGGTTGTCGCGGCCGCGGTTCGACACTTTTTGCAGGTACCACGATACCCCCAGCGACACGCAGTCGCCGGTATCGTGAAAGGCGTCCGACAAAATGGCGACGCTGTTGGTCAGCAATCCGCCCACCAATTCTATGACCGCAAAACCCAGGTTCAAGAAAAACGCCAAACCGATGTTTTTCGAAATCCGCTCCTGTGTGTACCCGTGATGATGATCCATCTTACAAAGATACATTTTTTTCCGGTTTTAATTGTTTTTTAATAATAAATGCTTACATTTGCGTGCTCTTTCGTGATGAAAGTTTATAAATAATGTCTAACTTGATAATTTAAAAACATTTACAAAAATGGCAAAATTAAATGAAGAAGTCCTCCCGGAGGATGAAGTACAAATCCCCAAACCTGAAGATGAAACCGTTGAACCCCTTGTTGAAGACGCTCCCGTTGAAGACGTGCTTCCCCAAAAGCACCGTGTAAGCAACGCTTCGGTAGATAACCATAAATTCGACTGGGATGCGTTTGAAGAAGAGGCAGTGGTGGATAGCGTGGCCAAAGCGGAAGTCGAAACAAAGTATGAACAAACCCTGTCGAAGATCATTGAAAATGATGTAGTGGAAGGCACGGTGGTGAGCATGAACAAGCGCGAAGTGATTGTGAACATCGGGTACAAGAGTGAAGGGGTGATCAGCATTAGCGAATTCCGTTACAACCCCGACCTGAAAGTGGGTGACAAAGTAGAAGTTTACGTAGAAAGCGCGGAAGACAAACGCGGCCAGTTGATGCTCTCGCACAAGAAGGCGCGTGCCATGCGCTCGTGGGACCGTGTGAACCAAGCGCTCGAAACGGATGAAATCGTAAAAGGATATATTAAATGCCGCACCAAAGGCGGTATGATTGTGGATGTGTTCGGCATCGAAGCGTTCCTCCCGGGATCGCAAATTGATGTGAAGCCAATCCGCGACTACGACGTATTTGTGAACAAAACCATGGAATTCAAGATCGTGAAAATTAACCACGAATTCCGCAATGTGGTAGTGTCGCACAAGGCGTTGATTGAAGCCGAGCTGGAAGCGCAGAAGAAAGAAATTATCGGCCGTCTCGAGAAAGGACAGGTGCTCGAAGGCGCCGTGAAGAATATCACGTCGTATGGCGTATTCATCGACCTCGGCGGTGTAGACGGGTTGATTCACATCACCGACCTGTCGTGGGGACGCATTACCCATCCCGAAGAAATTGTACAGCTCGACCAGAAGATTAACGTGGTGATTCTCGATTTCGACGATGCAAAGAAACGCATCGCCCTCGGCTTGAAACAGCTCAGCTCGCACCCGTGGGATTCCTTGGACGCCGGCCTGAAAGTGGGCGACAAGGTAAAGGGACGTGTAGTGGTTATCGCCGACTACGGCGCATTTATAGAAATACAACCCGGCGTGGAAGGCTTGATTCACGTGTCGGAAATGTCGTGGTCGCAACACTTGCGCAGCGCACAGGACTTCATGAAGGTGGGCGACGAAGTGGAAGCCGTAGTGCTGACGCTCGACAAGGAAGAACGCAAAATGTCGTTGGGCATTAAACAACTGAAACCCGACCCGTGGGCTACGATCGCCGAACGTTACCCTGTGGGCTCGCGCCGTCAGGCTAAGGTGCGCAACTTTACCAATTTCGGCGTGTTTGTCGAACTCGAAGAAGGCGTCGACGGGCTGGTGCATATCAGCGATTTGTCGTGGACGAAGAAAATCAAACACCCGGGCGAATTTACCGCTATCGGCAGTCCCCTTGAGGTTATTGTGCTGGAGGTAGATCCGGAAAACCGCCGCCTCAGCCTTGGCCACAAGCAGCTCGAAGAAAACCCGTGGGATGTGTTCGAAACCGTGTTCCTCGTTGACTCGATACACGAAGGCACCATCACGGCCATTAACGATAAAACCGCTTTCGTAGCGTTGCCTTATGGCGTGGAAGGTATGGCGTCGATCAAACAATTGCTGAAGGAAGACGGCACAACGGCCAAGGTAGAAGAAAAGATTCCTTTCAAGGTATTGGAATTTAACAAGGGCGCTAAGCGCATCACCTTGTCGCATACCCGCACATTCGAAGATGCAAAGCATGAGAATGAGGCCAAGGAAAAGAATACAGAGACCGAAAATACGCAAAAAGCCGTTAAAAAATTGAAGGCTAATCTGGAAAAAACCACGTTAGGCGATATTAGCGAACTGGCTGCGTTGAAATCGGAAATGGAGAACAACCAGTAACACACGCGTGTAGAAATAAAAAGGCCGGAACCGCAAAGGATTCCGGCTTTTTTTGTATCTTTGTTCTTATTTAAAATCGCATGAAGAAAATTCTTACTATCATCCTATATTGTATTTGTGCTATCACACTTCAAGCCCAATCTCAACAAGACCTGCAGAAAGGTTATGAGAAGTTCGGGCGGTTGCTCTATTATATCAACAGCCATTATGTGGATACCGCCCAAATTCATAAATTGGTGGAGAAAGCGGTGGTGAATACCCTCCGTAACCTCGATCCGCACTCTGTGTACCTGAATGCCGACGATGTGAAGGCCGCCAACGAACCGCTGGAAGGCAATTTTGAAGGCATCGGCGTGGAGTTTAATATCCTGCTCGACACCCTCACGGTAGTAACCCCCATAGCCGGCGGCCCTTCGGAAATGGTGGGCATCAAGGCCGGCGACCGTATTGTGGCGGTAGACGGTAAAAATATCGCCGGCATCGGATTAAGGAACAATGACGTGTTTAAGCTGCTGCGCGGGCCGAAAGGCACGATAGTCGACATGGAAATTATGCGCAAGGGCGTGGAGGAACTCCTCCAATTCCGGGTGATACGCGACAAGATTCCTATCTTCAGCCTCGATGCGTTCTATGAAGTGGAACCGGGACTGATTTACCTGCGCCTGAGCCGCTTCTCAATGACCACCATTCAGGAGATAAAAGAAGCTTTGGCCAAGTTTAAGAAAAAACCGGCAAAAATGATCCTCGACCTGCGCGATAATGCCGGCGGGGTGTTGCAAGCCTCTATTGACCTGGCTAACCAGTTTTTTGACAAGGGCTGCCTGCTGGTTTACAATGAGGGCGTGCACTGGCCCAAAACGATGGAGATATCGACCGACGAAGGATTTTTCAAGGAGGGAGAGCTGGTGGTGCTGGTTGACGAGGGAAGCGCGTCGGCCAGCGAGATTGTGGCGGGCGCCATACAGGACTGGGACCGCGGAATCCTCGTGGGGCGCCGCACTTTCGGCAAAGGACTGGTGCAACAACTGCTGCCCCTTACCGACGGTTCGCAAATACGTTTGACGGTGGCGCGCTATCATACCCCCACAGGCCGCGCCATACAACGCCCCTACGATGCCGGACATATCGAAAAATATTACGACGATTTGTATAAACGATATTCTAACGGCGAGATTTACAGCAAAGACAGTATCCATTTCCCCGACTCCCTGAAATATTACACCTTAAAGGATAAACGTCTGGTGTATGGCGGCGGCGGCATCATGCCCGATGTGTTCATGCCACTGGATACGACATATTATTCGGTGTATTACTCAAGACTGGTGCGTATGGGGTTGCTCTACCAGTTTGTGCTGCGTTACATGGACGAAAACCGTGCCGCTTTACAGGCGAAATATCAAAAATTTGCCAATTTTGACAGAAAGTATGAAGTGGATGAGGCGCTGTTTGAGGAGTTGCTCAATTATGCCGAAAGCCACAAATTGCCGCGCAACAACGATGATATTACTATATCCGCACCGCAAATTAAGCTTGTACTCAAGGCTTACATCGCCCGTGCTTTATGGGGTATGAGCGCCTACTTTGAAACAGTGAACAAGCACGACCGGGAATTTCAAAAGGCAGTGGAACTGTTACGCGCTCCTAAACGAAATTAGTTCGCCACCGGGAAAAACAGGAATAGTTGGCTTAACATCAATAAATCTCCCTCTCCATCATTAAAATTTTAGCAAGCTAATTGTCAGGTTGTTGAAAAATAATTCACATTTTTTTCTTAACATTTGCATAACAATAAAAAAAGTTTCTTATATTTGCCACTGCGTTCGTTTCGTTAGAAGATTGACGGCTTTTACTAAAATTGTCCTAGTCAGTCAAATCGACCACTTGCTTCATGTATATTTAATATTTTCGTAAACTCTCCGTTCCTGTTAGCCTTGTCGGCCTCTCCACCCTTTCTGTATTGCAATCTCTCTATTGTGATATTCTTCCCCTTTTTCTTCCCCTTTGCAATTTCCCATCTTGTCAATGTTCTGAAAATCTGTGTTCTATAATCTCGATTTGACTGACTAGAACAAACCAATTTTTAACCATTAAAAAAACAGAACTATGAAACACAAAAACATTATGAAACGGGGAGGGCAACTCACACTGCTGGCGTGCCTCCTGTTGCTTTGCATGACACGATGCAAAGAAGAGCCGGCAGACATCGGGGCGCAATACAACCCGGATATCCCGCTGGAAGTGGCGCGGTTCACGCCCGACAGCGGCGGCGCAGCTACACAGCTGATGATTTACGGCTCCAACTTCGGAACCGACACCTCGAAAATCCTTTTGACCGTGGGCGGGAAAAAGGCAACGCTGGTGGGATGCAACGGCTCGGTAATCTATGCGATGGTGCCGCGGCAGGTACGCCCCGATTCGGGGTTTTGCGAACTGGCGCTCCGCATAGAGGAGCAGGAAGTAACGTGCGACCAACAATTCCACTACGCGCCGCACTATCTGGTGAGCACACTGGCCGGCTTCTTTTCCAACGAAAACAGGGATGGCTCCATCGTAGACGGCACTTTTGACAAGGCTGGATTCGAATTGCCCTATTGGCTGATATTCGACGAAAAGAAGAACCTCTTCCTGATTGAAAGAGAACGCGCCCTGCGCTATATCGACCTTGAAAAAGGAGCGGTGACCACCAAATTCCGTACCGGTAACGGTATGAACCGCCCCCGCACCCTGGCGTTCACGCCCAATTTCGACACCCTGCTCGTTGCCCACGACGCCGGGGAGTGGGCAGATATGTCGCAGGCCATGCTGACCACAGCCGACAATTTTACGGACTGGGAACGGGTATGCAATTCCAAGCAATGCAACGGCGGCGCATTCCACCCCGTGCACCACGATTATTATTTCAACAGCTATGAGGCGGCGCAGGTCTATAAAGTCACCGACCGCTCAAGAATACCCTGGACATACGGAGAACTCTTCAGGTGGGGCGATAAAGATTGGGAATTTAATATCCAGTTCGCACCCAGCGGCAATTTCGCCTACATGGTGGTGATTAACCGGCATTATATAGTAAGGTCTAACTACAACTGGACTACGCGCAAACTGGAAGCCCCCACGGATTTCGTCGGGGCACGATGGGGATGGGATCATGTAGACGGCATGGGCACCAATGCCCGCATAGACGATCCCCACCAGGGCGCTTTTGATGAAAACGACAACTTCTATCTCTGTGAACAGGGGAACCATGTTATCCGGAAAATCACGCCCGACGGCATCGTCACCACCTTTGCCGGCCGGCCCAGGGAATCGGGGTATGTAGACGGCGAATTGCGGACAGCCCAGTTTAACAGGCCTACCGGAATTGTCTACGACCGGGACACTAAAACATTCTATATCGCCGACGAGAACAACCGGCGCATCCGAGTAATAACTTTTGAATAATCGAAACACTATGAAAAAAATCATCTTATTGGGATTACTGGCTTCCCTGTGTACGGTGATACCTGCCGTTGCGCAAACCGCAGACAACACGAAGGTAGAAATTACAGGTGCCGTAACCGACGAAAAGGGAGAGCCGCTGATTGGGGTCAACGTCACCGTGAAGAACCAACCGGGCTTGGGAACGACCACCAATGTGAGCGGGCAATACCGTATTACCACTGGACTTTACACCACGCTGCTTTTCTCTTACCTCGGCTTCGAGCCGCAGGAAGTATTGGTGAAAGACGTAACCACAATTAACATCGTAATGAAAGAACATGAGGCCAGCGTACTGGACGAAATAGTCATCACGGCCGTTGGGGCGCAGAAGAAAGAAACCCTGAGCGGCGCGATAACCACCGTTGACATTAAAACCCTCAAGGCGCCCACGGCCAACATCACCAACGCCCTGGCCGGGAACGTGGCGGGGATTATCTCCATGCAGACGTCGGGCGAGCCGGGCGCCAACGCGTCGGAGTTCTGGATACGCGGCATCTCCACGTTCGGCGCGGGCTCCAGCGCCCTGATACTGGTCGACGGCTTCGAGCGCCCGTTCAATGAAATCAACGTGGAAGATATCGAATCGTTCTCCGTATTGAAAGACGCTTCGGCCACCGCCATATACGGCGCACGAGGCGCCAACGGCGTGGTACTGGTGACCACCAAACGAGGCGGTTCCGGGAAAATCAACATCAACTCCAAAGCGGAATACAGCTACAACACCCGCACCCGCACGCCCGAATTTGTAGACGGCTACACCTACGCCACCATGGCCAACGAAGCGCGAATCACGCGCAATCTGGAGCCACTCTACACAGCCACCGAACTGGACATCTTAAGGTATAACCTCGACCCCGACGTGTACCCGAACGTGAACTGGAAAGACCTGCTGCTGCGCGACGGCGCCAGTGTCTACCGGGCGTCGATTAACATGGACGGCGGCGGCGCTACGGCGCGCTACTACGTGTCGGGCAGCTTCCTCGAAGAAGAGGGCATGTACAAGTCCAACGAATCGTTGAAGGATTTCAAAACCAACGCCAACCTGCAACGCTGGAACTACCGCTCCAATATCGACATCGACATCACCCCCACCACCGTGTTGCGCCTCGGCGTATCGGGGTTCTTTGAAAAGAAGAACCAGGCCGGGCTGAACGACGACCTCTGGAACTCGATTGGCGGCACCACGCCGATAGCTTCGCCGGTAATGTATTCCAACGGCAGGGTGCCGTCCATGGGAAAAAACGAATATGTCAACCCCTGGGTAATAGCCACCCAAACCGGGTACAAGGAATTTTGGAGAAGCAAGGCGGAAACCAACATCACCCTCGAGCAGGACTTCAGGTTCATCACCGAAGGGCTGCGCTTCGTGGGGCGTTTTGCCTTCGACTCCGACAGCAAGAACAACATCCTGCACGCAATGCTGCCTGAACTGTGGACAGCGGAACGACGGCGCAACCCCGACGGTAGCCTGACCTTTAACCGGGTAGCCACCGAACAGCTGATGACGCAGTCCTCCGACTCGTGGGGCGAACGGATTTTCAACCTCGAGGCGGAACTACATTACAGCCGGCGCTTCCTTGAACATCACAACATGAGCGCCATGCTCAAATATACCCAGCGCGAGCAGGTCGAAACATCAAATGTGGGCGATGACATCAAACGGGGCATTCCGCACCGCAACCAGTCACTGGCCGGGCGTGTCACGTACGATTTGTTCAGCCGTTACTTTATCGAGTTCAACGGCGGGTACTCCGGCTCGGAAGTCTTCAAAAGCGGCTACCAGTTCGGGTTCTTCCCGGCCATCTCTGGCGGCTGGAACATCTCGGAAGAGCCCTGGCTGAAACCGCATACCCCCTGGCTCGACATGCTGAAAATACGCTACTCTTACGGGCAGGTGGGCAATGAAAAAATCAATGACGTCCGTTTCCCGTATGTGGAGGAAATAGAAGAGACGGAGACCGGGTATGATTTCGGTGACAACAACAACACCAACCCTTTTACAGGCCTGCATTACAAAACGGTAGCCGCCGAGTCGCTCACGTGGGAAGTGTCGACCAAGCACAACCTCGGGATTGACATCCACCTGTTCGGGGACAAGTTCTCCGGCACCATCGACATCTATAAAGACGTGCGGAGCAGTATTTACATGGAGCGCAAGAACCTGTCGAAAATGGTAGGCATTACCAGCACCCCATGGGCCAATGTGGGCAAGATGGAAAACCGCGGTTTCGACGGACAGTTCAACTTCAGCAACCGTTTCGGCGAGGTGGAATTTACCCTGCGCGGAAATATCACCTACACCCACAACAAGGTGCTCGAGTATGACGAAGAAGCCAACGCCCTGCCTTACAAAATGACGCAGGGATACCGGTGGGAACAGGCCAAGGGCCTCATTGCACTGGGTCTGTTCAAAGATTTCGACGACATCCGCAACAGCCCGGCACAGAAGTTCGGGGAATACCTGCCCGGCGACATTAAATATAAGGACGTGAACGGCGACGGCATCATTGACAACAATGACATAGTAGCCATCGGCGCCACCCGCGTCCCGAGCCTGGTGTACGGGACAGGGCTGTCGGTGTTGTGGAAAGGGTTCGACTTCAACGTCCACTTTCAGGGCGCCGGCAAGTCGGCCTATTTCATCGGGGGATACGGCGTGTACCCCTTTACGGACGGCGAATGGGGGAACGTGCTCAGCGTCGCGGGCGACCCCAACAACCGGTGGATATCGCGGGAAATATCCGGCACGCCCGACACCGAGCGCGCCGACGCGCAGTTCCCGCGCCTGTCGTACAGCAGCCTCCAATGGAACAAGGAACGGGATGGGTATGCCCGTGTAGTGAGCAGCGGTATCAGTAACAACTACCGCAATTCTACCTTCTGGCTGCGCAACGGCGCCTACCTGCGGTTCAAAACACTGGAAATAGGCTATACCGTTCCGAAAGCCATCACCAACAAGGCGCACATGAATACCGTGCGGGTATTTTTCATCGGCACCAACCTCTTCGTGTGGGACTCGCTAAAACTCTGGGACCCGGAACTCGGCAGCGGCGACGGCTTGAAATATCCCCTGGCGAAAACCTTCACCTTCGGACTGACGCTTAACATGTAATCGACTTTAAAATGAAACATATCATGAAAAAAATAATATTTATATTCCTTATTATACTGCTCTCAGGAGCCTGCTCCGAATATTTGGACGTGGAACACCTGTTGGAAAACACGATGGAGATACAAACCGTGTTCGAGAGCAAAGACTATTCCGACCAGTGGCTGGCGGCTGTGTACGCGCATCTAGGAAAAGAAAATATGGACGTGTCCAGTAAAGGGAGCATGCCCTTCAACCTGATTTCCGACGACATGTACTTCAACGACCGGCGGAAAACGAGTAATAGGCCCTACAACAAGTTCAAGAACGGCGAATATACCGAATCCGACGAACAGTCCTCATGGGAGTCGTGCTACCAGGGTATCCGCGACGCGTCGACCTACCTTCGCTACATCGGCAACTGCAAGGAACTGACGCAGGACGAAATCACCGACCGCAAAGCGCAGGCGCGCTTCGCGCGGGCCTACCTCTACTGGCTGCTGTTGCGCAAGTACGGCCCCATTCCCATCCTGCCGGACGAAGGACTGGACTTCACGAAAGAGTATGAAGACCTGGCCATACCCCGCAGCACCTACGAAGCGTGCGCCGAGTTTATTGCCGGCGAGTTGGCGATAGCCGCCCGCGATTTGCCCCAAGGTCTCCGCGACAACCGCGATGTAGCCCGCCCCACCAAAGGAGCGGCCCTGGCTGCCCGCGCCAAAGTGTACCTGTATTCGGCAAGCCCCCTGTTCAACGGCAACACCGACCCCTGGGCAGCACAGTTGGTTGACCACGAAGGCAACCGCTTAGTGTCGGAAACGGTAGACGAAACCAAATGGGCCAAGGCCGCCGCCGCCGCTAAAGAAGTAATGGATTTGGGCGTTTACGAATTACACACCGTTCCTTTCCGCGACTTGCCTTACGACAACAGCAAGAAGGGCTACAACCAGTGGATGACTTTCGATTATTACTACTATCCGGCCACCATCGCCCCTCCGCATCACGAGATATATTCAAACAACAACTGGCCGGAAGGATGGAAGAATATCGACCCGTTTGAATCGTACCGACAGGTTTTTAACGGCGACATGCGGGCATGGGGATCCACGGAGTTGATTTTTACGAGAGGCGTAAACCAGGAGCACAACGAAGACATTAAGGCGCTGGTCGCCCACCAAATGCCCCGCTCCCTGAACGGATGGGGCACGCACGGCCTGACCCTGAAAATGTATGACACCTATTATATGAACAACGGCGACGACTTTCCGTCCGGCAACCGGCCGCAGGGCTATACGAATAATGACCCTGCCAGCCCCAACTACTATGCCAATTATCTGCCCCTGCCACCGAATGTATCGCTGCAACATGCCCGCCGCGAGCCCCGCTTCTATGCCTCGGTAGCCTATAACGGCAGCATTTGGGAGTGTGAGCGGAACCCCGACCAGAATGACAAAGAACACCGCTACAAGCAAGTGTTTTATTACCGCGACAGCAATGACGGCAAACTCCCGGGCGAAACGGAATTTTACCTGCCCACCGGCATCGGCATCAAAAAATACTACAACCCGAGGGATTACCGCCGTAATACCAACGATTACGAAGGAATAACGTTTAAGCCGGAGCCGGCCATCCGCTATGCCGAAGTGCTGTTGATTTACGCCGAAGCGCTGAACGAACTGGCAAGCTCGCACGTGATACCCACCTACGACGGTACAACGTCAATTAGCGTAAGCCGCGACGTCGCGGAAATGAACCGCGCCATAAAACAAATCCGCATCCGGGCCGGCCTGCCCAATTTCGAGGCAGCGGTTTACCAAAGTCAGGATGAGTTCAGGAAAAAACTGAAACGCGAACGGCAAATCGAACTGATGGGCGAAGGGCATCGCTACTTCGACCTGCGCCGATGGAAAGACGCGCCCACTGAAGAAGCGGAACTGGTGACGGGCTTCGACATGAACATGCCTTCTTCACAGAAAGAGCGGTTCGACACCCCCGTGGAAGTGCTCTCCCTGCCGAGCGTCTTCATAAATAAAATGTACCTGTGGCCTATTTCACACAGCGAACTGAAGAAAAACAGAAAATTAACCCAAAACCCCGGCTGGACTTATTTTACCGACTAAGGGAACATGTTGAACAATTTTAATAATTTTTACGCAATGAAGACAATTAGAAAAACATATATAGCGCTTGCGCTGGCAATACCCTGCCTGTTGCTCCTCGCTTGCAATGACGAATGGACCGACGAGCAATATGAAAAAACCGTATCATTCGTCAAATCGGGGTATACGGACGTGTACCTTAAATACCGGGAAAACGGCGTGGCGCCCTACAAAATCCCGCTGGTGGTGAGCGGCTCCACCGCCAACGACCAGGATGTGGTGGTGACGGTGGCCTTAGACCCCGACACCCTGGTTGACTTGAACCTCGACCGCTTCCGGAATCGAACCGATTTATACTTCAAAATGCTGGAACCGGAATATTACGACCTGAAATCGACAACGGCAACAATACCTGCCGGAGCAGACGTCGGCCTGCTCGATATTGATTTCAAATTACAGGGACTGGACTTGGTCGATAAATACATCCTGCCGCTGAAAATCAAGGCTACTTCGGCGCATGCGCCTTCGCCCCGAAAATGGTACAAAAAAACGATGATGCGGATTATCCCTTTCAACGACTTTTCGGGAAACTATATACCTACGAATGCAACAATCTACTGGGGAGATCCCAATAATCCGTCAAGTACGGCCTATGAAGAACACCGGGAAGCCCGTGTGGTAGACTCGAGCACGGTATTCTTCTACGCCGGGCTTATCCAGGAACAGGCGCTCAACCGGGCGCTCTATAAAGTGCGGATGCGATTTAACCCCGACAATACGCTGACCTTAACGGCCGACAGTGCACGGATTCAATTCTCCCAGATAGGCGACGGAAATTATGAAATCAAAACCGAAACCGACCCTACGATACCCTATCTGGAACAGCGCTATACGATAATCTCCATGGCGTATCAGTTCATAGACCTGACCAACCCCACCGACCCGATAGGTTATCAGGTGCAGTGCAGGATGACGATGGAACGTAAACGGAACACTTTAATCCCGGAAGAAGACCAGCAATTTATCTTTGACTGATGGGAAACAATTCCGTATGGAACAGAAACGAGAGGGCGCAGCGGGAAAAAAATTATTTACTGTTGTTTCTCCTTGCGCTCTTAGTTATACCGGTGAACGCGGAAGAGTGTATATCATATACAAAAACAGGCAACGCCTTTATTTTTAACTGCACCAACGGCGCCAAACTGTCTATGGAGCTTTGCAGCCATTCGGTGATTAAAATCCGGTTCGACCCTGCGGGCGCGTTTACCCGCCGCAATCCGTCGTTCGCGGTAGTCAACGAACAATTGGAAGAAATGGGAGAAATAGCCGTAAACGAACAGGCGGCTTGCTATGAAATATACACTTCGAAATTACGCATCCGCCTCAACAAAAATCCCATGCAACTGCAAATTTTTGACAAGTGGCAAAGGTTAATTTTTAGCGATTTTAAAGACAAGGGACATATTGCAGATTCCTTATCCAAAAAGGCATATAAGGTATTGCAAAAAGACGAAAAATTCTTTGGGCTGGGCGAAAAAACAGGGACACTCAACCGGCGCGGACATTCGTATAAAATGTGGAACAGCGATAAACCGTGTTACAGCGTGTCGGAAGACCCGCTCTACAAGAGCATACCGTTTTTTATGAGCAGCTACCGCTACGGCATATTTCTGGACAACACCTACAAAACCGAATTTAAGTTCGGAACCGAGTCGGACGACTACTATTCGTTTGAAGCGCCCGGCGGCGAATTTATATACTACTTTATTTTCGGAAAAGATTACAAGGAAATTCAGCAACAGTATATCGCCCTGACGGGAAAGCCGGTCATACCTCCAAAGTGGGCATTGGGCTTTGCGCAATGCCGGGGACTCTATACCTCCGAAGCGCAAGCGCTCGACATTGCCGCCGAGTTTCGCAAACGTCAAATCCCGTGCGACATTATTTATCAGGACATCGGATGGACACAGGAACTGCAAAATTTCGACTGGCGAAAAGGCAACTATACAAATCCCAAAACAATGTTGGAGACATTGCACCGGCAAGGATTCAAGATGATTGTATCGCAAGACCCGGTAATCTCGCAATCCAACAAAGCGCAATGGCAAGAGGCGGATAACGCCGGCTATTTTGTAAAGGACGTTCGCACCGGAAAAACGTACGACATGCCCTGGCCATGGGGCGGCAACTGCGGTGTGGTGGATTTTACCTTACCCGATGTGGCCGAGTGGTGGGGCGAGTACCAGCAAAAACCGCTGAACGACGGTGTGAGCGGCTTCTGGACAGATATGGGCGAGCCGGCCTGGAGCAACGAACATGAGCCCGACCGCCTGAACATGCAGCATCATGCAGGCATGCACAATGAAATACACAACGTGTATGGCTTCACATGGGACAAAGTGGTAAAAGAGCAATTTGAAAAACGAAATCCCGGCAAACGCATTTTCCAAATGACACGCACCGCCTACGCCGGACTGCAACGTTACACCTTCGGTTGGACAGGCGACAGCGGAAACGGGAACGATGTGCTCGACGGTTGGGCGCAACTGTCCAACCAAATTGCCGTAGGAATTTCGGCCGGATTGGGAGGGATACCTTTCTGGACAACGGATATTTCTGGCTACTGCGGAGATATTACCGACTACCCGGCTATGGCCGAGTTATACACCCGGTGGATGCAATTCGGCATATTCAATCCGCTGAGCCGCGCCCACCACGAGGGCGACAATGCCGCAGAGCCGTGGATGTTCGGAGAAGCCACAGAGAAAAATTGCAAGGCAGCCATCGAACTCAAATACCAATTGTTTCCTTACCTGTACACCTATGCCCGCAAAGCGCATGACACCGGCCTGCCCATCATCAGAGGCTTGTTCATGGAATATCCCAACGACAAACAGGCCGCAGGAATAGATGACCAGTTCATGTTCGGTGAAGAATTGCTGGTGGCGCCCGTAGTAAAAAAAGGCGCACGGACAAAACAGGTTTACTTGCCCGACGGCGAATGGATTGATTTCAATGACAGGCAAGCTGTTTACCAGGGCGGCCAGACCATCACATACCGGGCACCGTTACATGTAATTCCTGTTTTCGTAAAACGAGGCTCGATAATTCCTCAAATGCCCGTAATGCAGTATATCCATGAGAAAAAAGATTATCCGCTATTGGTGCACATATTCCCCCACTACGAAGAGGGAACGGCCTCATTCGAATGGTATGAAGACGAAGGAGAAAATCTGGATTATCTGAACAATATTTGTTCGAGAACGACATGCCGCTGTACCACGCTGCCCCCCGGTTATATTACGACCATTACAGCCAAAGACAACGGGTTTATTCCATCAGAAAAAAGAAATCTGGTATTGAAATATCATATTATATCGCCTCCTCGTGAGGTAAAAGTAAATGGGGAAAAGGCTGGGAAGGTGGGAATGGAAACCCTTTCAGAAAAGATGGAAACGGATTTCAACGCCGTGCAATGGTCGTGGGACGAATCAACGAAAGAATGTTGGGTAAAGATACCGGATAAAAGAAAGGATACTACTCTTATCGAACTACTGCTATAGCTGTTACAAAAAAAAATATTATATTTGCGACACTTATTAATAACAACAATCTTATGAAAATAAAACAGGCAATTTTCGTGATTATCGCAGCTACGCTGACGTCGTGCGGCGAACAAGGCGGAAACCCCGTCTTCGAGGGCTGGTATGCCGACCCCGAAGCTATCATCTACGACAACACCTGCTGGATTTACCCCACATACAGCGACGTGTACGAACAGCAAGTTTTCTTCGACTGCTTCTCGTCCGACGACCTGGTGCATTGGAAAAAACACCCGCGTATCCTCGACACCACCGAAGTCCGCTGGGCAAAACGAGCCATGTGGGCGCCGTCAGTCATCCGTAAAGACGGAAAATACTACTACTTCTTCTCGGCCAACGACGTGCACGAAGGCGAAATTGGCGGCATCGGTGTGGCTGTGAGCGACCGCCCCGAAGGCCCCTACAAAGACCTCCTCGGAAAACCGCTCATCAACGACATTGTGAACGGTGCACAGCCTATCGACCAGTTCGTTTTCTGCGACAACGACACCACCTACTACCTCTACTACGGCGGCTGGCGGCACTGCAACATAGTGCGCCTGAACGACGATTTCACCGCCCTCGTCCCGCACAGCGATGGAACAATATACAAAGAAATAACACCCGAAAACTATGTGGAAGGGCCGTTCATGTTCAAGAAAAATGACAAATATTACTTCATGTGGAGCGAAGGCGGATGGACGGGTCCCGATTACGCGGTGGCCTATGCCATTGCCGACTCCCCCTTCGGGCCTTTTCACCGCGAAAAGGTAATTTTGCAACAGGATACCACAGTCGCCACCGGCGCCGGACATCACTCAATAGTCCAACCTCCCGGCACCAACGACTACTACATCGTCTATCACTGCCGACCGTTGGGTGAAACGCACGCCAACCACCGTGTAACGTGTATCGACCGGCTGTTCTTCGATGAAAACGGACGAATAAAACCGGTGAAAATCACATTTAAAAGCGTGGCACGGTAGAAACAATTCGCACGGCTATTGGGAAAAACAAGAATGATGCACATTGCCGGTTTCGACCGGTTTGAATATCGCCCTTTGGATCAGTTCGCCACTTCCGACATAAATCTGATGCGCACCAGCCGCACTTCTTCCTCCGTGCAGTCGTGGCCTAATGCGGCCATGGCGGCGTCTAATGTTTCATCCTCGGCTTCTTCCTTGAAATAAGTGTAAATGTCGGTAACCTTGTCTTCATCCATCACCGCCTCGATATAATAATTGATGTTTAATTTGGTTCCCGAATTGACAATCGCTTCGATTTCCGTGAACAGTTCTTCCATGGTGAACCCTTTTACGTCGGCAATGTCTTCAAACATCAGCTTGCGGTCGATGCTCTGAATGATAAAAACCTTGGTGCTTGATTTGTTGACCACCGATTTCACGATAAGATCCTGCGGCCGCGTGATATCTTTTTCGTCGACATATTGTTTGATGAGTTGTACAAAATCCTCGCCGTATTTTTTCGCTTTGCCCTCGCCTACGCCCTGGCAGTTCTTCAACTCGTCGAGTGTAATAGGGTATTGGATGGCCATATCTTCGAGCGACGGGTCCTGGAAGATGACGAACGGAGGAAGTTGTAACCGCTTGGAAACGCTGCGGCGCAAGTCTTTCAGCATGGCCAGTAATTCTTCATCGCAGGCTGCGCCCTTGTTTTGTATGATTACTTCGTCGTTGTCGTCGCTTTCGGAATATTCGCGGTCTTCGGTGAGCTGCACGGGATAGGGGTCTTTCAGGTAGGCGCGGCCCTTGGGCGTCACTTTCAGCAATCCGTAATTGTCAATTTCTTTTTCGACGAAATGCAGGATCAACGCATGCCTGATGATCGCATTCCAGAACCGAATATCCTTGTCGGCGCCCGATCCGAACAGCTCATGTTCATGATGCCGGTATGATTTGATGGTGGAATTTATGATCCCGACAAGAATATTAGTGATGTGCTCGGTTTTGAATTTTTCTTTTACAGCCAGCATGGTTTCCAGTACCTGTATGAGGTATTCGCGCCCTTCAAATTGTTGTTTCGGGAACAGGCAGTTGTCGCAGTTGCCGCAGTTTTCTTCAATATAGTCCTCCCCGAAATAATTTAGCAGCAGCTTGCGCCGGCATATACTCGATTCGGCATAGGCCGCTGCTTCCTGCAGCAGTTGCTTGCTGATTTCCTGTTCGGCTATCGGCTTCCCCTGCATGAATTTTTCGAGTTTATGAATGTCCTTGTAGCTGTAGAACGTGATGCAGCGCCCTTCGCCGCCGTCGCGTCCCGCGCGCCCTGTTTCCTGGTAGTACCCCTCGAGGCTTTTCGGAATATCGTAATGAATTACAAACCTCACGTCGGGCTTGTCAATCCCCATGCCGAAAGCAATGGTGGCCACAATTATGTCGGCGCTTTCCATCAGGAACTGATCCTGATTGTTCGAACGGGTGTTGGCGTCCATGCCCGCGTGGTAAGGCAAAGCCTTGATGCCATTCACCTTCAGCAATTCGGAAAGGTCTTCCACTTTTTTACGGCTCAGGCAATAGATAATGCCCGACTTCCCTTCGTTATGCTTGATGAATTTGATGATTTCCTTTTCGGTATTGACCTTTGAGCGGATCTCGTAATACAGGTTCGGCCGGTTGAACGACGACTTAAACACCTGCACATCCAGCATGCCGAGGGATCGCTGAATGTCGTGCTGCACTTTCGGCGTGGCCGTGGCCGTGAGCGCAATAAGCGGCGCCGCCCCGATTTCGTTGATGATAGGGCGAATCCGGCGGTATTCGGGCCGGAAGTCATGCCCCCATTCCGAAATACAGTGCGCTTCGTCCACCGCATAAAACGAAATCTTCAGTTGCCTGAGTAATACCACATTTTCTTCTTTCGTCAACGATTCCGGCGCCACATACAGCAATTTGGTGGCACCCTTCAGCAGGTCATCGCGCACGTCCTGCGCCTGTTGTTTGGTGAGTGAAGAATTAAGGAAGTGGGCTACACCGTTATTGTCGGTAATAAATCCGCGGATGGCGTCCACCTGGTTTTTCATGAGTGCAATCAGTGGGGAAATGACTATCGCCGTGCCTTCCAGCATGAGTGCCGGAAGCTGGTAGCACAATGACTTTCCGCCGCCGGTAGGCATCAGCACAAAAGTATCGTTCCCTTCCAACACGTTTTTGATAATGGGCTCCTGTAATCCTTTAAAAGCTTCAAAACCAAAATATTTTTTGAGTTGCTCGTAGAGATTCTTGGTTATCGTCTCCATTTTTTGTATCTTTGCGAGGTCTAAGATACGATTTTTTTATATATAAAACAAATTTAAGTGTTGTATTCTACTAAAAATATATTAAATACGGCTAAAGATGTTATTGAAAATGAGACTGCTGCAATAGCTAAAATGGTATCGGGACTGGATGAGCATTTTTCTGAAACGGTCAGGTTAATGTATGAAGGACGCGGCCGGGTGGTTGTATCGGGCATCGGCAAAAGCGCTATTGTGGCCGCCAAGATTGTAGCGACGCTCAACTCTACGGGCACGCCTGCTATTTTCATGCATGCCGCCGATGCGATCCACGGGGATTTGGGCGTCATTCAACCCGACGATATCGTGCTGTGCCTCTCGAAGAGCGGTAATACCGCCGAAATAAAAATATTGGTGCCGCTTATTAAGAATATGGGCAATACGCTTGTGGGCATGGTGTCGCAACCGGATTCCTACCTGGCGCAACATGCCGACTACGTGCTGCACGTGCCGGTCGACAAGGAGGCCTGCCCGAATAATCTGGCGCCCACCACCAGCACTACAGCGCAAATGGTGATGGGCGATGCGCTGGCGATTTGTTTGCTGAAAATGCGCGGCTTCACGGCGCAGGATTTCGCGCGGGTGCATCCGGGCGGCTCGCTGGGCAAGAAGCTCTACCTCCGCGTATCAGATCTGATAGATCCGGCGCGCAAACCGCAGGTGAACCTACACGACACGATCCCGCAAAGTATTATGGTGATTTCGGCCAACCGCCTTGGCGCTACGGCCGTGGTGGATGAAAACGGCCGTCTGGCGGGCATTATCACCGATGGCGACGTGCGGCGCATGTTGGGGAAATGGCAGCAGTTCGACAAGCTCACGGCCGGCGATATCATGACCAAAAATCCCAAGTTCGTCGAGGCCGGCGAGATGGCTATTAAGGCGTTTAACTTAATGGACGAGAACCAAATCTCGCAATTGGTGGTGACGGACAACGGACAATATGCGGGAATGGTGCATGTGCACGATATCCTCCGGGAAGGCATTGTATAGAGTTAAGAACTAAGAGTTAAGAATTGAGAAAGATGTTGTTGCATTGTAAAAATTTGATCAAGCGGTATGGCTCGCGCACTGTCGTGAAGGGGGTGACCATTAATGTGGAACAGGGCGAAATCGTAGGGCTGCTCGGCCCGAACGGTGCGGGAAAAACCACTACTTTTTACATGTTTGTAGGGCTTATCAAAGCAAACAGCGGGCAAATTTTTTTAGATGATACGGATATCACGAAAGAACCGATGTACCGCCGTGCACAAATGGGCGTGGGCTATTTGGCGCAGGAAGCCTCCGTGTTTCGCCGGATGACGGTGGAGCAAAATATCCTTTCGGTGATGGAAATAACCGCGATGACGAAGGCCCAGTGTTATGAAAAATTAGAAGTACTGATTGACGAATTCGGGCTGCACAAGGTGCGCAAGAGCTACGGTGTGCAACTGTCGGGCGGGGAGCGCAGGCGCTGCGAAATTGCGCGGGCGCTGGCCATCTCGCCTAAATTTATTTTGCTCGACGAGCCTTTTGCCGGCGTGGATCCCATTGCGGTGGAAGATATCCAGTCGATCGTGGCGAAACTGAAAGAAAAAAATATCGGCATTATTATCACCGACCACAATGTACACGAAACCCTCGCTATTACCGACAGGGCGTATTTGCTGTATGATGGGAGTATTTTGGAAAGCGGCACCGCCGAAGACTTGGCGGCCAATCCGGAAGTGCGCCGGAAATACCTTGGGAAGAATTTTGAATTGAGGCGATAGGAAAGGGGAACAATGCAGAACACATCTTCAACAAACATACTGGAAACGGGAAAGGTAGGCAAGTTGCTCTATCAATACGCCTTGCCGTCGATTATCAGCTCGGTGATGGTGGCGCTTTACAATGTGGTCGACCGCATTTTTATCGGACACGGCATGGGGCCTATGGCCATATCGGGACTGGCGCTTACGTTCCCGCTGCTGAACCTGCTGCAGGCATTCGGCACGCTGATCGGCGTGGGCGCCGCCACCCGCATGTCGATCGTGCTGGGCATGAAAGACGTGCTGTGGGCGGAAAAAATATTGGGGAACAGCCTCCTGCTCACACTCTCCATATCGGGCACGGTGATTGCCGTGTCTACGATTTTCATGCACCCGATTCTGGAACTGTTCGGCGGAAGTGAACAAACCATCCCCTATGCCGCCGAATACCTGTATTACGTGATACCGGGCAGTATTTTCACGTCCCTGAGCTTTAACCATGCCGGATTGATGCGGTCTTCGGGCTATCCGCAAAAATCAATGGTGGTGATCCTCATCGGCGCCGCGCTGAATATTATACTCGACCCCATTTTCATTTTTGTATTCGACATGGGCATACAAGGTGCGGCGATTGCCACGGTGCTGTCGATGATGGTGAGCGCGTGGTTTGCCATGCATCACTTTTTTAAGCCCTCGTCGTTTATCCGCTATCGTAAATATGCGTTCAGGGTGGAACGGCGCATCGTGCGTAACATCATTGCCATTGGCCTGTCGCCTTTCCTGGTCAACGCCATGGCGAGCATCATCAATATGGTGATGAACCAAATGCTGGTCACGCATGGCGGCGACATTGCCATTGGGGTGAACGGCATTATTTCCGGATACGGGATTATGGTGGTGATGGTTATTTTCGGGCTGTGCCAGGGCATGCAGCCCATCGTGGGATACAACTACGGCGCGCAACAGCTGAGGAGGGTAAAAGACGCTTATATGCTCACCGTGCGGGCGGCGACTGTGGTCACGGCGGTGAGTTTCGTGCTGGCCATGCTCATGCCGCGCCAAATGGCGATGGTGTTTACCGACGACCCGGAACTACTTGATATTTCGACCTCGGCTATTCGCATTTCCTTTATGGCTTTCGCCGTGATTGGCTTTCAGATTGTGACAGGACAGTTTTTCCAGTCCATCGGAAAGGCCGGGAATGCCATCTTCCTGAGTTTGTCGCGACAGGCGGTGTTTCTGCTTCCTGCATTATTGATAGGCGCTCGTTGCTGGGGGCTTCATGGCGTGTTTATCGCCCTGCCGGTATCCGATTTCCTGGCTACCGTGGTGGCTATGTATATGATTATAAGGGAATACAGAATAAATCAATATTAATGACGATAAAATTTCTACCGACAGGCATGTAAGTTTGTGAATTTTATCTATCTTTGCTCCATCAAACAACGTGAAGTCTATGAGGAGCTATTTTCATTGCAAACCTGTTCTCCTTTTATGGGTATTTTTGCATTTCTCTTTTGTGTTGCCGGCGCGACTCCAGGCAGCAGATCCGATAAATATTAGTGGGGCTGCGATTGCGGCCATTCCGAATGAAACCTACACCGGCTCGGCCCTTAAGCCTCCGCTAACGGTTACTTATGGCGGGAATACCTTGGTGAAAGGTACGGATTACACGGTGGAGTGGAGTAATAATATCGATGCAGGGCCGGCTACGGTTACTATTAACGGCACAGGTAACTACACGGCTGTGCAATCGGCAACTTTCACGATACAACAGAAAACCATTGCCGCCTCCGAACTCGCTATAGCGCCGGTGTCTGCCCAAACCTACACCGGCTTGGCTTTTGAGCCAACACTGACGGTTACGGAGGGCGCCAACACTTTAACGCTAACGCAGGATTATTCGGTAACTTACGGCAATAATACAAATGCGGGCACGGCGTCTGCTACGGTGACGATTACTGATACCGGAAATTACACCGGCAGCGCGTCTACATATACCACTTTTACGATTCTGCCGAGAGATATTAGTGAGGCTACTGTTGATCCTATTCCTGCAGAAACCTACACCGGCGCTACTATCACGCCTGAGCTAACGGTTACATACGGAGGGAATACCTTGGCAAAAGACACGGATTACACGGTGGAGTGGAGTAGTAATGTCAATGCAGGGCCGGCCACACTTACCGTTAACGGCACAGGTAATTACACCGGCAGTCTGGAGGTTCCCTTTGAGATTGAAAAAGCAGATCAAACGATTGATTTTCCCGATGTGCCCATTCCCCTGTTGCTGTCCGGCGGCTCCTACACCCTTCAGGCTACGGCCACGTCTGGACTACCGGTGACGTACACAAGCAGTAATCTTGATATTGCGGATGTCGATGGGGCTACATTGCTGTTAAAGCAAGCCGGAACGGTAACGGTGACGGCCATCCAAACGGGGGATGAAAATTACAATCCTGCACCGGACGTGTCAAGACAGGTAATCATAGCGGAAAGTGGCAATGTAAACGTTTTATATGCCGTCGTGCTCGATGCGGATGGTGCGGAAATTGATTCTGTAAAAGGCCGCTATGTCATGGGATGCAATAACAATTTCGTGAACGTGGTTGTAACGCCCGAAGACCATACCGCCCGGGTTTATTATAACGATGACCATGGAAATACATTTACCGTGACGATGTCGGAAGCCGGCGTCGGTACCGTTACTTATACGGTGTCCTCGGGAACAAACACCGGGACATATACCATGGAAATTGCCAAGCCTTTTGTATTTAACGACGTGGTGCAGATGCGGTGGAACAACACCCTCACGGTGATTAATAACCCCGATAACAACGGTGGTTTTAACTTCACTTCCTTCGCATGGTATGGCAATAACCGGTTCCTTACCGACGGCCAGTCGTTCTCCGCAGGCAATACCGGCCAATATCTGGATCCTGCCGTGAGTTACCATGTGGAGTTGACTGCCAAAGAATACAACGGCACATTGCCCTCTTGTCCCTCTGTAATCGAGTCTCGACAGATAGCGGCCACGACGGCCTATCCCAATCCTGTGCCGAAAAATAGCTTCGTCTTTGTGGAAATTGATGGTGACGAAACGCAACTTGATCATGCCGAAATTGAAATCTTCAATCTTGTCGGCGTATCGATGGGCAGGGTGAAAGTGACGGGACGCATAACGCCGGTGAGCATGTCGTCATTGCCTACGGGAATGTATCTGTTGAATCTGAGAGGAAAAAATAAATGGAGTGAAATAATAAAGGTTGTCGTTCAGTAATTAAACGGAATACTATGAGGAAACACTTATTCATATTGCCGCTTGCTGTTGTTGCGTGGTCTGCGTTGTTGGGGCAAGCGGGTGCTGGTACGCGTCCGCTTTCAAGGCATGAATTTACTTTTTACGCGGGGGGCGGACTGTCGACACTGCACTATGAATCGTCCATAGGATCCTCTACAGGCCTGTCCGGCGGGTTGTTTGGCGCCAGTTACCGGGTCTATTTTGCAAAAAAGGTTGGATTCGGTATGGGCGTGGAGCTTTCTTATTATAATGCTAAAGGAGCAATCGGCGAATATTTGTATGCCGAGCCGGCAAAAGATCCGGAGGGCGCCGATTTTGAGTTTCGTACCATGTTGCGCGACTATGGAGAAAACCAAAATATAGCGATGTTTAATATTCCGCTGATGCTCCATTTCAGGGGTGATCCTGAAAAACACCGGCCTTATGCAGCCATAGGGGTGAAAATGAGTATCCCTGTGTCCGGAAAATATAGAATTGTGGAAGGCGCCTCCTTTAATTCGGGGTACTACGTCTTTGAAGATTATGAATACACCACACAGAAGTTTTTGGGATTCGGCTCTTTTTCCGGAAACGGAGACCGGGAACTTTCGCTTAAACCGGCTTACCTGCTGGCGATAGAGGCAGGCATGAACTGGCGCCTGAAGTATGTTTTATTATATACCGGCTTCTATGTTGATTACGGGTTGAGTGATGTAGTGGAAAAACGCGACGAGCTAATCGCATCTTACAATCGCGACAATCCCGCCAACCGCTCTACGGGAAGCATGATTGATTCGCAGTATAAGCTTGACAATGGACAGTCTGAATATATCACCTCAAAAGTGATTCCTCTGGCCGCCGGATTTAAAATAGGCATAACGCTCGGACATGGCCGTAAAAGGGAAATATTCATCGATTACGACCAATCCCCTATGTTCATCCAGTACCAGCAGCAGCGGGATAGATAATAAACTCCTTCCTTATAATTCAAAATTCAGAATTCAAAATTCTTGAAGTGTATTTCCGCTTCCTGCGATAGAGGAATACCCCGCCCGAGAGCAACACCAGCCCTATGGGCAGGATGGTGTTTAGCATGATCCAGTAGGTGCGGTGGATGGCGATTTCGCGTTTGTCGAGCAGCCGCAGCGTGAACTCCCTCCGGCGCGCCTGCATGGTTTCGCCGTCGTCGAGCAGATAGAGCAGCATATTCTTCACGAGGTTCTTATTGCCGAACTGCACGCCCGTGTAGCGGTCAAAACCCAGCGGCACGATGCGCGTGTCGCCGGCGCGGTAGATCACTTCATTGCGGATGATATCGCCGTCGGCCACTACAATCATTTTTGTGGGCTCGCTTTTTTCCGCAAAAGTAAAAGGTTTTCCGTCGTTGTAGTGCTCGTGTGCGCGGTATTGAAAAGCCGACGGGAACACGCCTTCCATGAGTATAGCCACCGGAATGTATGATTGTGAATACTGTTCCGGCGAGGCCTGCCGGTCGATGTTGGCCTGGCTGATGCGCAGGGGAACAGTCTGCGCGCGGCTGTATTGCGACGTGTGCAGCAAGACGGTTTTATGCACGCCGCTGTGCCGGTTCACCGTGTCGATGCTGCCCGGATATTCCGATTTCACGAGGTTCAGCCCGCGCGTAATGTCGTTCGATGCGGGCGGAGCAAGCAGAGGGTAATAAGTCCATGGCGCGGGCTTGAAGTTCGACGTTTGCCCGGCCGGCGCAATATTCACGGGAAGGAATGAACATTGCAAATCCTGTATTACATCGGGGTTGAGGCGTACGCCGTACTTGAACAGCTGGTCGTCGAGACGGTGCGGGCAAGGCAGGGCAAAAGTGTAATGCCCGTTGGCGAGGCTGTCGTGGTGCACCTGTGCGGCGTCGATAAACCAGGCCGTGCGCCCGCCCTGCATGATGTACTGGTCGAGCGCCAGCTTGTCGGCCTCGTTCCATGCCTGCATGGGCTTTGCCACGATCACGAGGTCGTATTTGTCTAATACGCCTACGCGCCCCAGTATATTGATGCGGTCGATATGGCTGAAGCCGGCCAGCGCCTTGCAGATGTCGCCCGTTTCGTATTCGCTGAGTTCGCCGTGCCCTTCCACAAATGCAATTAGCCGCTGCTCTTCCCGGCTCATCAGGCTTATGGCGTTGATCAGTTCGTATTCCGCATTTTCCTGCGCCAGCAGGATATTCGCTTCAGGGTTGGTTTGCGCGTCCTGCTGGATGAAATTCACCGCTATTTCGCGCGATTCCAAATAGGTGGAGTCGCCGTCCGCCACCGTCACGGCGCAACTGATCAGCGCGCCGGGAAACAAAACCCTTTCGGTACTGCGGCCGCCCGTGTGCTCCTGCATAATAAACGGAACCAGCCCATGGTCTTGCAGCGAGGCGTAAACATGGTTCAAGGCCTGTGCATCACTGCCGGTTTCGGCTTCCACGTCAATAAATTTATATTGGATACGATTTCCGGCATACACCTTCAGTTCGTCGAGCGTTTCTTTGATGGTAGCCTGAAGTTTCTTCATCTGTACCGGGATGTCGCCGGTTAAAAACAGTTCCACATAAAAAGAAGTTTTCAGATTTTTTGCTGTTTTTTTGCTGATGTCCGACAGGGTGTAGCGTTTATCGGCGGTAAGGTCGATGCGGAAGAACGTGTGCTGCATGACGATATTCAGCACAATCAGTACCGCGATGAACCCGCCCGTGCGCAGGCCGCTTTTCCACTTTTTGTGACGCAGGGCCAGCCGGGTAATGCTGAGAAATGCCGCAATAGCACTCAGGAAGTACAGCACGTCGCGTGAGTCGACTACGCCACGGCTGATGGATTTGTAGTGCTCGTTAATGCCTGATTGGAGAATGAAATGTCCGGCCGAAGCAAAGAGGTTGAGCTGCGACAGGCCGTCGAAGCCGGTATAGAAGAAAAAGCAGAGCGCCGCTGCCACGATGTAGGCCGTAATCTGGTTTGCAGTAACGGACGAGGCGAAGATGCCGATGGCGGCGTATATGGCTGCCAGGAAACACAAACCGAGGTAGGAGCCCCATGTGCCACCCATGTCCATGTTTCCCACAGGATTTCCGATTACGTAGATACTATATACATGTACCAGTGTGGGAAGCAGTGCACACAAAGCCAATACCACGGCGGCTGCGTATTTCCCGGTAATCAGTTGCGTGGGCGTGATGGGCTTGGTGAGCAGCAATTCCAGCGTGCCCGATTTTTTTTCTTCGGCGAAACTGCGCATGGTAACCGCCGGGATGAGGAACAGGAAAATCCACGGCGCCAAGGTAAACAGCGCGTTCAAATCGGCGTAGCCATTGTCGAGCACGTTAAACTCGCCGGGTCCGAGCCATAAGAACCATGCATTCATGAGCAGGAACACGACCAGTGCGAGATAGCCTGTCAGCGATGAGAAGAACGCCCGAACCTCCTTAACAAATATAACCCACATAATAATTCTTAACTCTTAGTTCTTAACTCTTAACTATTAATTCTGCGGCTCGCAGTGAGGCGCCGCGTTCGCCTACTTTAGTGCGAAGCCGGTTGTATTGCGCCAGCATGGTTTGCCGTTTTTTCCCTTCGGGAAGAATGTCCTGTAGTTCCTTTTGCAGGTTTTCCCGGTTCATGTCGTGTTGTATTAATTCCGTGACCACCGGCGCATCCATGATCAGGTTTACTAAGGAAATGTACTTTGTTTTTACAAGACGCTTAGCCACTTGGTAGGAAATTTCATTGCCGCCGTAACATACTACTTGCGGCACGCCGGTCAGTGCGGCTTCGAGGGTGGCTGTGCCCGACGCCACGATGGCCGCCGTGGCCTGCGCCAGCAGCGGGTAGGTCTGGTTGTATACGATGCGGAACGCGCCGCCGTGCAGGTATTTCTTGTATTGCGCCTCGTCGATAGCCGGCGCGCCGGCTATCACAAACTGGTAATCGGGGAATTGCCCGGCCAGAAACAGCAGTCGCGGCAACACGTAGTGAATCTCCATGACCCGGCTTCCGGCCAGCACCGCGATCACGGGTTTATCAAGCAAGTTATTCCGTGTGGTGAAGGTGTGGAACGATTCCTTTTCCGCCAGCCGCTCGTCCACGCTGTCGACTAACGGATTTCCGACATAGCAGGCGTCGATGCCCCACCGCTTGAAATAGGACGGTTCGAAGGGGAAGATAACGAGCAGCCTGTCGACGTAGCGTTTCAGGCGGTGCACCCGCTTTTCTTTCCACGCCCACACTTTCGGCGCAATGTAGTAAAACACCTTTACGCCGTGCTGTTTTGCGAATTTCGCCATGCGGAGGTTGAAGCCCGGATAGTCAATTAAAATCAATACATCCGGGCGGTGCGCCAGTATATCTTTTTTGCAGAAGCGGATATTTCGCAGCACGGCGCGCAGCTTGGTCAACACTTCCATGAAGCCCATCACCGCCGTGCTTTTGTAGTGCTTTACGAGATCGCCGCCCTGTGCGGCCATCAGGTCGCCTCCCCAGAAGCGGAAACGTGCGGCAGGGTCGGCCTGCTTGAGCCCGCGCATCAGGTTGCTTCCGTGCAGGTCGCCCGACGCCTCTCCCGCTATGAGGTAATAGGTCATGGCTGCGAAGCTAAAAAGTCTTCAATATTTTTTGCGGTGAACTGCACCACCCGCGCGCGGGCTTCCGTGCTGCTCCATGCCACGTGTGGGGTCAGTATCAGTTTTTGCTTGTTGTTTACGCACAGGTAGGGGTGGTCGTCGGGCAGCGGTTCGTGTGCGTACACATCGATGGCAGCGCCGGCAATCAGGTTCTGGTCGATAGCCTTGGCCAGAGCGTCCTCGTTCACAATGCCGCCGCGTCCCATATTAATCAGCACTGCGGAGGGCTTCATCATTTGCAGTGCTGCGTAATCGATCAGGTTGTTTGTTTTCTCGTTTAGCGGCGCGTGGATCGACACCACGTCGCTTTGGTGCAGCAGCTCGCTCAGGCTGAGGCTTGGGTAATGCGGGTGCTTGTGCTTCCCCGACGTGGAATAATAACTCACTTTGGCGCCGAAGGCGCTGGCCACGCCGGCCACCCGTTCGCCTATCGCGCCCATGCCGATAACGCCGAATGACTTTCCGGCAAGTTCGCTAAAGGTGCGTCCGAAGTGGGTAAATATCGAACTGGTACTGTAGGCGCCGCTTTTCACGTAATAGTCGAAATAGGAAATGTGGTTTATCAGGGCGAGCAGCGACGCGAAGGTGGTCTGCACCACGCTTTCCGTAGAATAATTGGCTACGTTCTTCACTGCGATTCCTTTTTCTGCCGCGTATGCCGTGTCGATGTTGTTCGTGCCCGTAGCGGTGATGCATATCAGCTTTAGTTGGGTTGCGGCGTCTATTTCGGGTTGCCTCAGCACGACTTTGTTTGTGATGATGATGCCGGCGTTTTTGATGCGTTCCGTCAGTTCGTTGGGGAGCGTTTTGCCGAACACCTTGAGCCCTCCCAATGCTTCAAGCGGTGCGAGGGATATGTCCTTGCCGATGGTGTCGGCGTCGAGGAATACGATATTCATTTGTAACTGTAATAAATAATAATTCGCAAATATAGACAAATATTTTTATTTTAAAAGAGAAAAGCCCCGCAGGCATTGATAAAATGACCCGCAGAGCTTTTCGTTTTGCATACAAGTGCAGCGTGCTGCAAGTTTGTTAGAAGGTGTAGCGCAGGCTAAACTTTAACGTTGATGCGTCTAAGTTTAATCCGAACGTGTTATTCGTGCGATTATCCGCCCCGGTTTCTTTTACCTCGTTCGAGGTATATCCCAATGTGCCGAATGAGGCCAGTACGCTAAAATGCGACGACAATGCATAAGACACGCCGGGAAGGAGGCCTACACCCCACGTGGTTGTTGTGCTCTCTCCCTTGTACGTATCTTCACTTTTTTCTTGGAGAAAATCAACGCCTCCCTGCAAATAGAATCCGAAGTTGTCGCCTTGGTGAAGGAAGTAGCGTACATACGGGCTAATTCCGAAGTTAAAACTTTTGTCTTTGGTGTCTTTGATAGAAGATCCGCTGATTCCAATAATACCGCCGATAGCTACACGGTCAGATACGTAATAACCCAGCTCCGGTGCAAATCCATAAAGAGTTGTCTTATTGTCGCCCGTCGAAATAAAAGAAACACCTGTGCCGATGTAGTTCCCGTCGTGGTTGACGCCGATGTTGCTGGCGCCTACATAAAAACTACCTTGTTGCGCGGTTGCATTGAAATTAAAACCGATTAAGGCCAAAGCCGAAATAATAATAAATTTTCTCATAATTGTTTTTTTAGTTAATAAAATTAATAATTAAATGTAATAAACAGTTAAACATGTGAAATGATTTAATCCATTTATCAGCTCTTCTTCTGTGCCCGGGACAAGACTCGAACTTGCACACCGAAACCGGCGCTACCCCCTCAAAGTAGTGTGTCTACCAATTCCACCACCCGGGCAATTTTTTCGGCTGCAAATATAGCACAATTTTTGTTCTTCCGAAAAAAAAAATTTAACTTTGTTTCTATGATGCCTGATCTAATGGGGAAAGAACAAACATATTCATACGCCGATGCGACTGCTTTTTTGTTTAATAGCCTGCCCATGTATCAAAAAATCGGGAAGCTGGCCTACAAGCCCGATCTGAGTACGGCGCTGGCGTTTGACGCATATTTTAAATCGCCCCACCGGCGGTATAAGTCTATCCATGTGGCCGGCACCAACGGAAAGGGCTCTGTGTCGCATATTCTGGCTTCGGTGTTGCAGAGCGCGGGCTACACGGTGGGCTTGTTCACCTCGCCGCACCTGAAGGATTTCCGCGAACGGATCAGGGTGAACGGCGCGCCCATTCCCGAAGAGGAGGTCGTTCATTTTGTGTCGAAGCACGAAGCGGAAATAAAAACGCTGAGCCCGTCGTTTTTTGAGATGACTTCGGCGCTGGCGCTGGAATATTTTGCGCGGCAACACGCAGACGTCGCCGTGATAGAAACCGGCATGGGCGGGCGCCTCGACTCTACCAATGTGGTCAGGCCGGTGCTGAGCATCATCACCAATATCGGGATGGACCACACCGAGCATCTGGGCGATACGCCGGAAGCCATCGCCGCCGAAAAAGCAGGAATCATAAAGCAGGATGTGCCCGTGCTGGTAGGAGAGTGGCGCCGCGAAACGGCGCCTGTCTTCGACCGTGTGGCGCGGGAACAGCATGCGCCTTTATACTACGCCGACCACCTTCTGCGGGTGCTGCGTGCGGAACAGCGTGGCGACATGCAGTGTTTTTCCTTAGTGGCCGACGGCAGCCTGTTCCCTTTCGAGGCGGCCATCGACCTCAAAGGCCGCTACCAGCAAATAAATATCGTGACGGCGCTGGCGGCGATAAATATATTGGGCGGCAGGTTCTCGAAAATCAGAAAGCCGCTGCTGTCGATTTCCGATGAGGCGCTGGCGCACGGATTGAGCCATGTGGCGGCGCAAACCGGTTTGCGCGGGCGCTGGGAAATCATTGCCGAGCGGCCGTTGATTATTTGCGACACGGGGCATAACGCCCACGGACTGGCCGAGACCATGCCGCAGCTTCAGGCGTTGCCATATCGCCGTCTGCATTTTGTTTTCGGCGTGGTGCAGGATAAAGACCTCGACAGCATGCTGCCCCTGTTGCCGGTCGACGCCTATTATTATTTCACGCAGGCCGACCTGCCCCGCGCCATGGATGCGCGGCAACTGGCCGAACGCTGCATTGAATACGGCCTGCAGGGACAGGTGGTGCAAACGGTGTTCAATGCCTTGAAGGTGGCGCGGGGGAACGCCCTGCCCAGCGATGTCATTTTTGTGGGCGGCAGCACCTTTGTGGTGGCGGAGGCGCTTCCCTGAAAAAAGTGTATTCGCACAACACTTTTATCCTGAAAAAAGTGTATGGCATCGGAGTATCAGGCCTCAAATACCAAAATTCTCAAGACTAATTAAATTCGTATAACATATTTTAACACTTCTGCGCTTGCATTTCCAAAAATTGTACTTACATTTGCGCCGTAATCTTTTTGTTCTTTGGATGTTTTTTTAAACAGGCGTGTGTCTAATTTTCTATTTTTTCGGGTGCTTCGCGGTATCCCTGAAACAAGATTTTAGACACACGTCTTTTTAGTTTACACCCAAGAAAGAAATAAATCAAATTTATTCTACAGTTAAAAATACACGTTGCATTTTAAATGCGATGCGGGATTGTATTGTTCTTTGGTAAAAGGCCGCTATGAATCAGTTCTTCTTCTTTTATCACCTACTTGCGTACGGCGGCCTTTTCTTTTTAATTATGAATTTTGAGTTATGAATTTTGAATTAATTAAAAAACCTGTATTATGAAAAAAATGTTTTTACTACTATTATGCTGCCCTGTGGTGCTGGTAGCGCAAAGCGGCATCACCATTTCCGATTATTCGGTAACGCCCGGTGCGCCCGCTACGGTGTCGTTTACCGTGAGCTGGAACAAAGACAAAATCGACAGCGCGTGGGTGTTCGTGGATTACAACGATAGCGGCACGATGACCCGCCTGCCGCTATCGGGCGTTACCGCTTCGGCCGGCAGCAGGGCCTACATGGTTGATGGCAACGACCGGGGCGCATGGGTGGTCGCCGGCGCTTCCGGCGCTTTTTCGGCCACCGTCCAACTGGTTGCCACTTGTAAGGACGCACGGCCGTGCGTCCCTACCGGCGCGTGCGTGTATGCCATCGACTACCCGCCGGTGGGGAAATACACGGCGTACAATGAATTTCAATTCCGGGGGACTCCACCTTTCTATATATGGTTTGCGGAAGGTGGCAGTGATACCCATACTTTATCTAATACCGCGTACTCGCTGCCTGAGAACTTGTCCATCGGAACTTTTACCGACGCTTCGGGCGCTACCGGGATTATGGACTGCGGGTCCACGTTCACAGCTGGGATCGGCCAATGCAGTACCGTTTGCCGTGTCGAGTATGCCATGGATTATAACTCCTGCCGCATCCCATTAGACACCCCGCTTGCAACCATAGCTAATGAGCACTGCACTGATGCTTGTGTTGTGTATACGTATACTGCTTGGAGTTCTTGCGGTACAGAAAGTGCGCCCCCCTGCCCACCGAACTCCTGGGTTGTAAGTACTCAATCCTCTCATTGCAAATGCCTCGAGTGGAGCGAGTATTATTGTAAAAAAGAGCTAATGACACTTCGACATCGTTGCATTACATATCTTTGATGCTATTCAAATCGCCCATACCGTCCTCAGCGCTCATCTGCTCGCATCCATACTTGTACTAAGTTGGTGTGCGGGCTGCGGCGTTGCCAAAACGAACGGGGGCTGCGGCGCACAACCCCTTCCCGAGGCGTACGGGACACGAAACGAGTATATTGATTGGCGTCCCGCAAGCTGCGAGACACGAAACGAGTATATTGATTGGCGTCCCGCAAGCTGCGAGACATGAAACGAGTATATCGATTGGCGTCCCGCAAGCTGCGAGACACGAAACGAGTATATTGATTGGCGTCCCGCAAGCTGCGAGACACCAAACGAGTAGTTGTTTGGCGTCCGCGACGGTCCGGGAAAACAAACAATGCGTAATGTAACGCCTAAAGGTTCGGGGGAGGTTCAACCTCCCCCGAACCGGGAACAGCCATCCCCTCAGGCATTAGCCGCAACACCTCCGGCATTAGCCGCAACACCTCCGGCATTAGCCGCAACACCTCCGGCATTAGCCGCAGCACCTCCGGCATTAGCCGCAGCACCTCCGGCAGTAGCCGCAACACCTCCGGCATTAGCCGCAGCACCTCCGGCAACTGCCGGAACCCCCTTGCCGGGCTACGGCACACTTCCGAAAGTGTGGTACGCCTGTGCGCTGTGTGAAGTATTTGTATAACTCTATTTTTTAGCGTAACTTTGCATACGTGTTTCTCAGTTTTAATTTTTTATATCATGAAAAAAATAATTATTTTCACCTCAATGGCGCTTCTTATTATGAGCAGTTGCACGCGGAATCCGCAAATAAAAGTGGTTTATCCTGAAACCAGGAAAACGGATCATAAGGATGTATATTTCGGAAAAGAAGTGGCCGACCCTTACCGCTGGCTCGAAGATGACCGCTCGGCCGAAACCGCAGGCTGGGTAAAGGCGCAGAATGAAACGACATTCGGCTATCTGTCGCAAATCCCCTGCCGGGAAGCGATTGCGGCGTCGTTGACCGAGATATGGAATTACCCGCGTCAGGGGCTGCCCATGAAGGCCGGCGATAAGTATTTGGTGTGGAAAAACGACGGGCTGCAAAACCAGTCGGTGCTGTATGTCATGGACGGACTGGAGGGCGAGCCGCGCGAGTTTATCAACCCCAACACGCTTTCGGCGGAAGGCACCACGGCGGTGGGCTCGCTGAGCCCGTCGAACGACAATAAGTATGTGGGCTACACCGTGTCGGTGGGCGGATCCGACTGGAAGGAAATCCGCGTGAAGGACATTAACGGAAACGACCTCCCCGACGTGATTAACTGGGTGAAGTTCTCGGGCATCTCGTGGGACACCAACGGCTTTTACTATAGCGCCTACGACGAGCCGAAAGGAAGCGCGCTCTCGCAGAAGAACGAATATAACAAGGTCTACTACCACAAGCTGGGCACCAAGCAGTCGCAAGACAAGCTGGTTTATCAGGACCTGAAAAACCCGCTGCGCTACAACACCGCGTATGCCACGAAAGACGGCCGGTTTTTGCTGCTCGTGGTGTCGGGCGGCACCAGCGGCAACTCGCTTGCGGTGAAAAACCTGAAACAGCCGGGCAGCGATTTCCGCACGCTGGTCGCCGGATTCGACTGGGACTACATGCCCATCGGTAATTTCGACAACCAGCTGTATGTCCTCACCAATGACGGCGCACCCCGCTACAAATTGGTTAAAATCGACCCCACCGCCAAAAAGCCGGCATGGGAAACGGTAATCCCCGAAAGCGACGATGTGCTGCAGTCGGTGAGCGTGATTGGCGGCAAGCTGGTGGCCGAATGCCTGCATGACGCGCACTCCAAACTATATATACATGATAAAACCGGAAAACTCGAAACGGAACTTGCGCTGCCCGGCATCGGCACGGTGGCCGGCATTAGCGGCGACAAGGACGAAAACGAAATGTTCTACGGCTTTACGTCGTTCACCACACTAAACGATATTTACCGCTTAGACGTCTCCAATCCGCAGCCGGAGCTGTATAAATCCATATCGCTAAAAGTGAAAACGGGAAAATATGTGACCGAACAGGTGTTCTACGAAAGCAAGGACGGCACGAAAGTCCCGATGTTCATTGTGTATAAGGAAGGCACGAAGAAAAACGGGAAGAACCCTACACTGCTGTATGCCTACGGCGGGTTTAACATCAGCCTCACGCCGAGCTTTAGCGTGAGCCGCATGTTCTTCCTCGAACAGGGCGGCATTTACGCGGTGGCCAACCTGCGCGGCGGCGGCGAATATGGCGAAGAATGGCACAAGGCGGGCACCAAGCTGCAAAAGCAAAACGTGTTTGACGACTTCATCGCGGCAGCCGAATACCTTATCAGGGAAAAATACACGTCGTCTGAAAAGCTGGCCATCCGCGGCGGCTCGAACGGCGGACTGCTGGTGGGCGCCTGCATGACCCAGCGCCCCGAACTCTTCAAGGTGGCGCTGCCGGCTGTGGGCGTGATGGACATGCTGCGCTTCCACAAGTTTACGGTAGGCTGGGGCTGGGTGTCGGACTACGGCTCGAGCGACAACGAGGAGGAATTTAATTACCTGCTGGGCTATTCGCCCCTGCACAACATCAAGCCGGGCGTGTGCTATCCTGCCACGCTGGTCACCACCGCCGACCACGACGACCGGGTGGTCCCTGCCCACTCGTTCAAGTTCACGGCCACCCTGCAGGAAGCGCAGGCATGCGACAACCCCGTGCTGATTCGCGTGGAAACCATGGCGGGACACGGCGCCGGAAAACCCATCTCGAAGGCCATTGAAGAAGAAGCCGACGTGTGGGCATTTGTGTGCTATAATTTAGGAATAAACGTTAAGAAATAAATAGATGGAGATTAAATTTGTAACGCCCGAAGAGGCGGTAAAAGTAGTGAAGTCGGGCGATCATGTTCATTTCAGCAGTGTGGCCAGCGCCCCGCAAACCTTAATCAAGGCCTTGTGCGCCCGCGGCGATCGCGGTGAGTTAAAAGGCGTGCACATTCACCATTTGCACACCGAGGGGCCTGCCCCCTACACCGAAGCAAGGTATGAGGGCATTTTCCAACACGATGCTTTTTTCGTGGGCGGCAACGTGCGAAAGAATGTGCAAGCCGGTTACGCCGACTATATCCCTGTGTTTTTAAGCGAAACCCAAAAGCTGTATCGCGCCGACGTGCTGCCTTGCAATGTGGCGATGGTGCAGGTGTCGTCGGTCGACAAGCACGGGTATGTGTCGCTGGGCTCTTCGGTGGATGCCACGCTGGCCGCCATCGAGACGGCGCGCCGCTTAGGCGGGAAAGTCATTGCCGTGGTGAACCCGAACGTTCCCCGCGCGCATGGCGACGCCCTGATTTCAACTAAAATGATCGACCTCTTCGTGGAAGACGATACGCCGCTCGAGCCGGCGCATTTTACCGAACCCAACGACATCGAAGCGGCCATCGGAAAACACTGCGCCGCTTTGGTTGCCGACGGCGCTTGTCTGCAAATGGGCATCGGCGCTATTCCCAACGCCGTGCTCTCGCAACTGGGAAACCATAAGAACTTAGGCATCCACACCGAAATGTTCGCCGACGGCGTGCTGCCGCTGGTGGCGAAAGGCGTGGTAAACGGCGCCAACAAAGCCATCGATCGCGGCAAAATGGTGTCGACGTTCCTCATGGGCTCGCAACTATGCTACGACTTTATCGACGACAACCCCATGGTGGCCATGATGGACGTGGCCTACACCAACGACCCGTTCATCATCGCCAAGAACCCGAAGGTGACGGCTATCAACTCGGCATTGCAGGTCGACATCACCGGTCAGGTGTGCGCCGACTCGCTGGGCACCACGTTCTATTCGGGCGTGGGCGGGCAGGTCGATTTCACTTACGGCGCATCGTTGTCGGAAGGGGGCAAGGCGATAATCGCCATGCCGTCGGTGACCAACAAGGGCGTGAGTAAAATTGCGCCGGTGCTCACTGCCGGTGCGGGCGTGGTAACCACCCGCAACCATATCCACTGGTTCGTGACCGAATACGGCGCGGTAAACCTTTACGGGAAGACGTTGCAGGAACGCGCGAAGCTCATCATCAGCGTGGCGCATCCCGATCATCGCGAAGCCCTCGACAAGGCGGCGTTTGAGCGCTTCGGCCCACACTTCCATTTTAAGGGATAACG
>JAITQN010000019.1 GCA_031288865.1 Prevotellaceae bacterium
TTGACGCACATCCTGAGAAACAAATTAGCGTGATAGTGAAAATACGGACTAAAGTGGATCCGATGAAGAATGAGATAGAAAATTAAAACGGGTATATCTTTTCAGAAAAAGAAAATTAAAAATAGCGCTATTCTTTCTACGAGGATAGCGCTATTTTGTCATTTGCGGCAGTTATTATAACTATCAGACAAGTCACAACAAGTACCTTGATGACTTCGATAGCAATTAAGTCCAAAACTACCACAAAATATCAAAGAATGCAATCAAGCGTAGATTCAAGTAATAAATGCAACTGGAGTATTAAAAGCTTTTGCAAAGATTGCAAAGGGTGATTCAAAATTAAGTTTTTTCTCGGCCTGCGATTAATTTTGTGCTGAATATTTTTAATTTAACAGGAATCCGGTCGTCCGTTCTGTGGCGGTCAAAATGGCTCCTTTGCCTTCTTTACCCACGATGGTGTCGATCTCCCAGTCGCCAAATCGCTCCTTCAGGTTGATCTTCTCCGGACGCAAGTCGATAGAGACTCTCCCCGGAATTATTACGCTTCTGCCGGCCGGTCGTTTACGATGTTTAAGCCGGTGCCGGAGTTGCTTGTACAAATCGCCGCCTTGGGCTTTATCCTCCCTGATGAACTGATATATTCGCTCATGGCTGACCATGGGAATGCCCTCTTTTCGTGCCCGGCCGACGATCTGTTCGGGCGACCATTGCTCCTCTCGCAGACATCGGACAACATGTCGTTTAATCAATTCGGTAAACCTTCGCTTCTGCTTAAAACGCTCCTTTCGCTCGTTGACGTACTGCTGTGCCGATAATGCAGTGTAGCCCTGCTTATGGCTATTGCGATGTGTCTCCCTGCTTATAACCGATTTGTCCTTACCTGTGGCAATACAAATCTCTTTTTTTGTACATCCTGCTTGCAACATCCGTGCAATTGTGTACCTTTGCTCTTGAGTTAAATGTTTCTTTTTTTTCATTCTAACAACTAAAATAAGACATTTTGCTTAAACTCAGCTATGGAATCTCTCATAACTGGGTTTTTTCTTACTTTAGTTGCATTTACTAATTGAACTTACCGACGCACTAACACCAAGCGTTTTTTTTGTAGAAAAATGATTTTTTTCTACCTTTGCCGATTATCTTGACTTTTTTTAACCGCTATTTATGAACACATCCCTGCAAAACTACTCGGAAGACAATATACAGACCCTTGACTGGAACGAGCATATCCGGCGCCGTCCGGGCATGTACATCGGCAAGCTGGGCGACGGGTCGCAACCCGACGACGGCATTTATGTGCTGCTGAAAGAAGTGCTCGATAACTCGGTAGACGAGTTCGCCATGGGGTTCGGGAAGCAAATACAGGTTACGATCGCCGGACGGGAAGTCACGGTGCGCGACTTCGGACGCGGCATTCCGCTGGGCAAGGTGGTGGACGCGGTGAGCAAAATGAACACCGGCGCGAAATACGACAATAAGGTATTCAAAAAATCAGTAGGCTTGAACGGCGTGGGGGTGAAGGCCGTCAATGCGCTGTCGGCGCTGTTCGAAGTGCAGTCGTTTCGCGAAGGGCAGTGCTTTTTTGCATCGTTCGACAAGGGAATGTTGCAGGAACAGAAGCAAACGAAAACCTCGGAGCGGAACGGCACGCTGGTGCGCTTCGTAGCCGACGAGGAACTGTTCGGCAACTACGCGTTCAACATGGAGGTGGTGGAACAGATGGTGCGCAATTACACGTACCTCAATTCGGGACTTATCATTGTGCTCAACGGCGCGGACTTCGTGTCGCAAAACGGCCTGCTCGACCTGCTGAATGAGAACATCGGCGAAGAACCGCGCTATGCGCCTGTGCACCTGAAAGGCACAGACATCGAAGTGGTGATTACGCACGGCAACGAGTACGGCGAAACGATTTATTCGTTTGTAAACGGACAGAACACCACGCAGGGCGGCACACACCTCGCGGCCTTTCGCGAAGCGGTGGCGAAGACCATCAAGGAATTTTATAAGAAGGATTTCGACCCGGTGGACGTGCGCCACTCCTTAGTGGCCGCCATTAGCGTGAAGGTGGAAGAGCCGGTGTTCGAATCGCAGACCAAAACGAAATTGGGCTCTAAGGACATGGGGCCAAAAGGCCCGTCGGTGCGCAACTTCGTGCTCGATTTCCTGAAAGAGCAATTGGATAATTACCTGCATAAGCATCCCGAAATGGCCGATGTGCTGCTGAAGAAAATAATGGAGTCGGAGAAGGAACGCAAGGCCATTTCCGGCATCCAGAAGCTGGCGCGCGAACGGGCAAAGAAGTCGAACCTGCACAACAAGAAGCTCCGCGACTGCCGCACGCATTATGGCGACAAGGGCGAGGCAGCCGACCAGTCCACGCTGTTCATCACCGAAGGCGATTCGGCCAGCGGCTCCATCACCAAGAGCCGGGACGTGAACACGCAGGCGGTGTTCAGCCTGCGCGGAAAGCCGCTCAACACCTACGGCATGACCCAAAAAGTGGTGTACGAGAACGAAGAATTTAACCTGCTACAGGCTGCGCTGAACATCGAAAACGACCTCGACGACCTGCGTTACAACAAGGTGGTAATTGCCACCGATGCCGACGTGGACGGCATGCACATCCGGCTGTTGCTGATTACGTTTTTCCTGCAATTCTTCCCCGACCTTATCCGGAAGGGGCACTTGTATATTTTGCAGACGCCGCTATTCCGGGTGCGCAACAAGAAAGAAACGCTGTATTGTTATAATGAGGAGGAGAAAAAGAAGGCGACACGCAAGTTAGGCGCACATCCCGAGATTACGCGTTTCAAAGGCTTAGGCGAGATTTCGCCGGACGAGTTCCGCCACCTTATTGATGACAACATCCGGCTCGAACCGGTTCGGCTGGGCAAGGACGACAACATCCACGACCTGCTGGAGTTTTATATGGGCAAGAACACCCCCGACCGGCAAGGGTTTATCGTCAATAATCTGAGGATAGAGGAAGGCCTGGAGGAAGTGGGGGAAGAGGCATGAAAATAACCACGAATTTATACTTAGGAGACAGTAAATCAGAAATTATACAAAAATGTCAGAAGATATAGAAATAGAAGACGAATTGACCGCCGGTGAGGTTGCCGGAGGAGAGGATGGCCGCTTTGCCAGACTGCTCGACGACGGCGAAAAG
>JAITQN010000050.1 GCA_031288865.1 Prevotellaceae bacterium
ACGTTCATTGTGCCAATAGCGATAAAACGAAATCTGATCGCTCCATCGGTCCGCCTTCTGCATCATAACACGTGACCCCCTAACCATATACCGAAGGATTGCAGCCCCCTTTTTACCAGCCGTTCATCTGTGGAACTCCGGGTGTATTTCCTTACTTTACTTTCCATATTTTGGCCCTTAAATGTTTTCTGAGGGCAAAGTTAGCGCTTATCTTTAATAAAACCAGCGCCCAACCCTAAAACTTGTGTATAAACGATAGCCTAAAGGAGAGGGAGGCGGCCACCCCCACCAGCAGAGGACATTCCCGTTCACTGTTCTCCGTTTACCAAAAAAAAAGGCCGCTGCGTACAACAAGTGATAAAGTAAGAAGAAGAACTAATTCACAGCGACCTTTTACCAAAGAACAATACAATCCCTCATCGCAAAATAATTGCAACGTATACTTTTAATACATGACGTCAGAAGTTAGATTTTAGAGCATAGACAAAATGCCTATGGCTTTAAATAAAAAACACGAGCCTGCATTATCCACTGTTCAGGTTCTACAAAACCCACATAGAAAGATAAATTAGGCTCGTGCTTTATCACGAGCGCTAACTTAAAGACTCTATCTATGTTGAAAATTTGTAGATTTGAACAGTAGAGTGCTATAGTTAACACTTAGAAGCTTTACAAAGAACAAAAACTTAACGGCGCAAATATAGACACAATTTTTGGAAATCCAAACATAGGACTGTTAAATTATGTTATACGAAGGGTACTCGAATAAATTAGTGTCAAAGATACTTTTTGAACAGCCTCTTTAAAATCAGAAAAAATACTACCTTTGTGCAAATTTAGTAAACAATAATACCAAAACCACCGCATACAACCCGCCAAGAAACGCTATAAATTGTTGGAACAAAGCAGAAAATACATATTATACCTGTTTAACAGCGCTAAAGACAAAAAAATAGATGCGCGCTCAATTTCTATCGGAAAGCTTACAGAAGAAGGAAAAAAATATCTATCAGGTATTTCTGGTTTAAACTTTAGAAATTTCGCGGACTTTAAATTAAACACATCCGACTTAAGACATATTTACAAAGATCACTACTGGGACAACGAAAAGGACAAAGGCAACAACGTCCCATTAACAGAAGATGATATTGCGAGAATAATAGATGTGATTACAAGTCCCAACAGCGTTTCTTTCCTGGGATATGACAAAAATAAAGACGCCAACAAGTTTGAGTTTCTTAAAGAAAATGAAAATGGCACGTATAATTTAATTGTGGTTTATGGGAAAAAAGGCGGGAGGTTAACAACCAAAACATTTTTCAATAAAAAAAGGACGACAACCAACGAGGTCTTGAAATCACAAGGACTCCCTCCTCTCTACGTCCGAAACGTCTCTGGCGCATCCCTTTCCGGAAAAGTACCGCAATTAATTGATATTAATGCAGAACTATTTCCTTCAACAAAAGTACAAATTAATTCCGAACCACCAAAATAATTTTATAAATTCCACACCATGGGAAGAATGGCGTAGGCGGAAAAGTCGTTTCGCAGGGGATAGCTCTTCCTTATGGCCTCGAACTGCGCGGGCTGCCGGCGAAGCTGCGCGTCTATATCCAAAATGGGAAACGTTTGCTGCACGGCCGCGCACCACCGCTCCTGCACGCTGCCGCCCTCGGGAATAAGCACCGGCGCGGGGCGCACTTCGGGATGGGGAATCTCCGGAACCGGATCGGGGTCGTTACACCATTGCGCAAAGGCCTGCAATATCATTTGCGAGGCCTTTCGCTTGCCCTGCAACGAATAGCCCGCAATGTGCGGGGTGGCAATGTCGGTGGCGTTGAGCAGCGCGGTGTTGATTTGCGGCTCGCCTTGCCACACGTCGAGCGCCAGCGCCCCCAGCTTGTGCCGGTGTTGCATCAAGGCTTCCTCGTCGATTACGTCGCCCCGCGACGTGTTGAGCAGCCATGCCCCGTCTTTGCAGGCGCGAAAGAAAGCGTCGTCCGCATATTTACGGGTGTCGGGTTGCAGTGGCAGGTGAAGCGTGATAATGTCCGACCGGCGCAACAGTTCGTCTATATCCGTAAAGGCATGGCGCCCCTCGCGCGCCTCGCGGGGAGGGTCGTTAAGCAATACATTCATGTGTAAGGCTTTTGCGGCACCGGCCACCAGCTTTCCCACATTTCCCACGCCGACAATTCCCAAAGTAAGCGCGGCGAGATTCGCCTTTTTTTTCGCGGCGAGGGTTAGCAGCGCCGTAATCACATATTGCATCACGGCGGGCGCGTTGCAGCCGGGGGCGTTGGCCACGGTGATACCATGGCGGCGGCAATAGTCGAGGTCGATGTGGTCGGTGCCGATTGTGGGGCTTCCGATGAATTTTACAGGGCTATTCTTTAGTAGCGCCTCCTCGCAAATGGTGCGGGTGCGCACCAAAAGCGCCTCGGCGCGGCCCAGTGTGCCTGCGGTAATGTGTCCTCCGTCCAAATAATTAATATTCCCGTATTTATGAAGGAATTTATCCAGAAAAGGAATTTGATTGTCAAGTATAATATCCATTTTAAGAGAAAAATAACATAATTTAAGAATATTCTTTACACATTTTTTAGCATTTTTGGGACAAATTTACTAACTTGCGCCGGATTTAGCAATGCTAAAAGGTGAGTTTAATTATTTGTAACTACTAAAAAGTAACGTATAATGCGAAAAATATTATTGGTTTTTTTCAGTGTAGCGTTGGTGCTCACTGCCATTACGGATGTTGAGGCCCAACGTCGCAGAAAAATAGGTAAAGGGGGCCGTCCCGTGGAAATTATGGCAGGCTTGGACGAGGCTGCAAGTTTTCGTGGTCAAGGCGAAGAAGGTTTTAAGGAGTGGGTGACGAGAAACGCAAACATCCCCGACGAGTGTATCCGCAAAGGCGTACAGGGCACGGTAGTCATAGGCTTCAATGTCAGTGCCGATGGGGTTGTGGAGAATATCCACGTAGACAAAGGGTATCACCCGGCGCTGGATAACGAAGCGAAACGCGTGGTGGGCATGTCGCCGCAATGGGTGCCGGCCTACAAAGGCGGCGCGCAGGTTTCTACGCCGTTTGCCGTGCCGGTGGTTTTCGAGTTTAACCGTATAAAGGCGAAAACGGCCTTGCGCCCCGCCATTGTGCAAAGCCACAAAAACGTACCTTTCCAGTTCGTAAGGGAAAAACCGAAATTTGAAGACAAGGAATTTGAAGAATTCATTAAGTTATTCAACCACTATCTGGTGTATCCGTTCCATGCCAAACGGGCAGGTATCGGCGGAAAGGTGATGCTGCGCTTTACAATCGGCGGCGACAACCAGTTGTGGGGCGTGACAGCGCGTGGAAGCAATAAAATTCTGGAAGACGAAGTATACCGTGTGATGAATTTCAAACGCATCATCAACGGATGGACGTCGGGCCGGGAAAACGGGCAAAATGTAAATACGGAGTGCCTGCTCGTGGTTACCTTTGATTATGAGAAGAAGTCGGCCCGCCTCGACTTCGGCGAAAAGCAAATAGGCGAAACGGCGCTGTATAATCCGCCGGTGTTCCTGGGCGAAAAGAATAACGACTTCCGTCAATTTGTGACCAACAACCAGCGCTATCCGGTGGTGGCGCAGGAAAATAAAGTGGAAGGCACGGTAGTGGTTGATTTTGTAATCAACACGCTCGGAAAGGTCGACAGCATTCAAATCGTAAACAGCGTGCATCCGCTGCTCGACAAAGAAGTGGTGCGTGTGTTGCGCATATCCGATGCGTCGCGCTGGCAGCCGGCAAAATATAATAACAGTTCGGTGAGCACACACTACTGGTTCCCGTTCGTGTTCTCGCTCGACAAACTGTCACCGCTGGAACAAATCGCCTCCGACATGCTAATCAGTACATACTACGACCCGCCCCTGTTTAACAACAAGCATCACACTCATTTCTTCGATTTTGTCGACGTCAACATCATTGATATAAATCCGGGTGAAACGCGACAAAAATCGGTAATAGTAAGCTTCATCCTCAATGGGGAAGGACAGGTGCTGAATGTTAAAAACATAGGTACGATAGGCGATGACGTGGAGCTGGATGAGATAGAAGAAGCCCTGCGCGTGGTAGCGCTGTCGGAAGGATATTGGACGCCTGCACGGGGCAGCACAGGCCGCCCGTCGACGGTTCAGATTATTGTACCCGTACATCTTTACGATAAGTCGCGTTATGAATAAAGGGATTAATGGAATCGTTCTTAGATGCATTAAATCCTGCACAACATGATGCGGTTGTCAATTACCAGGGGCCGTCGCTGATTATTGCCGGCGCCGGCTCCGGGAAAACAAGAGTATTAACGTATCGTATCGCTTATTTGTTAGCACAAGGTGTGGCGCCATATAATATATTGGCGCTAACCTTTACGAACAAGGCAGCAAACGAAATGAAAGCACGTATCGGCCAGTTGGTGGGCGTCGACAAAACGCGCCGCCTGTGGATGGGCACCTTTCATGCTATCTTTGCACGCATCCTGCGCTCGGAAGCCGAACATCTGGGTTTTCCATCGTCGTTTTCCATCTACGACACCACCGATAGCAAGAGCGTGGTCAAAAGTTGTATCAAGGAGTTGGGACTGGATGAAAAGGTGTATAAGCCCTCGTCGATATTCGGGCGTATTTCCATGGCGAAAAACAATTTGATTACGGCGGCGGCTTATGCCTCGAATGCCAGGTTGCTGGCCGACGACGCGGCCATGCGCTGTCCGCGAACGAATGAGGTATATCGCCTGTATGCGCAAAAATGCCGCTTGTCGGGCGCCATGGACTTCGACGATTTGCTGTTGACTACGAATATCCTGCTCCGCGATTTTCCCGATGTGCTTGACAAGTACCGCCGCTATTTTCGCCACATCCTGGTGGACGAGTATCAGGACACGAATTATGCGCAATACCTGATCGTGAAACGGCTGGCGGATCCCGAGCAAAACGTCAGCGTTGTGGGCGACGATGCGCAAAGTATTTATTCGTTCCGCGTGGCGCGCATCGAAAATATTTTGAACTTCAAAAATGATTACCCCGGCTACAAAGAATACAGGCTGGAGGAAAACTACCGCTCTACGCAAAACATCGTGAATGCGGCCAACAGCGTGATTGAGAAGAATCAGATGCGCCTGAAAAAAACCTGTTTTTCGCGGGCGGCCGCCGGGGAAAAAATAGGGGTGATCAGGGCCTACACCGACCAGGAGGAGGCGTTTATGGTGACCTCGGCGATCGCGCAACGAGCGCGTGAAGAACAGGAGTCGTATGACGAATTTGCCATCCTGTATCGCACGAATGCCCAGTCGCGGGTATTTGAAGAGGCCCTGCGGCGGAAGAACATACCTTACAAAATATACGGCGGCCTGTCGTTTTACCAGCGTGCGGAAATCAAGGACATGATTGCCTATTTGCGACTGGTCACGAACCCGAACGACAGCGAGGCTTTCAAACGTGCGGTGCAAGTGCCCTCGCGCGGCATCGGCGATGTGACCATGGATCATCTGGAATCGAAAGCGCTGGCCGAAGAAAAAAGTATTTACGACACGCTGCATCAATTTCCGGCCGAGGAGATAGGCCTGCGGGCGCCGGCACACAAGCGTTTGCTGGAGTTCACGGCGCTGATTGACGAACTGTCGGCGCAGCAGTTTCAGTGCGACGCCTACGAATATGCCATGAACGTGGCAAAGCGTTCGGGCCTGTTGGCCGAATATAATGCCGATAAAACGCCGGAAGGTGTGGCGCGCTACGAGAACATCGAAGAATTTTTCAATTCGGTAAAGGAGTTTGTGGTAACCCGGAAAGAAGAAACCGGCGAGGACGAACCGGTTACCATTCACGAGTATTTGGAAAATGTGGCGCTTCTCACGGATATGGACCGTGAGAAGGAAAGCGAGCCCAAGGTGTCGCTGATGACGGTACATTCGGCCAAGGGACTGGAGTTCCGGCATGTGTTTGTGGTGGGCATGGAGGAGTCGTTGTTTCCCGGCAGCATGTCGGTTTATTCGCAGGACGACATCGAGGAGGAGCGGCGGCTGTTTTATGTGGCGCTGACGCGCGCGAAGCACAAGGCCACCGTGTCGTTTGCGCAGAGCCGCTACAATTGGGGCAAGCAGACGTCGAACCCGCCGAGCCGCTTTTTGGACGACATTGACGATAAATATCTCGAAACATCCATTTCCGCCGACAAGTGCCGGGAAGATGAATCGCGCTATGTGCAAAAACAGAGAGAGCAAACAGGCTATGAGCAGCGTCCGGTAAGACGCACGGCGACGTTGAATCGCCCACCCATACCGAACTTCCGTCCCGACGATCCGGCACTGATAAAGGAAGGCATGACCATTGAGCACGAACGTTTCGGTCGCGGCGTTGTGCGGCGCATCGAGGACGCCGGCTCGAACGTAAAAGCGCTCGTTGACTTTGAAACGGAGGGCGCCAAAACCCTCCTGCTGAAATTCGCCCGCCTGCGGATCGTGGCGCAGTAGTTCGCATTTTGAGTTATCGTAGACCTTTTGAGCAGTTTCTATTTGAACGTTAATCTACCGACGACGACGTCCTGAAGCCTATGCGCTTGCGAGGCTTTTCTTCTATTTGCTTCTTTGCTGCAAGTTCTGTAAGCGCTTGATATATTTCGCTAAATTGCATATTGGAGGACAGCATAAAATCCTCTAATTTACGGTTGAGGTCGGCATATCCGAGTGCATACTGCCGTAATGTAACAAAAGCCCGCATAATGCCTTTGTTTACCTCTATAGCTGTTTTTGAAGAAAGAACACTACTCAGCATTGCCACACCTAACTCTGTGAAAGCGAATGGAGAATATTTTATATTATACCCTCTGCCCTTGTTCAAGGTCGCAAATTGCGACCTTGAAAGTTCTATTATTTCCGCATTGGACAGTTGAAACATAAAGTCTTCAGGAAATCTATCTATATTTCGTTTTACGGCCTTATTTAAATAAGGTAGTGAATTTTTATTACCTGCCAAACAGTTTGCTGATTTCTTTGCAGGTGCGGTAGATGCCTTCCGCGTCCATGCCGCACTCGGCGTGCAACTGGGCGATGGTGCCCTGCTCTATGTAGCGGTCGGGAATGCCGATGCGGGTTACCGGAAGCAAATAGCCGTTTGCCGTGAAAAACTCGGCCACCGCACTGCCCAACCCGCCAAGCACCGTGCCGTTTTCAACGGTAATCACGTGTTTGTATTTCTGTCCCGTTTCGTGTAGCGTTTTTTCGTCGAGCGGTTTTACAAAGCGCATGTCGTAGTGCGCCATGGCCAGGCCTTCGGCTGCCAATCGGTCGAGCGCTTTGACCACCTCATTCCCGATAGCGCCGATACTCAACACGGCCATATAGTCGCCGCTACGCAGCTTGCGGGCTGTGCCCACCGGTATGCGCTCGAACGGCCGGTGGCTCCAGTTCATTCCCAACCCCGACCCGCGCGGATAACGAATGGCAAACGGCCCGCCTCCCGACAGCTGCGCCGTGTACATCAGGTTGCGCAACTCCACCTCGTTCATCGGCGCCGACACCACCATGTTCGGGATGCAGCGCAAATAGGCCATGTCGTAGGCGCCATGATGCGTGGCGCCGTCTTCGCCCACCAAGCCGCCGCGGTCGAGGCAAAATACCACCTGCAAATTCTGTATCGCCACGTCGTGAATCACCGAGTCGAACGCGCGCTGCATGAACGAAGAATAAATATTGCAAAACGGCAGTAAACCCTGCGCCGCCAAACCCGCCGAAAACGTTACGGCATGGGCTTCGGCAATGCCCACGTCGAACGCGCGATGCGGCATTTGCTCCATCATCATATTCAACGAACACCCTGTGGGCATGGCGGGCGTAATCCCTACAATCTTCTCATTCTGCCCGGCCAACTCGATAATCGTTTCGCCGAATACGTCCTGATAACGCGACGGCATGTCTTTCGCTTTAATCCGATGTCCGGTGTTTTTATCGAACAGTCCCGGCGCATGCCAGTCGGTTTGGTTTTCCTCAGCCGGCTTATAGCCCTTTCCTTTCGTGGTTACCACGTGCAGGAGCTTAGGCCCGTCAATCTCTTTCAGCGACCTGAGCACCGACACCAAATGGGGAATGTCATAACCATCGACAGGGCCGAAATAGCGGAAGCCCATCGCCTCAAACAGGTTGCTCCGCTTGAAAACCGCCTGTTTCACGGTGGCTGTAAAGCTCCGGATGGCGTTGCGCACGGCATTTTGCCCCAACACATTCCACACCTTTGCCTTGAATCGGTTGTAGCGCGCCGATAGCGTGAGTTTCATCAAATAATGGTGCAGCGCGCCCACGTTTTCGTCGATAGAAATATTATTGTCGTTCAGCACCACCAGGATGTTCGACTGCATGGCGCCGGCGTTGTTCAGGCCTTCAAAAGCCAGTCCGCCGGTCAGTGCGCCGTCGCCAATCACGGCAATGGTTTGCTGCTTTATTCCCTGTATTTCGGCTGCGGTGGCCATGCCCAGCGCCGCCGAAATCGACACCGACGAGTGCCCGCCGCCGTAAGGGTCATACGCACTCTCGCTACGCCGCGGAAAGCCGCTAATCCCCCCGTATTTGCGGTTTGTGTGAAACACCTCGCGCCGGCCGGTGAGTATTTTATGCGCATAGGCCTGATGCCCCACGTCCCAAATCAGCTTGTCGTGCGGCGTGTCGAACACATAATGCAGGGCCGTCGTAAGTTCCACCACGCCCAGGCTGGCGCCGATGTGTCCCGGATTCTCGGCACAGGCGTCGATGATGCAATTACGTAACTCGGTGCATAATCCGGGCAGTTCCGAAAGTTTCAGTTTTCGCAGGCCGGCGGGCGTATTTATGGTGTGTAGTAAACTTGTCATATCAAAATTTTACAAAGGTATAAAAAAAGGCCGACACCCATTCATATTAACATTTTTTTCGTATTTTTGTGGCACTAAATGCAAGAAGCGTATGCAACTTTCACCCCTTACTGCCAATTCTCCCATCGACGGCCGCTACCGGCAACAAGTAGAAGGTTTGTCGGATTATTTCTCGGAATTTGCACTGATCCGTTACCGTGTAATGGTTGAAGTGGAATATTTTATCGCCCTCTGCGAATTGCCCCTCCCCTCGCTGAAGGAATTTCGCCATAAAGACAGGCTCCGGGAACTGTATGAAGACTTTACCGTGCAGCACGCCGAAGAAATAAAGACTATCGAGCGCACAACCAACCACGATGTGAAGGCGGTAGAATATTTCATCAAAAAATTCTTCGACGAACAGGGCTGGCACGCCTTCCGCGAATTTATCCACTTCGGGCTGACCTCGCAGGACATCAACAACACGGCCGTTCCGCGCAGCCTGAAGGATGCGTTGGGCACGCTTTATTTCCCCTTGCTGGAACATCTTGCAGACACTTTAAAACAGTTGTCGCAGGAGTGGGCGTCAGTGGCCATGCTGGCGCATACGCACGGGCAGCCGGCCTCCCCTACCCGACTGGGAAAGGAAATCATGGTATTCGTGGAGCGCCTCGCCCGGCAAATCGAACAGGTGAAACAAGTTCCTTTTTCGGCCAAGTTCGGCGGCGCCACAGGCAACTTCAACGCCCACGCGGCCGCTTATCCCGCCATCGACTGGAAGGATTTTGCCGACCGTTTTATCCATTCACTGCACCTGCAACGGTTGCAGTATACCACGCAAATCGAGCACTACGACAACATGGCCGCCCTGTTCGACGGGCTAAAGCGCATCAACACCATCCTGCTCGATTTTTGCCGCGACATGTGGACCTACATTTCCATGGAATACTTCAAGCAGAAAATAAAGGAAGGCGAGGTGGGCTCGTCGGCCATGCCACACAAGGTGAACCCTATCGATTTTGAAAACGCCGAAGGGAACATCGGCGTGGCCAATGCGCTGTATGCGCACCTTGCCGCCAAGCTGCCCGTGTCGCGCCTGCAACGCGACCTTACCGACTCTACCGTGCTGCGCAACATCGGCGTACCCATAGCGCACAGTATCATTGCGCTTAAATCCATAGAGAAAGGCATCTGCAAACTTCTCATCAACCAACCGGCCATTGACAGGGATTTGGAAGACAACTGGGCAGTGGTGGCGGAAGGTATCCAAACCATTCTGCGCCGCGAGGGCTACCCCAACGCCTACGAGGCGCTGAAGGCGCTTACGCGCACCAACGCCCGCATCACGCAGGAAAGCATCCGTCGATTTATCGACACGCTGGCCGTGAACGAAGCCGTGAAAAAAGAGCTGCTGGCCTTGTCGCCACACACATACACGGGTATTTAAATTGCGTTGAACCATGGCCAAAACACGATTAAACAGTAGCGCCGAAACCGGACGCATCCTCTCCGACCTGAAGAAGAAAATCTACCGGCCGGTGTATCTGCTCATGGGCGAAGAGCCTTACTTCATCGACATGGTGAGCGATTACATGGCATCGCACATTCTTACCGAAGAGGAGCGCAGTTTCAATCAGCTGATATTATACGGCAAGGACATCAGCGCCGTGCAGCTTATCGAGACCGCCCGCCGTTTCCCGATGATGAGTGCACAACAGGTCATTATTGTGCGCGAAGCCCAGCAGATGAAAGATATCGACCTGCTGGAAGTGTATGCGAAAGCGCCCATGCCGTCTACGATTCTGGCGATTTGCTATAAAGGGAAAACGGTAGACAAGCGCAAGGGATTCTACAAAACGGTGTCGAAGGCAGGCGAAGTGCTCGAAACCGCACAGCTATACGACAACGAAGTGGCCGCCTGGGTAACGGCACATCTAAAAGAAAAGCAAGGCACCATCGACGCTACGGCAGGCGCCATACTGGTAGAATACTTGGGCAACGACCTTTCAAAAATAGCGCACGAGCTGGACAAGTTACTCACGCTGCTGCCTGAAAACAACAAGCATATCACCCGCGAACACATTGAGCGAAACATCGGCATCAGTCGCGATTATAACGTGTTTGAGCTCAACAAGGCTATTTCGCAGCGCAATGCCCAAAAGGTTTTTCGCATTGTTCAGCATTTCGCCAAAAACCCCAACGACAATCCTATCGTGGTAACCCTTGGCGCTTTGTTCACACATTTCCTAAAGGTTTTGAAATTTCATCTCTTAAAGCGAAATTACCAAGGCGCCAATCCCCCGCCCGGCGAAGCGGCTGCGCTGTTGGGCGTCAATCCTTATTTTGTGAGGGATTACGAGGAAGCCGCACGCAACTACCCTTCCGCAAAAACCGCCGAAGTGATATCCCTCTTGCGCGAATACGACATGCGCAGCAAGGGGCGGAACAACGGCGCCGCCGACCACGGCGAGTTGCTCCGCGAGTTGGCGGCCAAAATACTGTATTAA
>JAITQN010000105.1 GCA_031288865.1 Prevotellaceae bacterium
CCGAAATGCGTAGCCGGATGTCCGGTGAATATTCAGATACCGCAATTTATTGCGCAGGTCGCCGCGCGGAATTTCGCGGAAGCGGCGCGCATCATCGCGGCTGACAGCAGCCTGCCCGCCGTGTGCGGACGGGTGTGCCCGCAGGAAACACAGTGCGAAGGCGCGTGTATCATGGGCGTCAAACACGAGCCGGTGAGCATCGGAAAGCTGGAGCGCTTTGTGGCCGACTGGAGTCGCGAACAGGGACTGGCGTTCGTCGATAAACAGCCCGGCAACGGGAAGAAGGTGGCGGTGGTGGGCAGCGGTCCCGCCGGCCTGGCCTGTGCCTCCGACCTCGCGAAGAAAGGCTATGCCGTCACCCTGTTCGAAGCGCTGCACAAGCCCGGCGGCGTGCTCGAATACGGTATCCCGGAGTTCCGGTTGCCCAAGGAAAAGGTGGTGGCGCCCGAAATCCGCACCCTCGAAAAGCTCGGCGTAACGATAGAAACCAACGTGGTGGTGGGGCGCACCGTTACGATTGATGAACTGTTCGACCGGGAAAACTTTGGCGCCGTGTTTGTGGGATCGGGCGCGGGACTGCCCAAGTTCATGGGCATCCCGGGCGAAAACCTCAACGGCGTGTTTTCGGCCAACGAGTTCCTGACCCGCAACAACCTGATGCGCGCCTACGACACGGCCTACGACACCCCGATATTCGTAGGACGGAAAGTGGCGGTGGTGGGCGGTGGAAACGTGGCCATGGACGCCGCACGGACGGCCTTGCGGCTCGGCGCCGAAGTGAGCATTGTGTATCGCCGTACCGAAAAAGAGCTGCCCGCGCGGATAGAAGAAGTACACCACGCCAAAGAAGAAGGCGTGACGTTGCACCTGCTCACCAACCCGGTGGAAATCCTGTCTGACGAAAAAGGGTGGGTGCGCGCCATGCGGTGCGTGCGCATGGAACTCGGCGAGCCCGACGAGAGCGGTCGCCGCAGTCCGAAAGTCATTCCCGGATCGGCGTTTGAATTGCCGGCCGACGTCGTGATTATGTCATTAGGGACGTCGCCCAATCCGCTGATTGCCGGCACCACGCCCGGCTTGGAAGTCGACCGGCATGCCTGTCTGGTAGCCGACGCGCAGGGCGCCACCACGCGCAAGGGCGTATTCGCCGGCGGCGACGCCGTGACCGGCGCTGCTACCGTAATCTTAGCCATGGGCGCAGGCCGCAAGGCCGCGCTCGCCATCGACAGTTACCTGTCGGGCACCAGATAGTTTTTCTGCAACATCCGCCACAGTCCGTAGCCCGTGAGGGCGCAGCACAGTAGCGCGGCGGCGTACACAAGGCCGTAACAGGCGCCCGCCACATCCATTATGGTGGCGTTGGCGGAAGCGTCGGGGAATATAATCAACATCAGAAAGGCGAGGCTGTTGTTCACCGCATGCATGAAGACGCACGGCCACAGCGACCGGGTGCGCCAATACACCCACCCGATGGCGAGGGCTAAGCAAAATGCCGGAATAGCCTGCCACGGATTCATGTGCAGCACGCCGAATAACACTGCCGACCACACAACAGCCTTGCGCGGCGAATAGTGCGTCAACAGCCCTTTCAGGATAACGCCGCGGCACAGCCATTCTTCGGCCAGCGGCGCCGCCACCACCGCCGAAAGGAACGTGGGCATGTCGTCTTTAAACGCCGTTTCAAACAGCAGTTTTATCCATTCGGGCATAGGTATCCACATATACAGCGGCTCTATGGCAACGGCCAGCGCCGGCATGAAGAACAGCAGCAGAACGGCAAACGGTAAACGGCAAACGGCAAACGGTTTTTTTCCGTTCTCCGTTCCCCGTTCTCCGTTAACCGTCTTCCCCATTTGCATCACCACAAAAGCCATCACCACAAAACAGAGCACATAACTCAGCAGCAGGTGCCACGATGAGCCCCCCCCGGTGGCAGGCACAAACGGCTCAACCACCAGCCCGCTGACGACTTGTATCAGGATGGTGAGGGCGACCAGACCCCATGCTTGCGACAGCGTAGGATTATAAGCGAATAGTCGTTTCATTTCAGTTTTATTTTCCGCAAAATTAGAAATTTTATATCTTTGCGACAAACTATAGGGCGATGAAAGACACATTAACGATAATATCACAGCGCAAAAGCGTACGGCATTTCACCGGCCGCGAAGTTTCCGACGGGCAAATCGAAGTGTTGCTGCGTGCCGCCATGGCGGCGCCTTCGGCCAAGAACAAACAGGTGTGGGAATTTGTGGTCATCAACGAGCGCAGCCTCCTCGACCGGCTGGCGGCGCTCCTGCCCTATGCCCGGATGCTGACGCAGTCGCCGGTGGCGATTGTGGTGTGCGGCGACCTCTCGAAGCACACCGGCGAGTCGGCGCTGAACTGGGTGTCCGACTGCTCGGCAGCCTCCGAGAACCTGCTTCTGGCGGCCGAGTCGCTGGGACTGGGCGCGGTGTGGACGGCCGCTTTCCCCTACGCCGACCGCGAGGCGGCGGTGCGTCAGGCAACGTGTCTTCCCGAACACATCACGCCTCTGGCGGTGATTCCCGTGGGCTATCCCGCCAAGGCCGAGCTGGTGAAAGACAAGTGGCATCCCGAGAAAATTCATTACAACCAATGGTAACCTGGGAACAAATAAAAGCAAAGATACCGCCGCTCCTGCGCAGAAAATATATGCTCTATGTGTGTACGGTGTTCGTATTTCTGATAGTGGTCACCGTATGGGATGATAGCAGCTTGGTGAACTGGGCACAGAGCACGCTGGAGCTCCGGCGGATGAAGCGCGAGAAGGCCTACTACGAGCAGCAGCTGAAAACCACCACCGATGTCCTGCAGGAGCTGCGCACGAACAACGACAGCCTCGAGAAGTTCGCCCGCGAGCGCTACGGCTTCCACCACAGCGACGAGGACGTGTTTGTGATAGTAGAGTGACAATTGGGAGCGTAACTAAATTAATTCAGAATCCAAAACTCAAAATTAATACTTACCTTTGCCCCGGTCTTAGTTAAGAGTTAAGAACTAAGAGTTAAGAATTAGAAACAATGAACAATGATTTAACCGCCCGCAGGGCACAGTCCTCACTCCCAATTTTGATAATCAGCCAATTACAGTGTTTTTTCCGCCACGGCCATCCATTTTTCCATCCCGCCTGCATACCTATATATATAAGGTATACCCCCCAAAACAAAATATTATGAAAAAATTGTTTTTATTAATGCTATGTTGTCCTGTGGCGCTGGCCGCACAAGACCTGACGATTTTCCTCAATAAAGGATACCGCCTCCCCAGCAGGGTCGACGCCGCGGGCGCTACGGAATACCGCTGGACGGAAAACGGCACCGAGATACCCGACAGCAATACCCCCTCCCTGCGCGTGGCCGGCAAAGTTACGCCCGGCGACTACGTGTATGTGCGCCAAGCTAAATTCCCGGACTGCGAATGGGTCGACGCGCCGGCAGTGACTGTACGCGTGACCTGCACCTTCGACAACTTCAACCCCGACCCCTCGGCGCCGGCCGGCTACACCTGGAGCGTGGCCGACGCACGCGCAGGCGGCAACGCGGAAACCTATACGGTGACCAAGCAAAGCGACAACTCCTACATCACTACGCCTATGAAATACGGCACAACGTGCAAGACCTCGTGGCCGGGCAACACGAATACAACCGGCGTTAGCGATGTGCTCACCATCGGCGCCTGCGTCAATATTAGCGAGACGTATTACTACACGCTCGCCGCGGCGCTGCAATCGGCCGATGACTTTGATTACACCTCGCTACTCACCTCCGGAACCTATGTAAAGGACATCCGCGGCATCTGTCCGGAGGGTTGGTATGTCTATATGTGCGGTAAGCAAACCGGCAAAATCTGCGACTGTGGGGGCAACTACTGCACTGGTGACTACAAAGCCTATGATGGCGGCGATGTGCCCCATGGGGGCTCGGGCTCGTCGGGTGCGCTAATGACCGTGATGAATCCTGCGAACCCCATCACAGTCGCTTGCTGCAAGCATAATACGGATGTCAGAACACGAAACCCGTACATGATCGTGCGTTGCGTGCAGCCATAATTATTGGACGGGTTGGGTATTTTGCGTACATTTGCGGAGAAACAGTTTTATTTATGACTACACACTACATCTCGTCCGAACCGCTAACCCTCGACACCTTACACACACTGCTCGAGCAGCCCCGCCGGCTGGCGCTGAGCAACGAATCGCGGCAGAAAATCGAGGCCTGCCGCAGCTATCTCGACCAAAAGGCGGCAAAGCACGAAGCGCCCATCTACGGCGTAACCACGGGGTTCGGCTCGCTGTGCAACAAGAATATCTCTTTCGAGGAACTGGGGCGCCTGCAGGAAAACTTAGTGATGTCGCACGCGTGCAGCACCGGCGACGAGCTGTTGCCCGAACTGGTACGCCTCATGCTGCTGCTCAAGGCGCACGCCCTCTCGCAGGGGCACAGCGGCGCCCAGGTGAGCACCATCGAGCGCATCATCGACTTCTACAACCACGACCTGCTGCCCGTGGTGTATGACCGCGGCTCGCTGGGCGCCAGCGGCGACCTCGCGCCACTGGCCAACCTCTTCCTTCCGCTCATCGGAAAAGGCGAAGTAAATTACCAAGGGGAAAAACGGCCGGCCGCCGAGGTGCTGAAACAATCCGGATGGCAACCGGTGAAACTGCAATCGAAGGAAGGGCTGGCGCTGCTCAACGGCACGCAGTTCATGAGCGCGCACGGCGTGGTGGCGCTCCTCAAAAGCTACCGCCTGCTGAAATTAGCCAACAAAATCGGCGCGCTCTCGCTCGACGCATTCGACGGCTGCATCGACCCGTTCGACGAACGGCTGCACGCCCTGCGCCCGCAACAGGGGCAAATCGAAATAGCCGCCGACATGCGCAATATCCTTAAAGGTAGCGAGCTCATTGCCCGCCCCAAGCCACACGTGCAAGACCCCTACTCGTTCCGCTGCATCCCGCAGGTGCACGGCGCGGTGAAAGACAGCATCCGCTACGTAGACCGCATCGTGCTCATCGAAATCAATTCGGTAACCGACAACCCCATGGTGTTTCCCGAAGACGACGCAGTAATTTCGGGCGGCAACTTCCACGGGCAACCGCTGGCGCTGGCCTACGACTTTCTGGCTATCGCGCTGTCGCAATTAGGCAACATCTCCGAACGCCGCACGGCGCAACTGATCCTCGGCCTCCGCGGATTGCCCGAATACCTCATCGCCCAGTCGGGCCTCAACTCCGGATTCATGATCCCCCAATACGTGGCCGCCGCATTGGTCAACCAGAACAAGACCTACAGCCATCCGGTTTCGGTAGACTCCATCGTGTCGTCGAACGGACAGGAAGACCACGTGAGCATGGGCGGGAACGCAGCCACCAAACTGCTGAAAGTAATCGACAACGTGGAGCGCATTCTGGCTATCGAACTCATGAACGCCGCACAGGCGCTCGAGTTCCGGCGACCGGAAAGAAGCTCGCCGGCGCTCGAGGCCTTCTTCTGCAAATTTCGCAAAGTGGTGCCCTATCTCGCGGAAGACCGCGTTTTGTATGAAGACATGCAAAAAGCGATAGATTTTGTGAAGACTACCGCCATTTAACGAATTTTTTATACCTTTGCCGCCGTAAATATACCTTATATATATATGAAAACTCCGGGAAGAATAAAAATCGCCGACCTGCTTAAAAGCGCTACGGGTGTCGACGTAACCGTAAAGGGATGGGTGCGCAGCAAGCGCGGAAACAAGCAGATTGCGTTCATTGCGCTGAACGACGGCTCTACCATCCACAACATACAGGTGGTGGTCGACCTGAATAAAATCCCGGAAGAGCCACTGAAAATCATTAGCACGGGCGCTTGCCTGCGGGTTACCGGAAAGCTGGTAGCGTCGCTGGGCAGCGGCCAGCCGGTGGAGATACAGGCCGACGAAATAGAAGTGTACGGCACAGCCGACGCCGACACGTATCCCCTACAGAAGAAAGGCCACACACTCGAATTTCTGCGCGACATCGCCCACCTGCGTCCGCGCACCAACACCTTCGGCGCCATATTGCGCATCAGGCACGCCATGGCTTTCGCCATACATCACTACTTTAACGAACACGGGTTTTATTATATCCACACGCCCCTTATCACCGCGAGCGACGCCGAAGGCGCAGGCGCCATGTTCCGCGTAACCACGCTCAACATGCAGCACCCGCCCAAAAACGAACAGGGCGGCACAGACTACACGCAGGACTTCTTCGGACGGGAAACGAGCCTCACGGTGAGCGGACAGCTCGAGGGCGAACTCTGCGCCATGGCGCTGGGACAAATCTACACCTTCGGCCCCACGTTCCGCGCCGAGAACAGCAACACGCCGCGCCACCTTGCCGAGTTCTGGATGATAGAGCCCGAAATGGCGTTCTACAACATCACCGACAACATGGACCTCGCCGAGGACTTTATCAAATATCTGGTGCGCTACGCCCTCGAGCATTGCGCCGACGACCTGAAGTTCCTGAACGATATGTATGACAAGGATCTTCTCGAACGCCTGCAAGGCGTGTGCAACACCGAGTTCGTGCGCCTGACCTACACCGAAGGCGTGGACATCCTCCTGAAGTCGGGACAGAAGTTTGAATTTCCCGTGTCGTGGGGCATAGACCTGCAAAGCGAGCACGAGCGCTACCTCGTGGAAAAACATTTTAAGAAGCCGGTCATCCTCACCGATTATCCGAAGCAGATTAAGGCGTTTTACATGAAACAGAATGACGACGGGAAAACCGTACGCGCCATGGACGTGCTGTTCCCGAAAATCGGCGAGATTATCGGCGGGTCGCAGCGCGAAGAAGACTACAACAAGCTGCTGGCGCGCGTCAACGAAGACAAGATGGAAATAGACAGCCTGTGGTGGTATCTCGACACGCGCCGTTTCGGCTCGGCCGAGCACAGCGGGTTCGGGCTCGGGTTCGAGCGCCTGCTGCTCTTCATCACCGGCATGGCGAACATCCGCGACGTGATTCCTTTCCCGCGCACGCCTAAAAACGCATCATTCTAAGCATGGCCAAAAAACTCACCGACATTGCCGGCCTCGGCGCTGTAAAACTGCTCGACCATATCACGAAAGCCATAGAAGCGAAACAGCCTTCTACCGTCAAGGGCCTCGGCGACGACGCCGCCGTTACCGACTACAACGGCGCGCAAACCGTGACCGCCACCGCGCTGCTGCTCGAAGGCGTCCACTTCGACCTCACCTATACCCCGCTAAAGCACTTGGGCTACAAAACCGTCATTTCGGCTATCAACAAGATATACGCGATGAACGCAAAGCCCGCACAGGTTATGATTACAGCCGGCCTCTCGCAGCGCTTTGCCGTAGAACACGTGGAGGAGCTGTTCGGCGGCGTCGCCACGGCGTGCACGCGCTACGGCCTCGACCTCGTTGATGTGGCCTTATCGACCTCCCTCACCGGGCTCACCCTGGGCGCCACAGCCACAGGCGCGGCGCCGGCGGCGCATCTCGTTTACCGCAGCGGCGGAAAACCCACCGACCTGCTATGCCTCACCGGCAACTTAGGCGCGGCCTACATGGGGCTCCAACTGCTGAAACGCGAAAAAACGGTGTTCGAGGGAAACAGCAGCGCACAGCCTCAGCTGGAGGGCTACAGCTACATCCTGGAGCGGCACCTGAAGCCCGAGGCGCAAAAAGACGTAATCGACCTGCTGGCCGCGCACCACCTTGTCCCCACCGCCATGATTAGCGTGTCGGAGGGCTTGGCGGCCGGCACGCTGCATTTGTGTAAGCAGTCGAATTGCGGCGCGCGCATTTACCTCGAGCGCCTCCCCATTGCTTCGGAAACGTTTAGGATGGCCGGCGAGATGAACCTCGACGCGGTGGTGGCCGCCCTCCACGGCGGCGACGACTTCGAGCTGCTGTTCACCCTGCCCGTCACCCTGCACGACGTCGTCCGGCGCGAGTTGCAGGGCATCGACGTCATCGGGCACCTCACCGGCGCCGGCGAGGGCGCGCACCTCATCACCCCCGACAACCAGACCATCGCCCTGAAGGCGCAGGGGTGGACAACATCCAATGAACAATGAATAATTGACAATGTTCCGTGGACGTCCGCGAAGGTTCCCCTTATTATAAAAGTTGTGCAATAACGTGGTTGTTGCTGATGTAAGCGTACTAAACCCCGTTTTCGTAGTAATCGATAAAGGCGTTGTTGACCACCTTGTGGCCGCCGGGCGTAGGGTAGTCACCGGAGAAATACCAGTCGCCGGTGTGGTTGGGACAGGCGGTGTGCAAGCCCTCGATAGACTGATACACGATTTCCACTTCCGCCTTGATGTCGGACGGACGTAAAATCTCCGCTATTTTTTTCGCGATTTGTTCTGCCGTGAATGGGCGGTAAATGTCTTTTACGTGGTTCACGAGCTTCTCGCTAAACAAGCCTTGTTGCGCCTTGCACTTGCGGTACACGTCGTCAATCACTGCAGACTGCCCGGTTTCCTTCAGCAGTTCAATGGTGGCCAGGAACGCGCAGAACTCGGTCATGTGCGACATCTCGATGCCGTAGCAGTCGGGGTAGCGGATTTGCGGCGCGGAACTCACGATGACAATCTTCTTCGGGTCGAGCCGGTCGAGTATCCTGAGGATACTTTGCCGGAGCGTGGTGCCGCGCACAATAGAGTCGTCGATAATAACGAGGCTGTCGATGCCGCGACGCACTACGCCGTAGGTCACGTCATACACGTGTTCCACCATGTCGTTGCGCGAGGTGTCTTCGGTAATGAACGTGCGCATCTTTACGTCCTTCACGGCTATTTTTTCCACGCGCAGGCGTCTGTCCATGATGCGCCGGAAGGCCTCGCTATCGTTTTTGTCGAGTGCGAGAAGCTGTTTCTTCTTTTCTTCGATGAGAAATTTCCCCAGCCCCTCTACCATGCCGATAAAGGCTGTTTCGGCCGTGTTGGGGATATACGAGAAAATCGTATTGTCGAGGTCGTAGTTGATGGTTTGGAGGATTTGCGGCGCGAGCTGTTCGCCGAGCTTTTTGCGCTCGCGGTAAATGTACTTGTCGGTGCCGCGCGAAAAGTAAATGCGCTCGAATGAGCAGGCCGTCCGTTTTTCGGGCTGTTGTATCTGTTGCAGTTCCCAGCTTCCGTTGCGTTTGATGATAATCGCCTCGCCGGGCAGGAGCTCTTTCACCATGGACGTTTGCACCTTCATGGTGGTTTGAATCACGGGGCGTTCGGAGGCCACCACTACGATTTCGTCGTCGGTGTAGTAGAACGCGGGACGGATGCCGTGCGGGTCGCGCAGCACGAAGGCGTCGCCGTTGCCGATGAGCCCACCGATGGCGTATCCGCCGTCGAAGCGGCGGGTGGCGGCTTGCAGCACGCTCGGGATGTGAAGCTGCTCGGCCAGCAGGCGGGCTATTTTCCGCTTGTCGGTTTCCGTTTCGCGCAGCAACTTATATATCCGCTCGTTTTCCTCGTCGAGGAAAAAGCCTATCTTTTCGAGCACGGTCACTGTGTCCGACAAGTCGCGCGGATGCTGCCCGATTTCAATCAGGTGGTTAAAAATTTCGTCGGCATTGGTGAGGTTAAAGTTTCCGGCAATGACGAGGTTGCGCGACTCCCAGTTGCTGGGGCGCACCACCGGGTGCACGTACTCAATCGACAGGCTGCCGTGTGTGCGGTAGCGCAGGTGTCCGAGGTAGAGTTCTGCGAGATACGGCACATTCTCTTTAATCCATTGCTCGTCGGCGTCGCGGTTTTTTTCGAGTGCGGCGGTAGCGTTATTGATGGTATCGAACACGTCGCGGATGGGCGTAGCGGAGTTCGACCGCGTGCGGTCGATATAAGGCCGCCCGGAGGGACTGTCTAATTTCAATGCGGCTACGCCGGCGCCGTCCTGCCCGCGGTTGTGCTGCTTTTCCATGAGCAGGTACAAGCGTTGCAGGCCATAGAGCCACGTGCCGTATTTGCTTTTATAATGGCTAAGCGGTTTCCGCAGCCTGATAAGCGCAATGCCACATTCATGGTTGATGGCATCTGTCATAATGCCGGATAATTTATAAAGTCTTTAATAATAAACGCACCGGGATAGTGTCCTGCGATGGTTTGGAGGAAGCGCATGGCTTCGGACTTGGTGCGAAAATCGCCCACCGCCACTTTGAAATAGAGATTCTGGTAGGTATAATACGTGGGCATGTTGGGGTATTGGTTCCGGAAATTCGTTTCCGTTTCTATGGCGCGCTGACGGGCGTTTTGGCTATTGTCGAAGAAAATCCGCACACGGAAACCCTGTATTTTCTTATAGTGGTTTCGCGCCACGTAGTTATTGAACAGGTTTTTTATGGCCGTGCTTTGCCTGATGGTGATGTGGCTGCCATTCGTGGCCGGCGACTGAAGATACAACAATATGTCGGCATGATGCACGAGGCTGTCTGCCTGTCCTTGCGCCACAAGGAGGCCGTGCGCCGTGAGGAAAACCGCTGCTGTTAAAGTCAAACACTTTATACGCCTCATAAGTTCCCGAGTAAGTTTTTGATGGTTGTTTTGGTTACTTTATGTTTCTTGACAAACGCGCCGCTCTTAACTTTGACGAAACCGGACACTTCAAATTTATCGAGCAAGCCGTTAAAATCGTTGCCGAGCGAAGTCAGTGCGGAAAGGTTCGTAATCGACACCCGGAGCGGCAGGGCTACGTCGCCGTTGAATTGGGGCGACAGGGTTGTTTTCTCCGCAGTTTCGAGGAGGCCGAGGTAAGTTTCCCCCATCCACATTTCGAGTTCGGCGTTGTCAATAATAATTTTCTTTTTGTTGGCGTTTTCCACCGTGAGGACGAGGTCAAGGCTGATGTTCGTCATGGTGTTAAACGTCAACTTTTCAATTTTGGCGTCCTTCACGTTGATTTCTTCCAATTTAATGCACGAAGAAACCGCCACAAGCACAGATAAAAGCAGGATAATTTTTTTCATCGTAAGAGAATTTTGTGCAAATGTACAGAAAAATTTAATATGTACCTATTTACTCCGCCCAATCTTCCGGTTTTTCAATTTTAGAACCCGCACAAGTAGCCGGTAAGCCCTGCAATAAGACCCACCGCCACATTAACCAGCTTAGACCACAGGAAACCGCGCTTGCTCTCGGCCAGCAGCGGCAAGGCCGTGTGGCCGTCCTGCACCACCGAATTGGCCAGCAACACGCTGAACGGAATGTGGCCGGAGGCAAACAGCGTGATGAACATAATATGCGGCCCCGACTCGGGAATAATGCCGATAAGCACCGCGGCAAACAACACAGGCATGGGGTTCTCACTAATCCAGTGCTGCACGTCAAAATACTGCAAACCATACTGAATAAGCAGCAGTGCGCCGAACGTCCACACAAAAATTTTCAGGAAATGTTTCCGGATGAGATGTCCCCACAAATGCGCTTCCAGAAAATGTTCATTCACCGCAGCAATGAGCGCCAGTACAACCACACCCAGCCCCGCAAACAGCAGGTTCAGCCAACGCTCCGAAAATAAAAAATCGTGGTGATGGTGCATGCTGTCTACATGCACGTGGTCGTGCTCGAATACACCGAACGCCATGCCCAGTATAAACACCAGCAACCCGAAGAGCAATAAGGCCCTTTGAAAGGTCAGGCGCCGCAGGTTGCACAGCAATCTTTTGAAGAACGGGACGTCGCTATGGACGTCGTCCCTGTGCTCATGAATGGCGAAATGCCGTTGGGAAAAAGGCGCCGGGAAGCGCTTCACTACACGGTCTACAATCAATCCCACGACCAACGCCAGGGCAAACAGAATTACATTCAGCAGCAGGGCGGTTTTGGGAATCATGGCAAACAGCACAAAGGCCTCATCGCCGGTGGCGGCAATCATCATCGCCACCAGCGCACCGAAGCTCACTATGCGATGGGTAAACAACGACACAAGGGCAAAGCCGCCGATGCAGCCGGGCACAAGCCCCAACAAGGCACCGAGTAGCACCTGCCCGAAGCGCGACCGTTCTATTTTCCGGAACGGCCGCCCCTGCGAGTGTACATTAAAGTACTCAATCAACAGCATCATCACCATCACCAGACCGGTGATGAGAAATGCATTCTTCAGTACTCCCGTAAAAATCATTAATGATTATTTGCCAAACAGCTCTTTCAGCTTGTCGAGCAACGTGTCGCCGTGCAAGCCGCGGGCTATAATTTTACCTTCCTTGTCGAGCAGGATTGTGGTAGGGATGAAGTCAACCACATACGCTTTAACGGCTGCGCTGTCTTTGTCCCACAGGTGTGTCCAGGTCAAACCGTCGTCGGCAATGGCTTTCAGCCATGCGTCCTTATCCTTGTCGCGCGAGATACCCACCACATCGAATCCCTTATCGTGGTATTGCTTGTAGGCAGCCACCACATTCGGGTTTTCGCGGCGGCACGGGCCGCACCACGAAGCCCAGAAGTCAACCAGCACATAGCTTCCCTTGCCTGCTACCGACGACAGCTTCACCGCTTCGCCGTTCACGTTATTCAACTCCACATCCACAAAGGGATTGCCTGTGGCCACATTTTTCAAATTCGCCAAGCGATTCTGTACCGTCTTCGCCACTTCGCTTTCCGTATCTTTCATGTTGGCTACAAACGTGGCCAATTCGTCGGCATTGAGCACATAAGGCGTCATGAGAAATGTTTTTACGCCCGCAATATTATGCGCATTGTCCAACACAAAGGTCTTAGTCAATCCGGCTTTCTTAGTGTCGAGCACTTCGTACTCCGCCTCCACTTTTGCCTCCGCTTCGTCTAATAACTTTTTCTTTTCCGCAGCGGCTATGCGTTTGTTGTTCTTCAGTTCCTCTTCTTTCTCCGAGTAGGCCATCACCAGTTCTTCGATAGCGCTGTCGAGCAAATCCCGGCTTTTCGTGTAAGCGATATATTGCTCATTCATCGGACTGCCCGTGATGTCGCTGTGCAACATGTCATCCACATTCAATGCCACATTCATCTCCTCGCCCTCTCCCGTAATAAAAAACATGAAGGACGCGTGGACGCCGGCAACCTGCAACACATACATGTCGGGCTCTGCATTTCCCTGAAATTTAAAAGCGCCGTTTTGAAGGATTGTACTGTCAACTGTTGTAAACGTAGCGTTGTCTGAAAAATGGAGCAAAGTAACCGTCGAGCCATCCTCCGCATTTTGCGCCGTTCCGTTAATAGTGTAATTTGTTTGCGGCCCACATGCTGAAAATAAGCATACCGCAGCTAAAAAGAAAAGTAATTTTTTCATACAATAGTATATTAATTTAAGAAATTGATGTTGTAAAGGTACAAATATTCGCGCAAAAACAAGTGTCCAATATTAAATAATTGTTAAACGCAGAAAACTTTTTTTTTTTTCTCAGTTTTCTTGTATATCTTTGTGCGTTATTTTTTGATAAGTATGAACACAATTAAAGAGCGTATTATTCAGGAAGCCGCCGGGCTCTTTGCCACACGGGGCTGCAAGGTAATCACGATGGACGAGATTGCCACGTCTATGGGGATTTCAAAGCGGACAATCTATGAGAACTTCTCGGACAAGCGGGAATTGCTGCTGCAATGTGTGGAATATTTTTTCCGGCAGGCGCAAAACAGCGTGGATACGATATTAAAGAGTTCGGACAATGTTATCGACACTATATTCAAGACCATGACATGCCGGTCGGATTTCATCAGACAGGCCAAGGATAACTTCTTCCATGAAATACAGAAATATTTCCCCGATGTGTATAAATCAACGGTCATCACTTACAAAGAGCGGAATTTGGAAAACACGGAGAAACTGTTGAAAAAAGGTCAGGAAGACAAGGTCATCAAAAAAGACATAGACATCAAACTTACTGCCACACTTTTGCAGGAAATAGGGACGCTTATGGTCGGCAGCGATATGTTCACAAAATACGGGTACGACAAGCACACGCTCATGTCTACCTTTATGTATACGTTCACCCGCGGCCTCTGCACCGAAAAAGGATTAAAAATATTAGACGAACTGAAAAATACAAAATGAGAATGAAGAAATCGACAATGGCCGGATGGCTACTGAGCCTCGCATGCCTGCCCGGCAGCGCATGGGGACAAGCCCCGCAAATAAACGACACCCTGCATGTGAATCTGCAACAGGCGCTGGAAATTGCCCTCAGCGATAACCCCACAATTCTAATCGCCGACTATGAAATAAAGCGCATCGACTATTCAAAGACAAACGCATGGCTGGGGCTGCTGCCGTCGGTAAACGGTACGGCACAATACAGCAAATTTGTGGTGCCGGCCTCCATGAGCATGATGGGGCAAGTGATGGACTCCCCTACGGATTTCAACGCTTCGTTAGGCGTGTCGCTGTCGTTGCCGCTGTTTGCGCCGGCGCTGTGGCGGTCGATTCAAATGAGCGCACTGGACATGCAGCTCGCGGTCGAAAAGGCCTATGCCTCGAAAACTACGCTACGCAACGATGTAACGAAAGCCTACTACAATATCCTGTTGGCGCAGGATTCGTACCGGTCTTTGCAAGACGGCTACAACGTGGCGCGGCAGAATTACGGAGAGGCCAAAAAGCGGTTCGACTTGGGCATGGCGGCAGAATATGACTATATCTCCGCCGAAGTGCAAATGAACAATCTGCTGCCAGCGCTCTTGCAGGTAGAGACCGGCATCGCGCAAGCCAAGCTGTATTTAAAAGTATTGATGGGCATGGACAGGACTGTGCCTCTTGCCGTGGAAGGCAACCTCGCCGATTTTGAAACAGGCGTCGCCACAACAGGCACACGCGATATTGCGCTTCTCAATAACACCGACCTGCGGCAATTGGAAATTCAACAGCGAATACTGCACAAATCACTGCAAATACAGCACACGCAGTGGATGCCCACACTCGCCGCATTCGGCAACTACAACTACAGCGGCACAGGCAACCGCGAAACGACTATAAACTTCGGCGAAATGCCGATAGCCGTACCCGCAAGCACCGAGTGGTTCGGGCAGGGGCTGATTGTCGGGTTGCAGTTGAACGTGCCTATCTTTAACGGCTCGTCGAACCTGATAAAGACGAAGCAGATTAACCTGCAACGAAAGGAACTCGCCCTGCAACGCGACTATCTGGAAAGCTCGCTGAGCGTACAGGCGCACACGGCGCTCGACAATATGGACAAGGCCGTAAAGCAAATGGACGCGGCGAAAAAAGG
>JAITQN010000132.1 GCA_031288865.1 Prevotellaceae bacterium
TTAGACTGAAACGAGTAGTTGTTCGGAGTCCCACGCGTCGTGAGAGAACAAACACTGCAGTGTTCGGAGTCCCACGCGTCGTGAGAGAACAAACACTGCAGTGTTCGGAGTCCCACGCGTCGTGAGAGAACAAACACTGCAGTGTTCGGGGGGGGGTATACCTTATATATATAGGTATGCAGGCAGGTAACTCATAACGCTTAGTTGTCGTCGAACTCCTTGAGTCGTTTGGCGAGGGCGTCGAAGTCGGTGAAGAGCACCTGGCGGGCTTTGCTGCCCTCGAAGGGGCCTACGATGCCGGCGGCTTCGAGCTGGTCCATGAGGCGGCCTGCGCGGTTGTAGCCTAAGTTGAGCTTGCGCTGCAGGAGCGACGTGGAGCCCTGCTGGTGCTGTACGATGACGCGGGCGGCCTCGTCGAACATCTTGTCGCGGCGGTTCAGGTCGACGTCGGCCGGGCCGTTGCCCTCGTTCTCCTCGCCGGAGTATTCGGGCAGGTAGAGCGCGTGTTCGTAGCCGCGTTGCGCGCCGATGTAGTCGCATATTTTTTCCACCTCGGGGGTGTCGACAAAGGCGCACTGCACGCGAATCATGTCGCCGCCGATAGACACGAGCATGTCGCCGCGTCCGATGAGCTGGTTGGCGCCGGTGGTGTCGAGGATGGTGCGGGAGTCGATGCTCGAAATCACGCGGAAGGCGATGCGCGCCGGGAAGTTGGCCTTGATCAGGCCGGTGATGATGTTGGTGGTGGGGCGCTGCGTGGCGATCACCAAGTGAATGCCGATAGCCCGCGCCAGCTGGGCAAGCCGGGCGATGGGGTCTTCCACTTCGCGGCCGGCGGTCATCAGCAGGTCGGCGAACTCGTCGATCACCACCACGATGAACGGCAGGTAGCGGTGGCCTTTCAGCGGATTCAGGCGGCGTTGCACAAACTTCTCGTTATATTCTTTCAGGTTCCGCACCTGTGCCGCCTTCAGCAGGTCGTAGCGTTCGTCCATTTCCTTGCACAGCGATTTCAAGGTATACACCACCTTTTGGGTGTCGGTGATGATGGCCTCTTCCGCGTCGGGGAGCATGGCTAAGAAGTGGCGTTCGATTTTCGAGTAGAGGGGCAGCTCCACCTTCTTGGGGTCGACCAGCACTAATTTCAGCTCGGCGGGGTGCTTCCGGTAGAGCAGCGACGTGAGGATGGCGTTTAGCCCAACCGACTTGCCCTGTCCCGTGGCGCCGGCTATCAGCAGGTGCGGCATCTTGGCGAGGTCGAACACGTAGGTGTCGTTGGCGATGGTTTTCCCCAGCACCACCGGCAGGTCGAACTTCGACTCTTGGAACTTGGCCGACCGCACCACCGAGAGCATCGACACGGTTTCGGGGTGTTCGTTGGGCACTTCAATCCCCACCGTGCCCTTTCCCGGTATCGGCGCGATGATCCGCACGCCAAGCGCTTTCAAGCTTAGCGCGATGTCGTCTTCCAGCCGCTTGATCGACGAGATGCGCACGCCCGCCTGAGGCACGATTTCGTAAAGCGTCACGGTGGGGCCTATGGTGGCAAGGATTTTGTCGATGCCTATTTTATAATCGCTGAGCGTTTTTTTGATTTTCTCCTTGTTCTTCTCTAATTCGGCGTCGCTCACCTTGGCCACGCTGGTTTTGTGGTCGTCGAGCAGTTCCAGCGGCGGGCGCTTGTAGCCCGACAGCTCGAGGGTGGGGTCGAAGAGTTCCGTATCGTTGTCGTTTTTCTGATATTCTTCCTCCTCCTCTGGCATCAGCACCTCAAACGGCACGTCGTCGTCCTCTTTTTTATCTGCCTCGTCTTCTACCTCCTCTACTTTTCCTGCGTCACCTGCGTCATCTACTTCTTCTGCATCTCTTGCATCATCTATTTCTTCTACTTTTCCTGCATCTCCCGCATCCTCTACTTTAGCTGTTCCCTTTTCCGGTTTCCGCATAAAGAGATACACCAGCCGCTTGTCGATCATGATGCACCAGAGCAGCAGGAGGAACAGGAGCAACGCCGCCGCGCCCGCGATACCCAGCGAAACCACTAACCACCGGCTGATGTGAAACCCGTGCATGCCGCCCGGCCCGTTGCCGAAAAGGACTTTCCACGGGGTGTAGCCGAACACGAACCCGAAGAGCACGGAGAACAGGACGGTCCCGGTGAGCGTGACCATGAGGCCTTTGAACAGCGGGAGTTTTTTGATATTTAAAAGCCAGCAGCCCGCGAGGAATAGCAGGACAGGGATGAAGAACGCGGCGAGGCCGAAGTAGCGGCCAATCAGCAGATGGCTCCAGCGGAAGCCGAGCGTGCCGCCTTGGTTGGCCGCTTCTGCAAGCGGTGCGTCGCCGGGGTGTTGCAACAGGCTTTGGTCGGTGTCCCAGGTGAACAAATAGGAGATGAACACCACTAAGGTATAGCCTGCGAACAGGCAAAGCAGCACGCCTGAAACGAAGCGCAGCACGTAGATTGTGTTTTTATTTTTCTCTGTCATTTACACGGGTGATTTTAGCGCCGAGGGCGTTTAAGCGATTGTCGATATATTGGTATCCGCGGTCGATTTGTTCGATATTGTGAATGATGCTAACGCCTTTGGTGCTCATAGCGGCGATAAGCAGCGCGATGCCGGCGCGGATATCGGGCGAGCTCATTTCGGCTGCGCGCAGGCGCACGTGATGGTCGTGACCGATTACGGTGGCGCGGTGCGGGTCGCAGAGGATAATCTGTGCGCCCATGTCGATCAGTTTATCGACGAAGAAGAGGCGGCTCTCGAACATTTTTTGGTGGATGAGCACCGTGCCTTTGGCTTGTGTGGCCACCACTAAGAAGACGCTCAGCAGGTCGGGGGTCAGTCCCGGCCAGGGGGCGTCGGCGATGGTCATGATAGAGCCGTCGATGAACGATTCGATTTCGTAGTGTGTTTGTGCGGGCACCAGCAGGTCGTCGCCGGCGCGTTCCAGCGCGATACCGAAGCGGCGGAACTGGTCGGGGATGATGCCCAGGTTGTCATACGACACGTCCTTGATGCGTATTTCGCTTTGCGTCATGGCGGCCATGCCGATAAAGCTGCCCACCTCGATCATGTCGGGCAGCACGGTGTGTTCGGTTCCGCCGAGTCCGGCCACGCCTTCAATGGTGAGGAGGTTCGAGCCGGTGCCCTGTATGCGGGCGCCCATGCCGGCGAGCATTTTGCAGAGTTGTTGCACATAGGGTTCGCAGGCGGCGTTGTAGATAGTGGTGACGCCCTCCGCCATCACGGCCGCCATGATGATGTTGGCGGTGCCGGTCACCGACGCCTCGTCGAGAAGCATGTAGGCGCCCTTGAGGTGTTTGGCTGTTATATGATAGCAGCCGGTGTGCGCGTCGTGGGTAACTTCGGCGCCCAGTTTTTGGAATCCGGTAAAGTGGGTGTCGAGGCGGCGGCGGCCTATCCGGTCTCCGCCGGGACGCGGGATGCAGCCTTCGCCGAAACGGGCAAGCAGCGGGCCGATAATCATCACCGACCCCCGCAGCGCCGCGATCTTCTTTTGGAACGCCGGCGTTTTGAGCACATCGATGTGGATATTGGCGGCGCAGCACGTGTAGCTGCCCGGCGCTATTTTTTCGATAACGACGCCAAGGTCGCTCAACAGCTCAATCAGGTTTAATACATCCACGATTTCGGGCACATTGTGCACCGTGACTTTATGCGGTGTCAAAAGCGTTGCGCACAAGATTTGCAGCACTTCATTCTTTGCGCCCTGCGGACGAATCTCGCCCCCGAGCCGACACCCACCCTCTATGTGAAATGTGGACATCTTTCTACTGTTTTAAATTAATTAATCGCCCCCGGTCTTTTCTTTTTTTTCTTTTTCTTCTTCTTTGAAGGCAATATTTTCGGAGAGCGGCTGTTTATTTCCTGCAGCACTTCTTCCTGAATATCGGCCAAACGCATGTCGGGCGTTACGCGGATACGACCTTTTGAGAGGGCTACCATGTCGCGGAAAATAATCTCGTCGGTTACCGAATCCTTGTTCCAGAGCAGGTATTCGCGCTTCATGAAATTTCCCAGGGTGACGATCAGCGCATCGTTGTTTTCGTTATCGGGGCGTGCGGCAATGGAGTCGACCATGCCCTGCACGTTACGCCCGTAGTGCATGATGCGCACGGGTGTGGTTGGATGCGGAATGATGGCGGGCTTTTCCTGAAGCGACTCGCGCGAGGGGATAGGGTAGGGCGAATCGATGTCGATATTGAAGTCGGCGATAATTTGTACGTGGTCCCAGAGTTTATGTTTGAAATCGTTCACATCGCGCAGGTGCGGGTTCAAATCGCCCATGATGGAAACCAGCGCCATGATTTGTTCGTTGCGCTTAGTGCGGTCTTTGATGTTGGCCACATATTGTATCATCTTCTGAATATGGCGCCCATACTCGGGAAGCACGAGCTTCTTGCGTTGTGTATTGTATTCGGTAAACGGATATACCGTGTTTTTGCTGTTTTCCATCATTCTTATGTCTTTTTTTAGATGCGCAAAGATACTAAAAAAATTGCTGTTTTTCAAAAACATTGTATATTTGTAATTAAAATATTATAATCTTATAATTATGGCTTATAGAAAACAGGATGAATTCAGCAAATCTGATATAGAATTTGCAAGTTACGCCAAGGCGTTGTCGCATCCGGCGCGCGTGGCTATTCTACGGTTGCTGTCGACGCACGAAAGCCTCTCTTGCGGCGAAATAGTAAAGATGTTGCGGATGGCGCAACCCACCGTGTCGCAACACTTAAAGGAGTTGCGCCTCGTGGGCCTGATCAGGTACGAGATTATACCGCCGCGGGTTATTTATACGCTGAATGTGAAAAAATCTCAACGGGCCGAAAAACTGTGGTTGAAGAATTTCGCTTCGGAATAATAATCAGATTTCCTTTTCTGTCCGTTTCACGGACTCCACCCCTTTTATTTTTTTGACTTTGTCGATAAGATCGTCGAGGCCGTTGGTGTCGTGCACATACAGGTCGATCGCGCTTTCGAAAATGCCGTCGTGGGCTTCGAGGTTTACCCGGCGGATGTTGACGTTGAGCTCGCCGGTGATCACGTTGGTGAGGTCGTTGAGTATTCCGATGCGGTCTAAGCCGTGCAGCGACAGGTGCACGAGGAACGACATGGCGGTGTGTTTGCTCCATCGCACCTGGATAATGCGGTCGCCGTGCTGTGCGGCGAGCTGGTAGGCCACGTGACATTTCTTTTTGTGAATCGTCACGCTTTTTCCCGTTTCATCGAGGAAGCCGGTGATGTCGTCGCCCGGAATCGGCTCGCAGCAAGTCGCCACCGTATACGACAGCGATTTGTCGGTGGCGTTTTCTTTCAGCAGATACGGGGTTTTCTTGTCGATAGGCAGTGCGGTGACCTCTTTCTGTTTGTCGCCGCTTCCCATGAGGAAATGCAGCCCCCAGTAGCGCACGGGCTTCTTCTCCTCACGGTATTGCGGCTTTTCCGACGGGTCGGGCTGCCCGGAGCCTGTTTTGCGCCCGGGCTGTTGCAGATCCTGCGTCTCGGATTTCAGAAATTCCTTGATCTGGGCTTTGGCTTTCGGGGTGATGGCGATATTCAGCCAATCGCTTTGCGGGCGTTGTGTCTCGGCGGTAATAACCTCCACCTGATCGCCGCCGTTCAGCACATAATTCAACGACTGAAGCCGGTGGTTCACCTTTCCGGCAATGGCCTTGTGCCCGATGGCCGTGTGAACATAATACGCAAAGTCGAGCACAGTGGCGCCTTTCGGCAACGCCTTCGATTCCCCTTTCGGGGTGTACACATACATTTCGGAATCGAGCAGGCCATGGTGGAAGTGCTCAAGAAATTCAAGCGTATTGTTGTTATTATTGTCCGACGTGGCAAACATTTCCTTGACCTGCTGGAGCCACTTGTCCAATTCCGTTTCCTGGGTGGTGGCGTCCTTGTATTTCCAGTAGGCCACCACGCCGCGGTGGGCTATTTCCTCCATGCGCACGGAGCGGATTTGCACGTCCACCCAACTGCCCAGGGGGCCAATCACGGTGCAGTGCAACGCCTCGTAGCCGTTCACTTTCGGCGTGTCCGACCAGTCGTGCAAGCGGTCGATGCGCGAGCGGTAAACATCGGTAATCAGTTGGTATATCTCCCAGCACTGCGCGCGCTCCGTCTTGCCTTCCTGCGGATGAAACACGATGCACACCGTGAACAGGTCGTAGGTTTCCTCAAACGAGATGTACTGTTCATTCATCTTTTTCCAGATGGAGTACACCGACTTGGCAGGGGTTTTGAACTCGAAACGTATTCCTGCCGCGTCGAGTTTTTCTTTCATAGGCTGCACGAAGCGCTCGATAAAGGCCTGCCGTTCGGACGCCCCTGCCTCGAGTTTCTGTTGTATCTCCCGGTACACTTCCGGGTCGGACGCCTTCATGGAAATATCCTCGAGTTCGGTTTTGATATTATACAAGCCCAGCCGGTTGGCGAGCGGCACAAAGAAGTACATGGTTTCGCCTACCACTTTCAGCCGTTTGTGTTCGGGCATGGCGTCGAGGGTGCGCATGTTGTGCAGGCGGTCGGCCAGCTTGATGAGGATAACGCGCATGTCGTCGTTCATGGTCTGGAGGATGCGCTTGAAGTTTTCGGCCTGTAGCGACGTTGTTTTGTCGAAGATGCCTTCGATTTTGGTGAGCCCTTCCACGATAGATGCAATCTTGTCGCCGAACATTTCGCGCACGTCTTCGAGGGTGTACTCCGTGTCTTCCACTACGTCGTGCAGCAGGGCTGCCACGATTGACTTGTAGGCAAGCCCGATGTCTTCCACTACGATGCGCGCCACGGCAATGGGGTGCATGATGTAAGGCTCGCCCGAACGGCGCCGCGCGCCGCGGTGCGACGCATTGGCAATGTTAAACGCCAGACGTACGCCCTGCCGTTCTTCCTCGTCTTTCAAACGGTCCCGGCACAGCGCCCAGAGTTCGCTAAACGCCTGTTGAATTAATATGTTGTCCAGTTCTTCCTGTTCCATAATTATTCATACAAGACCACTACAGGGCCGGTGAGGCGCTCGCTGTGGCCTCCTTCAAATTGCATTTCGAGAGAATAGGTATATGCTTCTGCGGGAACGGCGGCGCCATCGGCAAAGCAGCCGTTCCACGATTTTTCCGTCGGATTGTCGCCTAAATCCTTGGTGATGTCGGCGATTTTAGCCCCGTTGCGGTTGATGATTTTAAGGCGGTAGGTGTAGGTGGCGGGATGCGCGTTGGTGATGGGGCCGAACTGGTTGCGCACCCGCCCTGTGTGCAGGTTTGCTGCCGTGCCGAACGGATTCACGGCGTCGGGCATGGCGATGCGCGGCCTGTAAAAAGCGCAGGCCTCGCTCACACTTTCGCCGTGCGCGGTCGTGGCTTCGAGACGGTAGCAATATTTCAGGCTTTGCCGGCGGTGTAGGTCTGTTACCGGATCTACGAACGTGTTATTCGTTGTGCCGGACACCAGCGTTGCCGCGTCGGGAAGGCGATACAGCGAAAAGCGGTACGGCTGGCCGGAAGCAGGCGTGGTCCATTGCAATTGCCAGGCGTCGTATTGCGACGTCATGTCCAGCATGAAATTCTGTAGCGTATCGCTCACGCGGGCTATCTGGCCGCAGTCGTTCTTCGCCGCCACGCGGTAGCTAAAAGCGCCGCCGGCGCTTTCGGCGTAGGTAGCAAGCGTTTTGTCGGAAAAAGTGTATTGTGTGTCAAAGCCGGCATCGGCCGCGCGCTGCACCTCGAATTGCGTAAGGGCGGTGGCGGGGTCGATATGGAAATTCAGCCGCACTTCGTTCCCGGCATACTCCAAACGCGAGAGGTCGATGGCCGCGGGGCGTTGCAGGGTGGCGGTGGTAACCCGCTCGTGGGGGGAATCGCCGGTGATGCCGTCGCTGCGCACGGCTTGGACGTAGAAGTCTATCGTCTTGTTGTCGGGCGCGTCGTGCCAGAGGAAAGCGGTTCCGGCGATACGCCCGGCCAACTGTTGGCGCTGTCCGTCGAGGAGGACATATATATTATAGGTAATATCCGGCTCGTCCCAGCCCACGTAGGGCGACCACGTCAGCGACACGGAATAGCGGCACGCGTCGTAACCGGCGGCGCTGATAACGGGCGGCACGTGATGCTGTGGAAGGCTGCTGGGCGGTGCGGTCGCACGATACACGGCAACAGTGTAGCCGCCCGGGTGGAATCCGCTGCGGGTGTAGCTTGTGGCGGTGCGGTCGTATATCGTGTGAACGGGATTGGCGCAATACGGAGGGCCTGCATATTCATAAATGATGTATCCGGCGGCGTCGGCCGGGAGGCCGGGAGGCGTATCCCACGTAATAAGCGTTTGTTCGCTGCCGTCGGGATTCGTAATGACCGACACGGCTGTTATCAAATTCCCCTCGGGCCGGCATTCTTGCGCCCGCGCCGGCAACACATTGCATAGCAAAAGCAAGGGTAGGATAATATTACGTGTGTGCATCAAAATCAGAAATAAGGCACAATATTACTAAAAAAAATGGAAATCGACAAATCGCCGCCCGCATCTGGGACCCCAAACGCCACGGCGTTTCGTTTCCCGGAGCGTCGCGGACGCCAAACGCCACGGCGTTTCGTTTCCCGGAGCGTCGCGGACGCCAAACGCCACGGCGTTTCGTTTCCCGGAACGTCGCGGACGCCAAACGCCACGGCGTTTGGGAAGCGAAACGAGTAGAGGGCTTCGTGGTACCCCCCTTTTTATCAACCTTTATCCATCTTTATCTGTTCTTTATCGTGTTGGCGTGGCCACACGACAACACGATTATCGGATCTTTTTTTCCTCACCCCCAGCCCCACTCCGGAAGGAGAGGGGAGCAAGATTCATAACTCCTCCGGCAGGCTGTCGATGATGTCGATGAATTCGGAGAGGATCCGGGTACGGGTGCCCAGGGAGTTGAGCTTTTTGTCGTCGGCGGGGTGCACGCGGTTGGAGAGGAACACATACACGAGCCGGCGCCGGGGGTCGACCCAGCAGAAGGTGCCGGTGTAGCCGGAATGGCCGAAGCTCTCGGGCGAGGCGTTACGCCCCACCGGCGACGCCTTGCCGGGGTTGGGCTCGGGCTTGTCGAAGCCCGGCGCGCGCCGGTTTCCCGTGTCGCAAAACGGACAGCCGGTAAATATCTGTACAATGGGGCTGTCGAGGTACTGCCGGTCGCCGTACTCGCCTTTGTTGAGCAGCATCTGGAGCAGCTTGGCCAGATCGCCGGCGGTGCTGAACAGGCCGGCATGACCCGCCACGCCGCCCAGCATGGCCGCCGTTTGGTCGTGCACGTAGCCCTGTAGCAGTTGCTTGCGGAACTCGCGGTCGTGCTCCGTGGGGGCGATGCGTGCCGGGGCCACCGTGCGAAGCGGCAGGAAGTGGGTGTTATACATGCCCAGCGGCGCGAAAAAAAGACTGTCGCTCAGTTTATCCAGCCGGGCGCCTGCAACCTTTTCAACCAGTTGCTGGAGATAAATAAAGCCCCAGTCGCTGTAGCGGTAGGTGGGCTTCATCAGCTTCGTGGCGTTGATGTGCATATATATATAAGGTATCATGTTCGACGACGCATAGAGGTTGCGCGCCACCGGCACGGGAAAGTCGCCCGACGGCGCGGTGGAGAAATAATTGTCTGAAAGCCGTCCTTCGCGGATAAAATATCTATGGAACGGCGCGTAGGCGGGCAGCCCCGACTGGTGCGCGAGCACGTCCATCAGGTGCAGCGCCTGCTTGTCCTTATACAAATCCAGCGGGAGATAGTCGCCCAGCGTGCCGGAGAGCTGTATCTGCCCGGTGTTTACCAGATGCATAACCACCGGCAGGGTAGCCGTCACCTTGGTGAGCGAGGCCAGGTCGTAGAGGTCGTCGAGGCGCACCGGCGGCGCGGCCGAGTCGTAGCTGTGCCGGCCGAACGCCTTATGGTAGAAAACCTGCCCCCTGCAGGCCGCGAGGATTTGACCGCCGGGCGTGGCTTTCCGGCTGATGGCCTCCTGCATGATGGAGTCGATTACCGAGAGTTGCGAAGCGGCGATGCCCATTTCTTCGGGCAGCACGTCCCTGAGGCGCACCGTTGCAGGCCAGGTGAGGCCATAGCCCGCGGGGAACGAGTCGTTGAGCGTCACCGGCAGCCGGGCGCGGGGCGTTATGCCGCCGAACAGGAGCTGCGCCGAGCGCAACTGTTGCTGCGGCACGTTTTGATATGATATGATGATGCCGTGATACGCGTCGAGCGGCGCGAACTTCTTGAGGGCGTAGGGCACGCCGAAGAAGTCGAGCACCACCGGCATGCGGGCGCACACCCGTTGCAGGAATGCGGTGACCAGCGTGTCGACGCCGAAGTTAAAGCGTGCGCGGACGTCGGCGCTGTGATAGCCCACGATAAGGAGATTGTAGGGCGCCAGCGCCCTGTAGAGCGAGTCGAGCGTGTCGGCCCGGGCGGGGTTGCTTACGGAGAAGCGGGCTATTTTGGCATACCGGGCGAGCTGTTCGCCGAACACCGCGCCCTGTCCCGTGCCCACTTCGAGGTAGGCGATATGCAGCGTGTCGAGGCCTGCCAGCGGCAGCAGGTTGTTTTTGTTGACGAGCAGGGTGACGGAGGCCTCGGCCGTGCGCCGTTGCAGGACTTCGTTATGCGTGGTGTTCAGGTCGGCCGGCAGGTTCGCCGGGTCTACCGGCGTGTAGTGGGTCAGGCCTGTTCTATATTTAGCCTCCAGCATCTTTTTGCATTTCCGGTCGATTTCCTGTTCCGGCAGCGTGCCGTTGGCCACCGCCTGCATAATCACGTCGATGGCGCCGGTGACTTCTTCCGGCATCAGCAGGATGTCGGAGCCGGCCTGTAGCGCCAGCAGGCCCAGTTGCGGTTTGGGGTAATGGTCGGCCACGCCCCGCATGTTGAGCGCGTCGGTGAACACCAGCCCGCCGAACCCCAATTCCTCCTGCAGCAAGCCGCCGGTTACGGCCTGCGAGAGGCTTGCCGGCAAGACGCTGTCGATGGCCATCACCCGCAGGTGGCCGGTCATGATGGCGTCGACGCCTGCGTTCATCAGGGCTTTGAAAGGGTAGAGGTCGAGGCTGTCGATGCGCGCCCTGTCGTGGTGCAGCGCCGGCAGTTCGAGGTGCGAGTCCTTGTCGGTGTCGCCGTGTCCCGGGAAGTGTTTGGCGCACGTGAGAATGCCGCCGTCCTGCATGCCGCGCATGTAGGCGATGCTCTTTTCCGTTACCTTATATATATCCTCCCCGAACGAGCGGATACCGATTACCGGATTATCGGGATTATTGTTGACGTCGGCCACCGGGGCGAAGTTCAGGAAGATGCCCAGCCGGCGGCATTGCTGCGCCACGGCTTTCCCCATTTCGTAGATGAGGGTATTGTCCGACAGGGCGCCCAGCGGCATTTGGCGCATGAACAGGTTTACGCTGTCGAGCCGCATGCCCACGCCGTGTTCCCCGTCGATGCCGGCGAGCAGCGGAATCCGCGACAAGCGTTGCAGGCGGTTAATCATCAACGCCCAAAGGTGCGGGTTTCCCCGCATGGCAATTACACCGCCCACCTGTTCTTTCGCCACCACGTCGGCCGATTTCTGGAAGCGGCTGTCGTCCGCATCGGGATTCACGGCCACCATAAACAGCTGCGCCACGCGTTGCCGCAGCGTCAATGTATTCATCAGCGAATCGGCCCAGGCCGCCGCGGAGAACGATGCCGGTTGTGTGCGACCATCCGTCACACAAAGAATAAGAACACAGCACGCCGCCAAAAAATATTTTTTCATGCATCTCAATTAACAGGGTGCAAATTTAAGCATTTATCGCAAAGAAGAAAAATTTGCAGTTTGGCGCAGAAGTTGTATATTTGTGGCTTCTTATATTTAACTTTAATGCCTAATATTATTTCCATACGCAAGGGGCTCAATATTTCTCTGAAAGGAAGCGCGGAAAAAGTACTGTCGAAAATACCCATATCGTCCGATTATGCCGTAAAGCCCGGCGATTTCTACGGCCTCATGCCCAAGCTGACGGTCAACGAAGGCGATCAGGTGCTGGCCGGCGCGCCGCTTTTTGTAGACAAAAACAACCCCGGCATCCGGTTTGTGTCGCCGGTAAGCGGCACGGTGAGCCGGATTCTGCGCGGCGACAAGCGGAAGCTGCTGTCTGTAACCGTAACGCCTTCCGGCGAACAGCGGCACGTGCAGCACGCTGTGGCGGACATTAAAGCGCTCTCGCGCGACGACGTGGTACAGCGCATGCTCGAAAGCGGCGCGTGGCCCTTTCTCAAACAGCGCCCCTACGGCATCCTCGCCAATCCCGCCGACAACCCGAAGGCCGTTTTCATCTCGGGCTTCGACAGCGCGCCCTTAGGCCCCGACATCGACTTTGCGCTTACCGGCGAGGGCGAAGCGTTTCAAGCGGGCATCGACGCCCTGCGCAAACTCAGCGATACCATCCACCTTAGCCTGAACAACCAAGTGTCGGCCAACAGCATTTTCCGCAAGATAAAAGGCGTGAAAACGCATACCTTCGTAGGCCCGCACCCTGCCGGCAATGTCGGCATACAGATACACCATTTGTCGCCCATCAACAAAGGAGAAATCGTGTGGGCCATCGAGCCGCAGCACGTGGTATCGCTCGGCCGCTTGTTCCTCAAAGGCGTTTACGATGTGTCGAAAGTGGTGGCGCTGGTAGGCTCCGAAGTGAAGAAGCCGCGCTACTTCCGCATCATCAGCGGGGCGAGCATCGCGCCCCTGCAAAGCTACATCGACACGTCGTCGAATCCGCGCTACATCAGTGGCAATGTGCTCACCGGCGCCAATATCGGCGCCGGCGGCCATCTCGACTTCTACAGCACGATGATTTCCGTAATCCCCGAAGGCGATTACTACGAATTCCTGGGCTGGGCGAACCCCCTCCGCATGAAGAAATACAGCGTGTCGCGCAGCTACCTGTCGTGGATATTTCCCGACAAGGAATACGCGCTCGACACCAATGTCAACGGCGGGCAGCGGGCTTTCGTAATGACGGGCGAGTACGAAAAAGTGCTGCCCATGGATATTTACCCCGTGCACCTGCTAAAAGCCATCCTCTCCGAAGACGTAGACCGGATGGAACAGCTCGGCATCTACGAGGTGATTGAAGAAGACCTGGCGCTGTGCGAATTTGTGTGTACCTCGAAAATCGACGTACAGCATATCCTGCGGCGAGGCATAAATTTAATGATAAAAGAAATGGGAGACGCATGAAGTTCCTGAGAGATATTCTGGATAAAGTAAAACCGGCTTTTGAAAAAGACGGGAAACTGAAAATGTTTCACGCCACATTCGAGGCTTTCGAATCGTTTTTGTTTGTACCCAACAGTACCACCAAAAAAGGCGTGCACGTTCGTGATGCGAACGATTTGAAACACGTCATGACAGTAGTGATTGTGGCCTTGCTGCCCACCCTTTTGTTCGGGATGTGGAACGTGGGCTACCAGCACGCCTTAGCCACCGGCGGAGCCGCCGCCTTCGGCGAGATGCTCTGGTTCGGTTTCCTGAAGGTGTTGCCCCTTATTGTGGTGTCGTATGTGGTGGGGCTGGGCATCGAGTTTATTGCCGCACAGCTCCGCGGGCACGAGGTGAACGAGGGCTTTCTGGTAACAGGCATGCTCATCCCGCTGATTATGCCGGTAGACTGCCCCCTGTGGATTGTGGGATTAGCCACCGCCTTTGCAGTAATTATCGGCAAGGAAGTGTTCGGCGGCACGGGGATGAACATCTTCAACCCGGCTTTGCTGGCGCGGGCGTTCGTGTTCTTCGCCTACCCCTCGCAAATCTCCGGCACGAAAGTGTGGGTGTCCGGCCTGGGCAGCGGCGAAGGCGTCATCGACGGCTTTTCGGGCGCTACGCCGCTGGCGTATGCCGGCGCCGGCGAGTTTAGCCAAATCCCCTCCTTCTCCGACTTGTTCTTCGGGTTTATCCCCGGCTCCATCGGCGAAACCTCCACGCTGGCCATCCTGCTGGGCGCGGCCATCCTTATATATACCGGCATCGGCAGCTGGAAGGTGATGCTGGCGTGCACGGCCGGCGCCGTTGGCACAGGACTGCTGTGTAACGCCGTAGCCGTAAACGCCTACATGGAGCTTCCCGTATACTACCACTTGGTGCTGGGCGGGTTTGCCTTCGGCGCGGTGTTCATGGCCACCGACCCCGTGAGCGGCGCGCAAACCGAGGCCGGAAAGTGGATTTACGGCTTCCTGATCGGCGTGCTGGCCATTGTCATCAGGGTGTTCAATCCGGGCTATCCCGAAGGAATGATGCTGGCCATCCTGTTCATGAACGCCTTCGCACCGCTCATCGACTACTATATTGTGGGGGCCAACATCAAACGGCGGCTGAAACGCGCCAAGCTCTCCAAGGAGGAAAAGAAATGAACAGAAACAGCAATACCTACACGTTCCTGTATGCCGCCGGATTGGTGGTAGTCGTGGCGTCGGCATTGGCCATCGCCACCATCGGGCTGAAAGAGCCGCAGGAAAAGAACATCGCCATAGAGAAGAAGCTCAATATCCTGTCGACCGTGGGAAAGGGCATGCCCGGCGACGAAATCACCGACAGAGACACGTACATCGAAACGCAATACGACAAATACATCGTGGAAAGCTTTATTGTAGACGGCTGCGGCGAACGGAAAGAGGGCGACGCGTTCCGGGTTAACATGAAAGAAGAATACGACAAGATAAAGACCATCAAGCAAACTTCCGACGAAGCACAACAGGCGGCGTTGCGCGTGAACCTCACCCTTCCGGTGTTCGTTTACAAAGATGACGATGCGCGCCTGAAATGTATTATTCCGGTATACGGCACAGGCCTCTGGGGGCCGCTCTGGGGCTACGTGGCGCTAAACGACGACTTCAACACCGTGTATGGCGCCATATTCGACCACAAAGGCGAAACGCCCGGACTGGGCGCCGAGATTGCCACACAAGCGTTCGCCAAACAATTTGTCGGCAAGCAGATTTTCGACGGCCACACCCTCACCTCTATTAAGGTAGTAAAAGGCGGCGCACCGGAAACCGACCTGCACGGCGTAGACGCCATCTCGGGAGGAACCATTACCAGTCGCGGCGTGGAAGATATGTTGCAGGATTGCCTCGATGCCTACGAAGCGTTTTTTACGAAAAATAAAAAGTAAACATTATGACGGGTCAAAAAGAAAAAGAACCTCTATTCTCCACGAAGATCCTCCGGTTGCTCATGACGCCCATCAATAAGGGGAACCCCATCACGGTGCTGGTGCTCGGCGTTTGCTCGTCGCTGGCCGTAACCGCCAAAATGAAACCGGCCATGGTGATGGCCATCTCGGTAATCGTGGTTACCGGCTTTGCCAGTTTCATCATATCCCTGCTGCGCAACACCATTCCCAACCGCATCCGCATTATTGTGCAATTGGTGGTAGTGGCCGCGCTGGTGATTCTCGTCGATCAGGTGCTGCGCGCCTACGCCTACGAAGTCAGCAAGCAGCTGTCGGTGTTCGTGGGGCTCATCATCACCAACTGCATCATCATGGGACGCATCGAAGCCTTCGCCCTGGGCAACAAGCCCTGGCCCTCGTTCGTCGACGGCATCGGCAACGGCATCGGCTACGGACTTATCCTTATCCTCGTGGCGTTCTTCCGCGAACTCTTAGGCTCCGGCACCCTTTTCGGCTATCAGGTCATTCCCGAAAACTGGTACATCGCCCAGGGCGGGTTCTATGAAAATAACGGCCTGATGATCCTGCCCCCCATGGCGCTGATTATGGTGGGCGTCATCATCTGGGTACAACGCAGCTTTAACAAACAACTCATCGAAAAATAATGGAACACATCGTCAGTATATTTGTCAGGTCAATCTTTATCGACAACATGATTTTCGCCTTTTTCCTCGGCATGTGCTCCTACATTGCCGTGTCGAAAACCGTGAAAACCGCGGTGGGGCTGGGCATCGCCGTGGTCTTCATGCTGGGCATCACCCTGCCGGTAAACTACCTGCTCAATGAATATTTGCTTACGCCGGGCTGCCTCGCATGGATTAGTCCCGACCTGACACAGGTGGATTTGAGCTTTCTGAGCTTCATTATCTTTATCGCCGTGATCGCCTCCATCACGCAACTGGTGGAAATGGTTGTAGAGAAATTTTTACCCTCCCTCTACTCTTCGCTGGGCATCTTCCTGCCGCTGATTGCGGTGAACTGCGCCATCCTCGGCGGCTCGCTGTTCATGCAAGAGCGCGAATACGCCAATCTGGGAGAAGTCACCGCCTTTGCGCTCGGCTCGGGCATAGGGTGGCTGCTGGCCATTGTGGGCATCGCCGCCATCCGCGAAAAGCTGAAATACTCGAATGTCCCGGCGCCCTTGCGGGGCGTGGGCATCACCTTTATCATCACAGGGCTGATGGGTATCGTATTTATGAGTTTCATGGGAATTAAATTATAAATTGGAATGATGAATGTGTTTATTATCATAGCCGGCGTAACGGTTTTCCTGTTGGTCATTTTCCTGTTGGTAGGCCTGCTGCTGTATGCCAAAGCCAAGCTGACCCCGCAGGGCGAAGTCAGCATCAACATCAACAGCGACAAAAACCTCGACGTGGCGCCCGGCAGCTCCCTGCTCGCTACCCTTGCCGACCACCGGATATTCCTGCCTTCGGCCTGCGGCGGCGGCGGCACCTGCGGCATGTGCAAATGCCGGATACTGGAGGGCGGCGGAGAAATATTACCCACCGAAACCGGCTTCTTCACCCGCAAACAACAACAAACAAACTGGCGGCTGGGCTGTCAGGTAAAGGTGAAGGACAACCTGAAAATCGAAGTGCCGAAAGACATCCTCGACATCAAGAAATGGGAATGCGAGGTGGTCAGCAACCGCAACATCGCCACATTTATTAAGGAGTTTGTGGTGAAATTGCCGGCAGCCGGGAAACTTCATTTCAAGTCGGGCGGCTACATTCAAATCGACGTGCCGAAGTGCGAAGTAGACTTTCGCAATATTCGAGTGGAAAAGGAATATCGCTCCGACTGGGACGCCATGAAGCTTTGGGATTTGAAGATGAAGAACCCCGAACCCACATTCCGCGCCTACTCCATGGCCAACCACCCGGCCGAAGACACCATCATCATGCTGAACATACGCATCGCCACGCCGCCGTGGGACAGGGCAAAGGGCGCTTTCGCAGCGGTCAACCCCGGCGTGTGCTCGTCCTACCTCTTCAACTGCCGGCCGGGCGACAAGGTGACCATCGCCGGGCCATACGGCGAATTTTTCCTGCGCGACACCGCCGGCGAAATGATGTTCATCGGCGGCGGCGCGGGCATGGCGCCCATGCGCTCGCACATTTTCCACCTCTTCCACACCCTGAAAACAAAGCGCAGGGTGACGTTCTGGTATGGCGCCCGCTCGCGCCGCGAAATCTTTTATGAAAAGGATTTCCGCGAAATCGAGGCGCAATTCCCGAACTTCAACTTCCACATCGCGCTCTCGGAACCGAAACCCGAAGACCACTGGACGGGATACACCGGGTTTATCCATCAGGTGATGCATGACCACTACCTCCACACCCACGAAGCGCCCGAAGACATCGAGTTCTACATGTGCGGCCCGCCCATGATGACGAAGGCCGTGACCGGCATGCTCGACAGCCTCGGCGTGCCGCCGGAAATGATTCTTTTCGATGACTTCGGCGGGTAGGCTATATTTAATTCCCACCCCGCTGGGCGAAGGTTTGCCCGAAGCGGTGATTCCCGCAGGCACGTTAAACAGGCTGCGCACCATCCGCCATTTTGTGGTGGAGGAACTGCGCACGGCGCGGCGCTACCTCAGCCGGATAAATATAGGCGCACCCATCGACAGCCTCGTGTTTTTTGAACTGAACGAGCACACCCCCGTTACGCAAGACCTCTCGGTGTGCCTGCAACCGGCGTTCGAGGGGTATCCGGTGGGACTGCTCAGCGAGGCGGGCGCCCCGGCCGTAGCCGACCCCGGCGCACAGCTCGTGCAACTGGCGCACGAGTGCGGCATTGAAGTAGTGCCGTTAACCGGCCCTTCGTCGATTTTGCTGGCGTTGATGGCGTCGGGGCTGAACGGACAACAGTTTGCCTTTGCCGGCTACCTGCCGGTGAAGTCGCCGGAGCGGCAGCAGTGCCTGCGGCAGCTCGAGAAGCGCTCGGTTGCCCAGCACGAAACGCAGATATTCATCGAAACCCCTTACCGGAACGAGGCGCTCCTGCGCGACATATTGACCGTTTGTCACCCGCGCACGCAGTTGTGTATAGCGGCCGGCCTCACCCAGCCCGACGCCTTCATCCTCACCGCCGCGGTAGCCCAATGGCGGCACTGCCCCCTCCCCAACCTCAAGAAACGGCCCTGCGTGTTTCTAATTATGAGTTAAGAGTTATGAGTTAAGAGTTATATTGGTTTATACGTAATTCCAAAGCGGCTCGGATAAGCACGGAAAAAATGCGATTTCGCGGGAAAGTGCACTGCTTTTTGTGCAAAAACCCCTATTCGAACATTATTCCGCTTTGGCATTTCGGAATGCTGTATTGAAGCGGCCGTGCCTTTATCAATTCAAAATCCAAAATCCAAAATTCAAAATTCAGAATTCAAAATGGTTCCGTTAATTTGTGTTAAAATTTTGGAACTTCGAAAATTATGTCTACCTTTGCGTTCGATTTGTCTAACTCAGTCAAACCGAAATGAGGCAGGGCGCGGGTTTCAGAAGGAAAAAATTGCAAAGGGTAAGAAAAAGGGGAGGAATAAAAATATCGAAATTGAGGAAAATTGAGTAGATTGAAAAAATTATCAGTGGATTATA
>JAITQN010000153.1 GCA_031288865.1 Prevotellaceae bacterium
GAATAATCATCGTTTCTGCCAACATTCCGTCCCAGGGGACGAATATAATGAACAACGAACAATGAATAATGTCTATTGCCGCACGTGCGGCAAGTCGTTTGCAGCCCTTCGGGAGGGTTGCCGCACGTGCGTCAAGTCGTTTGCAGCTCTGCGGAGAGGTTGCCGCACGTGCGGCAAGTCAATTTCACCCCTGCGGGAGGGTTGACGCACGTGCGGCAAGTCAATTTCACCCCTGCGGGGCGGTTGCGACACATGTCGCAAGTATGCCGAAGCCCTTCGGGAGGGTTGCTACTCGTGTAGCAAGTCGTTTGCAGCCCATACTATCGGATATTTAACCAATAAACAACTAATAATTATGAAAACATTATCAAAACAAACAACACAAAATTCCCCCTTTGGGGGATTCAGGGGGCTTCTCGGGGGATTCAGGGGGCCTCTTCTCCTTCTTCTTTGGGGGATCGGAGGCTTGCCTGCCGCCTTTGCGCAAGCTGTCGTTACGCCGCTCAGCGTAGATTATGACCGCCAACAGGTAACTTTCCGCGTCGCATGGTCGGGAACTGCCGCCAACAACCGCGTGTGGGTATGGGTGGATTTTTGCCCGGTGGCGGGAACTTCTCCGGGTACATTTGCCAAAGCCGTTATTAGCGGGGCTACGGCTACCGCCGGCAGCATTGACCCCGCTTCGCTAAACGGGCGCGGCTTTTATGTAACCGCCAACCCCTCGACCGTTACCGCCACCCTGAGCAACGCAGTAGGGCGCTTCAACTGGTGCGCCTACGGTAGCGACTTTCCGCCCAACGCAGTGGATGACGGCAGCGGGGGCTATGACTTGAAAGGCACGCCGCCGTTTATTGTTACCACTGCTGCCGGCACGGTGGAAGTAAATGCAAACACTTATTCCGGCGGTACTATTACCGCTTTGACCGACGCTACCGGCTGTCCGGGCATATTGTGCGGCAAAGACGGCGAAGCGCCGGGATTATTGAACTGCTGCGCTACCGGAACAATGAATTGTAACGGCACATGCCTAACAAACTGTAACTCCTGCGCAGGATGCATCTTGCTTACAACCTCAATCTATCCGTACGCCATATGGCGCAATAACTATTGTATAATACAAAAATCAAAATGCGTGAATGGTACATCCTACACCCAAGAAGAGTACCAGTGGAGTAACGGTAAATGGAGTTACCGAAGAACGGTGAGCGGGTCGTCACATAGTGGATGTGGTCAATACACGTTGTGCAATTAACCGCCGCCCGGCCTGATGAATTAAAAACTGCTTTTCTCCATTGGCTGTTTTCATTTGTTTTTGTATCTTCGCATCATCAAACAATCCAACTTATGGTAGCTATTAAAGAAGTTACATCGAAGAAAGAACTGAAACAATTCATCCGGTTTCCTTTCTCGTTGTACAAAAATCATCGTTATTGGGTGCCGCCGCTCCTGATGGATGAAATGAAAACGCTGGACAGGCAGCGTAACCCTTCGTTCGAATTTTGTGAAGCCGCGTATTTCTTAGCTTACAAAGAGAATAAATTGGTTGGCCGCATCGCCGGAATCATCAACCACAAAGCCAACGAACAATGGAGTAACAAGCTCACACGCTTCGGCTGGCTGGACTTTACGGATGACGAAGAGGTGTCGCGTACCCTGCTGGAAACAGTGGAAGCATGGGGCAGGGAGAAAGGGATGGCCGGTATTCACGGGCCGTTGGGATTTACCGACTTTGACCCCGAAGGCATGCTGGTCGACGGCTTTGACAAGATGCCGTCGATTGTGGGCAAATACAATTATCCGTACTACCCAGCCCACATGGAAAAGCTCGGCTACGTGAAGTCGGTGGACTGGGTGCAGTACCGTTTCCCCGCCTCGCAGCCGGTGCCGGAAAAAGTGGAACGCGTCAACCGCATCATCTCCCAAAAGTATAACCTGCGCACGTGCATTTTCAAAACCCGCAAGGAAACGGTGGCCTATGCGCAGAAACTGTTTGACACGGTGAATAAGTCATTCGCGGGAATCTACGGTTTCTCTTCGCTTACGCAAAAGCAGGTGGATTATTATGTAGGGATTTTCTTCTCGTTTGTCCGTCCCGAACTGGTGTGCTATGTCCTCGACGAACGGGACGAGGTCATTGGCTTCGGCGTGAATATGCCCACCCTGTCGCATGCGTTCCGGAAAGCAAAAGGGCGGTTATTTCCCTTTGGGTGGGCGCATATATTGCGCGCCCTCTCCCGCTACGACACCATTGATTTATACATTAACGGCGTGCATCCCGACTGGCACAACCGGGGTATTCATTCGCTCTATTACGTGGCGTTGAACAATGCATTTATCCGCCACGGCGTGAAGACAGCCCTCGCCACCCCGCAGCTGGAAAGCAATATCAACGCCGTTGGCATCTGGGACAACTACGAAAAGGAATTGTATATGCGCACCCGGTGCTATATCAAGAATGGGGAATGGAGAGTGGTTAACGGGTAAGAAAAATCCGTTCTTTCGGAACACGCTGCTTGATCTCTGGGTGAACGAATTAGTTCTATTCAGCACGTAAAGCTGCGTATATTGCGCTATGATACGTTGTCGAGGATAATCATTTTTACATATTTCAAATTTGCCAACGCTTTTTCGGTATGAAACGACAGCTGGTTGAAAAGCGTGTGGGTTTTCAGCTGTTCAATAGCGGCGTCGACAGTGATAACACCCTGTTCGTAGAGCAAAATGGTTGCGTACAAGGAGTCGTTGGCTACGGGACCCATTACGAAATCGTATTTTTCCTCGCATGGAATGCCTCTACGGTTGTTTATCACAAATTCGAGCCAGTCTTTAGTGGCTTTTTCAAAGAAACGAACGTTGTACTCGCCTGAATATAGAATGTCTTCGTCTATCTCAAATTCCGACACAACGGCCTGTACTGCGGAGATGCGGCGTTGCTTTATCTTTGCCCATTTCGCCGCCTGCTCAAAACTGGTAGTTGTGTAAAACGCCTGTCCAAAGTCGGTATTCGGGCGACATTTATGCAAATCGGGCGTTTCTACGCCAACCGTTGAGCCATGATAAAGTCTCATTTTTGTCGCGCTTTGATGAACAAATCTATTTCGTTGAGAATATAACTCTCGCCTTGTGTGTGCAACATCTCAAAAGTATCGCGCAAATAATCGAAAACGCCATATTTGCGGAAGATAAACAGGGTTTCTTCTGCCGGAAGGCCGGCAAAATCTTTGTATCGTTCCAAACAAAACGAGAAAAACAATAAGAGTTTGGGATTATCCAGCCGGGCAGACTTCTTCTCTTCTTCAAGCAATTCAAAAATGCTCAGACCGCTCATGTACCACAGCTTGGCGTCTTCCTGCAAAAGCAGTTTGTAACAGCCAGAAGTGTATAGATACGCAAACGCACTCTCGTAGTCGAGTTGCTTTTTTTGCATGATTATTTCTACCAGTTGCTGTATCTTGAAAGGCATAATCGCCGCTTCGGTATTTGTTTTTTGCTGCTGCATAAGTCACAAATTAGATAATGATTTTGGCATTGCCTGTGCATTATTAAAATGCAAATTTAATAAATATTCTTTTCTTTGAACGGACAACGGTACACGGTCAACGGGGGCTGACACCGTTAGTCCTTCCCCGTTGACCGTGTACCGTTAACCGTGTAGTGATGCACGGCCGTGCGTCCCTACAGCCTATTCTCGATATTCCACACAAAGGCGGAGAGACCTTGCTGTTCGGCCTGGTCGTTGAGGTGGCGGAGGGCGGAGAGCAGCGCGTCCGATTCCTGGTCGTGCACCACCGCCAGCACTGTGCCGTTCTTCGACGGCCATGCATGCGTGCCGTAGTGCGGTTCGCCGTTTTCGCTGCCGCGCCCGAACGTCTCCGACCAGCGCGTGAAACCGCGTATATTTAATTTGTCTAAGAGGTCTTCCACCGGCCGTCCAAGCGACTGTCCGTAGGTTATTAATACTGCTTTCATGTTAATGTGTTAATGTGATTAATTGTTTAATGTGACTAATTAGAGGTATGAAGTAGGAACACTGGCGCCAGCTAATTCAGAACTCATAACTCTTAGTTCTTAACTCACCCATGCTGTTTCCACGGCGTTCGACTTGCGTTCTTTCTTTGCGTGGCCGATGTTGAAGGCCGAGTAGAGGGCCGGGATGACCAGCAGCGTGAGGATGCTGGAAAATGTCAGCCCGCCGACTACGGCAATGCCCATCGGCTTCCATATTTCGGCGCCTTCGCCGCCGCCTGCGGCCAGCGGTATCATCCCGAGTATGGTCGTGAGCGTAGTCATCAATACCGGGCGCAGGCGCGACTTGCCGGCGGTAATCACCGCCTCGTTGAGCGGCAGCCCGCGCTCGCGTTGCAGGTTGGTGAAGTCGACGATTACGATGCCGTTTTTCACGACAATCCCCACTAACATGATGGCGCCGATTAAGGCGACCATGTCGAGCGACGTGCCCGTGAGCCACAGGGCGAGGAATACACCGGTGAAGGCAAACGGAATGGAGAGCATGATGATGAACGGCATGGAGAACGACTCGAACTGCGTGGCCATAACGATATACACCAGGACGATGATTAACGCCAGCAGAGTCATCATGTCGACCAGCATTTCCTGCTGGTCTTCCACTGCGCCGGCGATGGCTACGCTGACGGTGGGGGGAAGCGTGAGCTGACTGATTTCCTTTTGTGCGGCGGCGGCCACTTCGCCGAGCGCCGCGCCCGCGCCGAGCGCCGCCGATACGGTGACTACGCGCTGCCGGTCTTCGCGTTCAATGACCGGCGGGGTGAAGCGTTCCACTACCGTCGCCACTTCGCTGAGGCGGATGCTGCCGCCGGCGCTGTTGTAGAGGAGGATGTTTTCGATGTCGCCGATGGCTGTGCGGAATGTTTCGTCGTAGCGTACGATGATGTCGTATTCTTCGCCGTCTTCGCGGTAGAGCGAGGCGGTGAGACCGTTGATGCGGTTGCGCACGTAGTTGGCAGCCGTAACGGTGTTCACGCCGAATTTCGCGAGTTTTTCGCGGTCGAAGTCCACCTGCAGTTCCACCTTCATAGCTTCGCGGCTTATCCTCACGTCGCGCGCGCCCTCGATGCCGCGCATACGTTCGGCGAGTTCTTCGGCAATGGCGGTGGTTTCGTCAAAGTCATAGCCGAATACTTTTACATCAACGGTATTCCCGCCGCCCATGCCTGCGCCCGCGCCGCCGGAGGTTACGCTGTATTTCACCGCTTCGGGGAATTTGGCGATTTCTTCCCGCAGCACGTCGCTGATTTCATTTTGCGTCCGCGTGCGTTCATGTTTTTTTACCAGTATCAGGCCGTAGGAAATAATGTTGACGCCCGAGTTGCCGAACAGTGCAGTCATGCCCCCCTGGTCGTCGGCGCCGGAACTTACGGAGATGAGGCGTATTTCGGGACAGGCGGCCAGCAAGGCCTTTTCGATGCGGTGCGCCACTTCGGTGGTTTGTTCGAGGTTGGCGTTCACGGGCAGTTCTACGTTTGCCTGGAGGCGCCCGTTATCGTTTTCGGGCATGAAGTCGGTAGGCACCTGCGTCAGCAGCAGGAGGCTTACCAGGAATATTGCCAGCGCGCCGAAGATAGTAACCGCGCGGTGGTGCACCGCCCAGTGCAGCAGTTGTGCGTAGCCGCCGTCGAGCCTGTCGAGGAACTTGTCGATGGGTTTGAAGATAATGCCCATTCCCTTGTAGGAATGCGCCGGGCGGAACATCAGCATCTTCGACGAGAGCATTGGCGTAAGCGTGATAGCGGCCACTGTGGAGATGACAATCACGATAGACACAATCCAGCCGAGCTGTTGGAACATGATGCCGGCCAGCCCGCCGGTCATTGTGAGGGGCAGGAACACCGCAACCACCGTGAGCGTAGTGGCAAGCACCGCGAGCCATACTTCGTTGGTACCGTAGATGGCTGCGTCGCGCGGACGCGCTTTGCGCTCGAGGTGTTTCACGATATTCTCGAGCACCACGATGGCGTCGTCGACCACCATCCCAATGGCGATGGAGAGCGAGCTGAGCGAAATAATGTTAATCGTACCGCCGGTAAACATGAGGTAAATGAAGCTTGTGATGAGCGACACGGGGATGGTGAGCGCAATGATAATAGTAGCGCGCCAGCGTCCCAGAAAGAACAGCACCACCAGCACCACGAAGATGAACGCGTATATGACGGTTTCGGTGAGGCTGTCGATACTGTTGTTGATGTATTCCGACGAGTCATAGAAGATGTCGATTTTCACGTCGGCCGGGAGGTCTTTGGCCAGCTGGGGCAGGGCTTCACGCACCGCTCTGGCGATTTCCACCGTGTTGGCGCCCGACTGTTTTTGGATAAACATATTGACGCCCTTTTGTCCGTTGATGGTTTCCTCGACGGTCATCTTCTTAATCGTGTCCTTCACTGTAGCGATGTCCCTGATGCGGATTTCGCGCCCGCCAACGTTGGCCACTACGACGTCTTTCAGCAGGGCGCTTTCGGCAAACTCGCCCTCGATGCGTACCGAGAAACGTTCCGAGCCGATGTCCATGGCGCCGGCGGGGATATTGGCATTTTCCTGTGCAATGATTTGCCCGATTTGTTCAATCGTCAGGTGATAGGCTTCTATCTTTTTCGGGTCGACGTTCACCTGCACTTCGCGTGTGGGCGCGCCGCTGATGTTCACGGCGCCCACGCCGTTGATGCGGTTCAGCGGGTTGGCCACTTTCTCGTCGAGCAGCTTGTAAAGCCCCTCGTAGCTCTCGTCGGCCGTAGCCGAGAGGAACATGATAGGCATCATGCTTGTGCTGAACTTCACAATGAAGGGCTTTTCGGAATCGTCGGGCAGGTAGGTTTCCACGCGCCCTAGTGCGTCGCGCACGTCGTTGGCGGCTTCGTCGAGGTTGGTGCCCCATTCAAATTCGAGTATCACAATAGAGATATTCTCCTGCGAGCTCGAAGTGATTTTCTTCAGGTCTGACACCGTATTCAGGTTGTCTTCCAGGATACGCGTGATGTTTTGCTCTATGTCGACGGCGCTGGTTCCCGGATAGGTGGTAACGACGGTGAGCATCGGCACCTCTATTTCGGGGTACAGGTCAATGGACAGTCTATTCAGCGAAAACAGCCCCAGCACAATCGCTCCAATGAAGATGAGGATGGTGGACACAGGCTTTCGTACGGCGGTTTCGTATATTTTCATATTTTTTTCTGTGAAGGGTGATGAGTGTTAGGTGATGGGTGATGGGTGAAGCGTCACCCTTCACCTTTCACCATTAGTTCTTAACTGTGACAAGGGTTCCGTTGATTAGTTTGCTGATGCCGGCTACTACCACGCGGTCGCCGTCCTTCAATCCCGAGAGGACTTCGTAGCGGTCGCCCAGCCGCTGGCCGAGTTCCACTTTCGTGTAGCTCACGGTCTGGTCGTTTTGCAGCACGTATACATAGCGGTCGTCAGTGCCGGGTTGTTTTACGATCGCCTTGTCGGGAACCACCACGTGGTCTTTAGTTCCGAAGTTCAGCGCCACGCGGGCGAACATGCCGGGACGCAGTTCCAATTGGTCATTGTTCCATACGATTTCTGTGGTAACCGTGTGCGACACGGCGTCCACCGTGGGATACACCAGATGCACCTTTCCCTGAAAATCCCTGCCGGGCAACACGTCCAGCTTGATAGTCGCCGGCATGTTCAGCTTGATGGCGGAGAAATACTGCTCCTGTATGTTCAGTTTTATTTTCACCGGCTTCAGTTGCTGCACCTG
>JAITQN010000007.1 GCA_031288865.1 Prevotellaceae bacterium
AAATTATCGGTTATGAGTAAAAAAATCAAGAAGAAGTCCACCTTTATTGATATGACTGCCATGAGTGACGTGACAGTGCTGCTGTTGACTTTCTTTATGTTGACCTCGACTTTCGTGCAGAAAGAGCCGGTGCAGGTGAACCCGCCGCAATCCGTGTCAGAGATCAAGATTCCGGAAACCAACATCGTATCAATATTGATAGAGCCCAATGGCAAGGTGTTCATGTCGCTCGACAAACAGCCCGACCGCTGGGACGTGCTAAAGCGGATGGGTGAGAACTACGACATCACTTTCACTGAAGAAGAACTGAAGAAATTCAGTTTGGCGCCTTCTTTCGGCGTGCCTATTCAGGGCATGAAGCAGTTCCTCGCCCTGCCGTCGGAAGATCAAGACAAAATAATTATGGATTACGGCATTCCCTGCGACAGCACCAACAACCAATTCAAGGTTTGGATGCAGATGGCGCGGGAAGTAAATAAAAACCTGGTGATCGCGATCAAAGCCGACCACAGCACGCCGTATCCTATGATAAGAGACATCATGAACACCCTTCAGGATTTAAGGGAAAATCGGTATAACCTGATTACTTCCCTGAAAAATATGCCTGAAATATAAAAAAACCGAATAGATTATGGCAGAAATTCAACAAAAAGATGATGGTGGCGGCAAAAAGGGTAAACAGAAGAAATTCAATGTCCACGTGGATTTTACGCCCATGGTGGACATGAACATGTTGCTCATCACCTTTTTCATGCTCTGTACAACCATGAGCAAACCGCAAACTATGGAAATCAGCATGCCGAGAAAAGACGTGATCAGTGAAGAAGAACAGGAGAAAATCAAGGCATCGAACGCTATCACGGTTTTGCTGGGAAAAGACGATAAAGTGTACTATTATTTTGGCGAACCCACATACGACGATCCCGATTTGCTCAAGGAAACTGATTTCTCGGGAGAAGGGCTGCGGGCAGTGCTGTTGGGACGCAACCTCGAAGTGGTGCAGCAAATGAAGGAACTGAAAAAGATGAAAGCGAACCTGCAAGTGACGCCCGAACAATATAGGGAGCAGTCCATAGAGATCAAGAAAAATAAAAATTCTCCTGTGGTGCTGATAAAGGCTTCCGACTTTTCGACTTACAAGAACCTGATCGACGCACTGGATGAAATGCAGATATGCAACATCGGCCGCTATGCCATTGTGGATATTACGCCCGGCGACCTGCGCCTGCTGCAAGACTTGACGCATGAAGGCTATGCCCCCGAATTAAAAGAGGTAGTAGAATGGAAAACAAAAGAACAATAAGATATGGCAAAGGATATTAATATAACCAGTAATGAATGGTGCGAATTAGTCTTTACGGGCAAAAACAAAGACTATGGCGCATACATACTTCGTAAGAATTCATCCAAACGCCATATTATCGCATACATCACAATCATTGCTTTCATTATACTTGTGATGCTCGCTCCTACTTTGGCAGAACTCCTCACGCCCGTGAAACACGACGAGGGCGTCACCGAAGTGACGGCGTTATCGGATATTAAGATAGAGCTGCCTGAGGAAAATAAGATAGAACAGGTGAACGTACCTCCGCCTCCGGCATTGAAAACGACCATCAAATTCACGGCGCCCGTCATCAAAAAAGACGAAGAAGTGCCGGAAGAGGACATCAAGACCCAGGAGGAATTGTTTGAAGCCAAAGCCGCTATTTCAATAGCCGACGTAAAAGGCAACGATGACGAAACCGGGAAGGATATTGCCGACCTTGACGAACATCGACTGATTGTAGAGCAAAAGGACGAAGTATTCCTCGTGGGCTCGGTAGAACAAAACCCCGAATTTCCGGGTGGCGAAGAAGCCATGCGGAAATGGATTGCCAACGAACTCAAATACCCGGTCATCGCCATGGAAATGGGCATTCAGGGCCGTGTGATCTTGTCGTTCGTGGTGGGGAAAGACGGCGTAATACGTGAAATCACCGTGCTTCGGGGCGTGGACTCGTCCTTAGACAAGGAAGCCATACGCGTGGTTTCGAAAATGCCGAAATGGATCCCCGGCCGGCAAGGCGGGAATCCCGTATCTGTTAAATTTATGTTGCCCGTCGTATTTCAAATGCGGACACGATAGTTATACGTATGGTTAAACGGTGTCATCAGATAAGTTGCATTTTGCTCTGCTTGTTGTTGGTTGCATGCCGTGGAAAAAAACCGGGAACGCCTGATGATACGCTGTTCAGCGGCCTCGTCAGGGTGGCGGTTGACGAAACATTATCTCCTTTTGTACAAGAGGAGATAAATGTTTTTGAAATGCAGTATCCCATGGCCGGTATTGATCCACTGTACACCAACGAGGTGGAGGCAATGAATCTATTGCTGCAAGACAGCGTGCGGCTGGTAATAGCCACGCGGCCTTTGACGGTGGACGAAATTACGTCGTTCCAAAACCGGAAGTTTTTTCCGAAATCCATAAAAATCGCTACAGACGGTATCGCATTGATCACACACAAACAAAACCCCGACACCATCATCAATGTAGCCGGATTGAAGAAAATATTTTCCGGGCAGGTGTCGCGGTGGGAGCAGTTGTTCCCCAAATCCAAATCGCGTCCCCTGCACATCGTGTATGACCATCCGAACTCAAGCACCGTGCGCTATGTGCTGGATTCGATTTGTCCGGGACAATCGCTATCCGGGCAATCCTACGCCGCAGGCACGAACCGGAAGGTCATAGAATATGTAGCGCAGACCCCGAACGCCCTGGGCGTTATCGGCGTAAACTGGATCAGCGAAGAACACGACTCGCTGAGCCGGGAATTTTTGTCGGAAGTCCAAATCATGCGGATAAGCCGCGAAGAAAACCCTACGCGGAAAAACAGCTTCCAGCCCTATCAATATTATCTCCACAACGGACAATACCCGCTGACGCGGAACATATACATCAATTTAAACGACCCCCGGAGCGGGCTGCCCACGGGATTAACCTCCTTTATCACCGGGTCGCGGGGACAGCGAGTTATCCTCAAGGCGGGACTATTGCCGGCCACGATGCCCGTAAATATCGTAAACGTAAGAAATGAATTTTAAAACTAAAATACAATTATGAAGACACTAAAAATAATGAGTTGTGCCTGCTTTGTTCTGGCCAGTTTGACATGTATGGCCGGTAACCGTACCGGCATTAATTTATATGAGTCAGGCATGTACCGCGCTGCAAAAGTATTTTTCCTGAAGCAGTGGAACACGAGCGTCTCGCCGGAAGAAAAAGCGGAAACATGCTATTATTTGGGTGAAATTTATGTAAAATTAAACCAGCCCGATTCGGCTTATATCTACTATAAGAAAGGCCTTGAAACGTTGCCTGCCGACCCTTTCAACAAAATCGGGACGTCAAAATTGTCCTTAAAAGAATTTTCTTCAAAAGGGGGATTGACAAAAGAAACGAAAAAAACAATAGAAGAGGCTTTCAACAGTGCCATTAAAACGAACAAAAAAGACATCAGGTTGCCGTTGGCTGTGGCGGAAGCATACGCCTACGCAGGCGACTACAACAACGCCGCCAAATATATTGCCCAAGCCAAAAAGGTGGACAGCAAAAGCGGACGCCCTTACATGCTGGAGGGCGATATCGTGCTCTATAAAAATCAGGAAAACCGCGGGGAAGCCGGCACCAAATACGACCACGCCATTCATTTTTCGCCCAACCTGACAGGCGCCTACGTAAAAGGCGCCCGCATCTATATGCCGATCAATCCTGCGGTGTCGGAGGAAAAATTAACCGCCATACAAAATATCGACCCGGACTTCAGCGGGCACTATCACCTGCTGGGCGAACTGTATGAAAAGAAGGGAAACAGCAAACTCGCCGTAGCAAATTACGCCAAATTTATTGACAGCGGAAACTATGACGAAGAACACCTGCTGCGGTATGCCGGGTTGCTCTATTTCGACAAGCAATACGACAAAGTGTTGCCGGTGGTGACGCCCGTGCTGAAGAAATTCCCCGCTAACTTAGTGGCCAAACGGCTGCAGGCCTACGCCCTGTCGAAAACCCGTTCGGGACAGCAAAGCGTGGACGCCATCAAACGCTTTATGCAAACGGCGCCCAAAGACAAATTGATTCCGTTAGACTATCTCTGCTATGCGGAACAACTGGAAGCGAATAAGCAATATGCCGAAGCAGCTGCAAATTACGCCAAGGTGATACAATTAGACGACACGAAAAAAGACTTGTTAAAAGAAATCGGCAACATGTATGAAAAAAATCACCAGCCCGACTCTGCGATTTTTTATTACATGCGTTACCTGGATTTTATCGGAAAGCCCGATCCCACCGTTTATTTCAGCATAGGACGCAATTACTACTATTTGGGTACCGACTCGCTGGTTACGCCGGAAAACAAGCTGGCCGCGCTGCACAGCGCCGATTCCACATTTACTAAAATCGCGGAACTCGCACCCACCAGCTTCCTGGGATACTTCTGGCTCGCACGTACCAACTCTATGATTGACCCGGAAGCCTCGCAGGGATTGGCTAAACCTCATTACGAAAAGGTCATCGAGATTTTGCTCGACCAGGCCGACCGCTACAAAAAAGAGCTGATTGAAAGTTACAAATACTTGGGGTATTATTACTATATGCAAGCCGACGTGATTACCAAGAAACACAAGAACAATCCCGATTTTGCGAAAGAGGAATTCCTCATGTCAAAAAGTTTCTTTTCAAAAGTATTGGAACTTAATCCCGAAGACACTGTGGCAAAAGACGCCATTGAAGGTATCAAGATAAAATAAGCACAGGTTACCGGCAAGAGAGATGGAAAAGGCACGGTTAGTTACTGCCGGTTACTGCTTTATTTTAGCAGCCAACTTTCTTTTATATTTCGGTTTCTACCTGCTGCTGCCGGTGTTGCCGTTTTATCTGATCGACACGTTCCACACCAGCGAATCAAAGGTGGGCATGGTGCTGTCGTGCTATGTGGTGGCCGCGCTGATGATCCGCCCCTTTTCGGGTTACCTGCTCGACACCTTTGCCCGCAAGCCGTTTTACCTCCTCGCCTTTTTTATTTTCACCGCCGTGTTTGCAGGCTATCCGGTAGCCGGCACGCTCACGCTGTTTATCGTCCTGCGCGTATTTCACGGGTTTTCATTCGGCGCCGTGTCGGTAGCCGGCAACACGATTGTGATCGACATTACCCCCTCGTCGCGAAGAGGCGAAGCGTTGGGATACTACGGCCTGTCGAACAACATCGCCATGGCCGTAGGCCCCATGACCGGCCTGTTCCTGCACGATTACTACTCCTTCGATGTGATTTTCCTGTGCTCGCTCCTCTCCTGCGCGCTCGGCTTTGTGATGGCCACGAGGGTGAAAACCCCCGTCAGGCAACCCGTAAAGAGAGAGCCGCTGTCGCTCGACCGCTTTATATTATTAAAAGGTATTCCCATCAGCGTAGTGCTGGTGCTGCTATCCATACCCTACGGCATGACGAATACCTACATTGCCCTGTATGGCCGCAGCATCGGGATTGAAGGAGGCATCGGCATTTTCTTCACCCTGCTGGCGGCGGGCACGGCCATTTCCCGCCTGTTCTCAGGACGGCAGGTCGACCGGGGACGCATTCCGCAGGTCATCACGTTCGGCATGGCCATGGTGTGCCTGTGTTTCTTTATACTCGCCAGCTGCGCGTGGCTCATGACGCACTGCCCGGCGTTGGGGAAAGGGATATTTTTCAGCATTGCGCTCTTTTTCGGCTTGGGCTTCGGGAGCATGTTTCCCGCGTTCAACACCATGTTTGTGAACCTTGCGTCGAACAACCAGCGGGGCACCGCCACGTCCACCTACCTCACCTCGTGGGACGTGGGCGTGGGGCTGGGCCTCACGGCCGGCGGCTTCATTGCCGAAATCAGCACCCTGCAGCACGCCTATTCCCTCAGCGGAGGCCTCGTGGCGCTTTCCATGCTTATCTTTATCTGGAAAATCACGCCGTTCTACCTAAAGAATAAATTATAACACAATTTAACACAAATATATTTGCATTTCCAAAAATTGTGCTTACATTTGCGCCGTAAAGTTTTTGTTCTTTATTATACTTGTTGGCGCTCGCTTTTTGTACTCTCCATTAAATTAAAAAACTTTCGAATTGTTAAAACGCATAAAGAGGAATAAAGTTGGCGCCCACACGTTACTTTTCCAATCCAATACATTATATATTGTCAGAAAGTCAGGTGTGGGCCTAATTTATTTTATGCGTAGGTTTCGAAAGACCTTTTAATGGAATAAATTATCTACAGGCTCGCGCTACTTATTTTTAGTTAAGAGTTAAGAACTAAACGTTAAGAGTTGCTTAATTGTTTTTGTATACGTTGCAATAGTTTTGCGATGTGGGGTTGTATTGTGTAAAGGCAGATAAAGGTAGATAAAAATTGTTCTTTGATAAAAGGCCGTTGCGGATTAGTTCTTCTTCTTCTTACTTTATCACCTGTTGTACGCAGCGGCCTTTTCTTTTTCGGTGAACGGGGTAGAGACGCGGCATGCCGCGTCTGTACAGACGTACGATAAAGGTTGATAAACGTGTTGTCGTGTGGCCACGCCAACACGATAAAGATGGATAAAAATTGTTAATTAAAACCAATATGAAAAGTATGAAAAAATTGTTTTTACTACTATTATGTTGTCCGGTGGCGCTATCGGCGCAGAACGGCGTCAAGATTTCCGGTTTTTCGGTGAAACCCGGAACGCCCAGCAGCACGGTGACCTTTACTGTGAGCTGGTCGCCATTGACAAACGGCAAGCAGTGGAGCGACAGCGTGTGGGTGTTCGTGGACTACAACGACGCCGGCACGATGACCCGGTTGCCGTTGAGCGGCGCCACGTTAACCAACTCTTCGTGGGCGGCGGCATCTGTGACGATGATTAACGGCAACCCCAACGGCGCATGGGTGGTGGGCAACGCCCGCACAAACAACAACTTTTCGGCTACCGTGCAATTGGTTACCAACTGTGGCGACGCACAGTCGTGCGTCCCTGCCGGGCTGTGTGTGTATGCCATTAATTATCCGCCGTTGGGGGAATACACGGCTGCCAATGTGATTAAATTTACGGGGACGCCGCCGTTTGTGCTCGAGTTCGTCGAGGGGGGCGGCACTACTATACCCCATGAGCCTGCGCCGCATACCTATATATATACCTTTCCGGCGGGCAAGACGCTGAAGTTGTTTAGCGA